>LAQD01000008.1:32295-34987 GCA_000981705.1 Rhodobacteraceae bacterium ASP10-04a
CAGAACAAAGCGGTGGTCCAAGTGCCGAAGACCTATTGCCACCATCGGCCGGAGACTCTGCGCCTCTCTTGCCCGTCGCTGATTAACAGAACCCCTAAGTATTGCGGCTAAGCTAATTTCAGCCGCTCTATATTGATCTTGAGATTGCAGAATCACCACGAAGTCGTTAAGACTTTAATCCCGTGGTGAGGTGGAATTTTCTTACCAAAATTCGAAACACGGGGACCCTTTTTTATGGCGCGTTATGTATTTGTTACCGGTGGTGTTGTGTCATCTCTCGGCAAGGGTTTAGCCTCTGCGGCACTAGGCGCATTGCTTCAAGCCCGTGGATTTTCAGTCCGACTGCGAAAGCTTGATCCCTACTTAAATGTTGATCCTGGCACTATGTCTCCATTCGAACATGGCGAGGTTTTTGTTACCGATGATGGCGCAGAAACCGATCTAGATTTAGGCCACTACGAGCGTTTCACTGGCGTTGCAGCTCGGATGAGTGATTCTGTGTCCTCAGGTAGGATCTATTCTACTGTATTAGAAAAAGAACGCAGGGGTGATTATCTCGGCAAAACTATCCAAGTTGTCCCCCATGTGACTAATGAAATTAAAGAGTTTCTCAAGGTAGGGGATGATGAAGTAGATTTCATGCTCTGCGAAATTGGCGGCACTGTGGGCGATATCGAAGGCCTACCATTTTTTGAAGCCATCAGACAGTTTGCCCACGACAAGCCCCGCGGCGAGTGTATTTTCATGCACCTTACTTTGCTGCCCTATCTTGCTGCTAGCGGGGAACTAAAAACTAAGCCCACGCAACACAGCGTAAAAGAATTACAATCCATAGGAATTGCGCCCGATATCCTTGTGTGCCGATCAGAGCATCCAATCCCAGAAAAAGAGCGTGCAAAAATTGCTTTGTTTTGTAATGTCCGTAAAGAGTCTGTCGTTGCGGCTTATGATCTCAAATCCATCTATGAAGCACCCTTGGCCTATCACGCTCAAGGCTTGGACCAAGCAGTGCTCGACGCCTTTGGAATTTCACCGGCTCCCAAGCCTGAATTAAGTAAATGGGAAGACGTGCAAGACCGGGTCAACAACCCTGAAGGCGAAGTCAAAATCGCAATTGTTGGAAAATACACACAGCTCGAAGACGCTTATAAATCGATCAAAGAAGCGCTCACCCATGGCGGCATGTCCAACCGCGTCAAAGTGAATGTCGAATGGGTGGATGCCGAAGTGTTTGATCACGAAGACGCTGCCCCTCATCTGGAGGGCTTCCACGCCATCTTAGTTCCAGGCGGTTTTGGCGAACGTGGCACCGAAGGTAAAATTAAAGCTGCGCAATTTGCACGCGAACGCAAAGTGCCCTATCTGGGCATCTGCCTTGGCATGCAAATGGCCGTCATAGAGGCTGCACGCAACTTAATTAATGTGCCAGATGCAGGCTCCGAAGAGTTTGATCATGAGCCCGGAAAAAAACGCTTCACACCAGTTGTCTATCACCTGAAGGAATGGGTCCAAGGCAACCACAAGGTGCGGCGCAAAGAATCTGATGACAAAGGCGGCACCATGCGTCTGGGTGCGTATAATGCAACCCTCAGCGCGGACTCACTGGTCGCCAAAATCTACGCCAGAACCTCGATCGAAGAACGCCACAGACACCGCTATGAAGTTGATATAAAATTCCGCGAACAGCTTGAAGAAAAGGGATTAATCTTTTCTGGGATGTCACCAGATGGCCGCTTGCCTGAGATTGTTGAAGTTAGAGATCATCCATGGTTTATCGGAGTTCAGTTTCACCCAGAGCTGAAATCAAAACCCTTCGACCCGCACCCATTGTTCCGCGACTTTGTGCGGGCTGCAAAAGATATGAGCCGTTTGGTCTGAGAAAGCCCAGCACAAGAAAAAGGAATACAGCCGTGGCCAAAGGATATTGGATAGCTCACAATCAGATCACTGATGTGGTTGCATACGAAGCCTACAAAGTCGCCGCGGCGAAAACCCTGAGGGCTCACGGTGCAAAATTCTTGGTCCGAGCCGGCTCTGCAGAATTCCCCGAAGGCAGCCTACGACCTCGCACGATTGTGATTGAGTTCCCTAGTCTTCAAGCCGCACAAGAGTGTTACGCTAGTGAGGCATACCAAGATGCCAAGGCAATCAGAGAAGTCGTTTCAGAGGCTGATATAGTAATCGTCGAAGGGTATGACGGCTAATTTAGCGCTGGTATCGAACCCAACAAAAAAATGGAGGCAAATATGTTTGCAAACCTATTTTCACGTAAGCCTAGTAATGAATCTAGCGAGATCACTGCACGTCAAGCTATGGCAGCTGTAATGGTGCGGATAGCAAAATCTGATGATGATTACGCCGTGGCGGAATGTGAGCGGATCGATGCAGTTTTATCTGTTCTCTATAATCTGACAACGAGCGAGGCCACTTCGCTGCGCGTGCAAGCCGAAGCCTTAGAGGCAGACGCTCCTGATACCGTACGATTCACACGCGCCATTAAAGACGCGGTCCCCTATGACGATCGTTTCGACGTAGTCCGGGCTCTTTGGCAGGTGGTTTTGGCAGACGGAGAACGCGACCATGAAGAAGATGCACTGATGCGTCTTTTGGCTAGCCTACTAGGCGTGAATGACCGCGACAGCGCTATAGCCCGCCAACAGGCCTAACGACCTTGTTTGCGCATCTGCCCATG
>LAQD01000008.1:35037-38461 GCA_000981705.1 Rhodobacteraceae bacterium ASP10-04a
ACCCACCGCTCCTGAGCTGTCCTTTCCGGATGATAATCTTATGGCCGCCTGGCTGAGCCCAGCACTGCTTTTATCCCAAACCTGCGGCCTACCATTCCGAGCAAAATTGTATGGCTTGGTGCAGCTGGTGGCGACCCCTGACAACCAGATACCCAACTGCGCATCAGGCCATTACCATTCAGTCATTCTGGCCCACAAAGGTTCAGCACCCGACCTTGCGGCTAATAACTTTATTTTAGCCTATAATGATCCACTGTCACAATCTGGTTGGGCAGCACCACAATCCATAGGCATCACCGGGACATCCCAAATACAAACTGGCGGGCATGCAGCCTCTGCAGAGGCATTAATTGACGGCAAGGCTGACATAGCAGCCATTGATACGCTCACCTGGAAATTTTTATTACGCGATTCCGATAGAATGTCCCAACTCACCATTCTAACCACAACACCCGAAACTCCAACATTGCCTTATTTCACCGGACTAACCCAAGACATAGGCAGCCTGAGGAAAAATTTAAATCAAGCGATTCTCTCACTCGACCAAAAAGATCACAAAAATCTGCAGATTTTTGGTCTAGTCGACATAAAAGCAGACAAATATTTACAATTACCCCTTCCACCTGCCCCATAATTCATCCGAATGCCGCTTTTAGATTGTGTGAACCAACTTCCGCGGCCTAGTATCTTTAAAATTTGATTGGGATATCTATGCTGGATAATGACACCTCTGTGATTGAGATCAAAGGACTTCACAAAGCATATGGCGATTTGCAGGTTCTTAAGGGTATAGACATCACAGCCAAAAGTGGCAGTGTGGTAGCCCTTATTGGATCATCAGGTTCTGGAAAATCTACTTTGCTTCGCTGCTGCAACATGCTTGAAACTAGCCAGGAGGGATCGATCCACTTTCAAGGCGAACCGGTAAAGTGGCAGGGCTCAGGTCATAATCGACGGCCCTCAGATGCATCCCAAGTGGCCAGATTGCGAACCAATCTATCAATGGTATTTCAGCAGTTTAATCTCTGGGCCCATATGACCATTTTACAAAATGTGATGGAGGCTCCAGTCACCGTATTAAAGCAAGACAAGGCGGACGTTGAAATGCGCGCTCGGGCCCTATTAGAAAAAGTGGGGATTAGCGAGAAATGCGATGCCTACCCGGCTCAACTCTCAGGTGGGCAGCAGCAACGCGCGGCAATTGCAAGAGCGCTCGCCATGGAGCCGCAAGCTCTATTATTTGATGAGCCTACATCTGCACTTGACCCCGAACTTGAACAAGAAGTTGTTCGTGTTATTAAAGACCTTGCTTCTGAGGGCCGGACAATGTTGATTGTTACACACGACATGGCACTGGCCCGCGATGTGGCAGACCATATTATCTTTTTACACCAAGGTTTGGTAGAAGAAGAAGGATCACCCAGCGCTATATTTGGCGCTCCGAAATCACAACGGCTCCAGCAATTTTTAGCTGCTGTGGCCTAAAACCACTCAGCCACTCATCTTAGGGAGATAACCATGAATAAGCTGATCTTAACTACTGCCGCATTGGCACTTGCTGCGGGCATGTCTTTTGCCGACACCGTCCGTATGGGCACAGAGGGTGCATACCCACCATATAATTTTATCAATGACGCTGGTGAAGTTGATGGCTTTGAACGCGAATTAGGTGACGAGCTTTGCACACGTGCGGCCCTTACATGTGAGTGGGTTGTAAATGATTGGGATAGCATAATCCCAAATCTAGTGTCTGGTAACTATGATACCATTATAGCCGGTATGTCAGTAACCGCCGAGCGTGATACCGTAATCGATTTTACAGAAGAGTATACGCTACCTGAACCATCTGCCTACGTCGCCCTCTCAGCTGATGTTAATCTGTCCGGTGCCGTTATCGCCGCCCAGGTCAACACGATCCAAGCGGCTTTTGCTGCGGCATTACCCGGAGTTACTTTAGTTGAATTTGCAACACCTGAAGAGACAATTTCTGCCGTCAGAAATGGCGAAGCGGATGCCGTTTTAGCAGATTTAAATTATGTGGCACCAATAGCCGCAGAAGATGCAGGCTTAGTACTGCTAGACAAACAGGAATTCATCGGTGGCGGTGTGGGCATGGGTGTACGCGAATCTGATAATGATTTGCGCGATAAGTTCAGCGCTGCAATTAAATCAATGAAGGCGGACGGAACGCTGAACGCTCTGATCGTCAAATGGGAAGTAGGCCAACCATTTCCATAAATCCAATTGTTTTTGAGGGGCGAAGAGTTAATCTTTGCCCCTCTTTTTTTAGTTACTTTTTAATTACACTTATCAGGTCACAAAACAGCAAAACTGTTAGGGGTTTATAAGATTTTTAGCTTCTGCTCAGATCCAAGTACTCTTGCAAGTTTTGCGTGGCTTAGCTGCTACCTCACCACGGGCAAACACTTTCTGTTTTATTATTCATTTGGGACGGTATTAGGCCTACTTGCCATTACCGGACCTACGGCTCTTATATTTGGTTTCGGTGGGGCAACTCTAGCTCAATCTCAACTTTTTTTATTACGGTGGATAGGAAAAGCTTACATATCAATCGTAAGAGGTGTTCCCGACATAGCATTTTTTCTTTTCTTTGTAATTGCATTAGACCAAGGATTTGAGTGGTTGCGGCACCAAGCTTTTTGCCCCAATTGGTCCGAACCGATCCGTCAGGGAAGCGATTTCATTGTATGTAAAGCTGCCAAGCTACCTTTAGGAACAGCTGAACAATATGTGCATGAGATCTATGGGTTCTTCACGGCTGTCCTAACGTTTACAATTGTCTTTGGAGCATTTGCGGCAAACGTAATCCACGGCGCAATGCGCGCCGTTCCAAAAGCGCAAATAGAAACTGGCCAATCCTACGGTATGAACCAAAGACAAATTTTTTGGCGTATATTAGTCCCACAAATGTGGATTTATGCACTACCAGGCCTGTCAAATCTTTGGATGGTTTTGATTAAGGCCACTCCCCTACTTTTCCTGCTCGGCATTGAAGATATAGTCTATTGGGCACGTGAGCTTGGTGGTACCCAACTGGCCAAATTCTCAGCCTATCCACATGGTGATTTGCGAATGTACTACTTTTTATTTCTTATGGTATTCTACTTGGCCTTCACTAAAATTTCCGAAGTCATTCTTGAGCGGCTGACAAAACGGCTTTCCCATGGGCAAGGCACCCTAGGAAGTGACGCATGAGCTGTACACAAACAATTATAGATTATGGGCTTCGCTCACTTGGATATGGGGCTCGGCTACTGCCTAAAACTGAGTTTACCCTTTGCCAGCATTTCACGCTGATTGGCTCAGGCATGCTCTGGAATATTTACTTTGGTGCTGTCGCACTTCTGATTGGGTTTTTTATTGCCAATGGAGTGGCCCTAGCAAAGGCAAGTCCGCATGCGAC
>LAQD01000008.1:38526-40283 GCA_000981705.1 Rhodobacteraceae bacterium ASP10-04a
CCTATTTTATTTTTCTACGCCTCAAACAGAAAGGAATTTTGCCTTGGCTCACGGCTGCACAAGTGGGCGCGCTAGTAGTCCTTATTCTGAATACTGCAGCTTACTCGGCAGAAATTTTTTATGGGGCGTTACGCGCCATTCCCAAGGGTGAAGTTGAGGCAGCTGATGCTTATGGCCTGGCTGGCTGGAACAAGTTCATTCGAATTATTTGGCCCACGACTATGCGGCTGGCCTGGCCCGCATATGTGAATGAGGCTATTTTTCTGTTTCATGCCACTACGCTGGTTTTCTTTTCTGGGTTCCCAGCGTGGCAACAGCGAGGTGATGCGTTATACTATGCAAGATATTTTGCCGATAAGACCTTCAACCCCTTTGTGCCTTATCCTATACTGGCCTTCTACTTTATACTTCTCACACTCGTGATCATTGGTCTATTTGGAATAATCAATAAGCGACTAAACCGCCACCTACCAAAAGACGCGCGGCCACGTTTACGTTATCGCCCACAGATAATCAGATGAATAAATCCCTTCGCATTGCAGCTGTTGATCTAAACGGTCAGCTCCGCGGCAAACGCGTTGCAGCAGGTATGGCAGGCAAGCAAACGCGCATGCCACTCTCTGTGCTCAACATTGATATTTTTGGTGCCGATATAGACGGCTCCCCGCTGGTGTTTGAGAGCGGCGATCAAGACGGTATTATGGCGTCAGCAGGTCGTGAGCCCATTCCACTGCCTTGGGTAGCAGGCGACGCATCCTTAGATCTTCGGGTCATGCAAAACGAGGATAGCAGCCCATTTGCGGGAGACCCCCGCACAGCGCTCAGCAATGTATTAAACCGTTTTTCAGACCATGGGTGGTACGTCATTGCCGCCTGTGAATTAGAGTTTTTTCTGCTAGAAGATGGTGGCAATTTAGCCCCCCCCATTAACCCGAAGACAGGTCGTCGCTTGTCCGGCACCGAAATTCTGTCAATGCGCGAGCTTGATGGGTTTGACACCTTTTTTAACGATGTTGCCGATGGTGCAAGGTTGATGGAGTTAGGCGATCTAACAATAACTGGCGAGGCTGGTATTGGACAGTTTGAAGTCACGATGACCCATGGCCCAGCACTTCATATTGCTGACAACGTAATTTTACTTAAAGAACTGATCAAAGGCACTGCCCGTAACCATAAAATGGCAGCTACTTTTATGGCCAAACCTTTTGCAGCAGAAAGTGGCAATGGACTACACACCCATTTCTCTGTGTTAGACGCCGTTGGCAAAAACATTTTCTGTGATGAAAGCCAACTCGAATCAGCCGTGGCTGGTTGCTTGCAAGCATTTGAAGCCAGCACATTATTTTTTGCCCCCTATACCAACAGCTTTGAGCGTTTTGTGATTGGTGCGCATGCACCAACCTCTGCCACTTGGGGCCACGAAAACCGAACTGTCGCGATACGTATTCCAAGCGGTCCTAAGGCCGCTACTCGAATAGAGCATCGGGTGGCTGGTGGCGATGCAAACCCATATCTGATGTTTGCTGCTATTTTTGGTGCTGCCTTGGAGGGAATTGAGCTCAGAGCCAAGCCTCCCAAGCCCATAGCCGGAAATGCCTATACTCAACCTTCAGCAATGCCCGGTTTGCTTCCAAATTTAGCAGCCGCAATAAGGGGGCTTGATAGTCCGCTCTTGGTTAAGTTCATACCCACAATGATTTTGCAAAATCTCGTGGCGACTAAGACCCAAGAGCGATATTTGTTTGAAAAGATGTCAG
>LAQD01000008.1:40306-40826 GCA_000981705.1 Rhodobacteraceae bacterium ASP10-04a
ATTCAGGCCTAGGTTGTTCTAATATTTGAAAGAGGTCTTATGCTTATTGGCATTTTACAGTGCGGCCACGCGCCCGACGACGTTCAAGCCCAGCATGGTGATTTTGATGCTATGTTTGCAGACTTACTGCAGGGGCAAGACTTCAATTTTAAAACCTGGGACGTTGTGGATCAAGACTTCCCCTCCTCTCCACTTGAAGCCGATGGCTGGCTGATCTCTGGATCAAAACATGGCGCTTACGAGGATCACGCGTTTATTAAGCCTCTGACTGAGTTGATCAAAGACATCTATGCGAGCTCTCGGCCCATGGTTGGCGTGTGTTTTGGCCACCAAGTCATCGCTCAGGCTTTGGGTGGAAAAGTCGAAAAGTTCAATGGTGGCTGGGCCATCGGCCGTCAGGATTATAACTTCGGTACCCATGGTACTGTGACCCTCAACGCCTGGCACCAAGACCAAGTCACAGCCCTACCTCCTGGAGCGGAGTTGATTGCTAGAAGTGACTTTTGCAAATATGCAGGTG
>LAQD01000008.1:40891-63260 GCA_000981705.1 Rhodobacteraceae bacterium ASP10-04a
AGTGCACGCCGTGATAGCACTTCATATCCACCCGAGTTGATGGACCGGGCTGAACAAATGACCAATGTCCCCACGCAGGAAACTGCAATAGCGACTGATATTGCCGCCTTCTTTAAGGGGAATTTTATACCTGAGGTGCTCGCATGAGCTGGAAAAATAGTTTGCCGGAAGCAGCAAAGTCTTATGTCGGCGACCGCCAGCTAGATGAGGTGGAGTGCGTCATTTCAGACTTTCCCGGTGTAGCTCGCGGGAAGGCGGTGCCCGCGTCAAAATTTGCTAAGCAAAAGCATTTTTACTTGCCTAATTCAATATTTCTGCAAACACTTACAGGCGAATGGGCGGAAGCGGCTGGAGAGGAGGGCTGGGTCGAACCAGACATGATATTAAGGCCAGATCTAGATACCGCCACTGCTGCGCCATGGACAGCAGATGTAACCTTGCAAGTGATACATGACGCATATGGCCGTGACGACACACCAATCCCCACGGCACCCCGTAATGTACTCAAACGTGTCGTTCAGCTGTTTCGTGATAAAGGATTAGAGCCTGTTGTTGCCCCTGAGTTGGAATTTTTTTTAGTGGCCCGCAACATAGATCCAGCTAAGGCTATTACCCCAATGATGGGCCGCTCTGGCCGCCCCGCCGCTGGCCGCCAAGCCTATTCCATGTCAGCAGTGGATGAATATGGCCCAGTAATCGACGATATCTACGACTTTGCAGAAGCTCAAGGCTTTGAAATCGACGGGATCACCCAAGAGGGCGGTGCCGGCCAAGTGGAAATCAATCTCCAGCATGGCGACCCAGTTAAGCTGGCTGACGAAGTGTTTTACTTCAAACGTCTAATCCGAGAAGCAGCGCTTAAACATGACTGTTTTGCCACTTTTATGGCCAAACCAATCGCTCAAGAGCCCGGTTCCGCTATGCATATCCACCATTCCTTCTTGGATTCAGAAGGGCAAAATATCTTTGTCGGCCCACAGGGTGGGGAGACAGATATTTTCTATCACATGATCGCCGGCCTACAAAACCATCTCCCCTCAGTGATCGCCATGCTGGCGCCTTATGTTAATAGCTACCGGCGCTACGTCAAAGATCACGCGGCACCCATTAACCTTGAATGGGCACGCGACAATCGCACTACCGGCATTCGCATTCCCTTGTCAGACCCGCAGGCGCGCAGAATTGAAAATCGTTTGGCAGGTATGGATTGCAACCCCTATCTCGGTATTGCCGCATCTTTAGCCTGTTGCTACCTCGGGCTGGAAGATCAGGAGCGCCCTGACAAACAATATCGTGGCGATGCCTATGATGGCGAAGAAGCAATTCCCTACGACCTATTCACAGCTCTTGATTTATTCGACAAAGCTAAGCGCATGCATGAGGTGCTCGACCCAGAATTTGCCCGGGTATATTCCATTGTGAAACGCACAGAGTATAGCGAGTTTCTGCAGGTAATATCACCTTGGGAGCGTGAGCACCTTTTGCTTAATGTCTAACTTTCTTTATGCAAACGACCGCCGCGCCACCTACCCATCTAGCTGGTACGCCGAAAGCGTAGATGAGACGACCCGCCGCACGCGCCTAGATATGCCGGTATCCTGCGATGTCTGTATAATTGGAGCTGGTTTTACAGGATTGTCCACTGCCTTACATCTGGCGCAAAAAGGCTTCACCGTCATAGTTATTGAGGCCCACCGCGTTGGGTTTGGAGCTTCCGGACGCAATGGTGGCCAAATGGGCTCTGGTTTAAACTACGACCAACAAAAGTTAGAAAAGGCTATGGGCAGAGATGCGGCACATCAGCTGTGGGAAATGACCCAAGAGGCAAAATCTCTAACCCGTAGCCTGATAGCCCAATATGCTCCTGAATCAGGTTACAAGCCCGGAGTGGCCGAGGCCTCTTTCAGCCAAAAAGACAGCGACGCTAGCCATGCTAAAGCAGATTATTTGGCAAAGCACTACGGCTATACTGAAATTGAATGCCTCGACAAGTCTGCGGTTTTAAACTTAATCAAGTCCTCACGCTACAGTGGGGGTATTTTAGATTGGGGTGCTGGACACCTACACCCTCTGCGCTACTCTCTGGGCTTGGCTAAGGCAGCCGAAGCAGCCGGAACCATCATATATGAAGGCAGTGCAGTGGAGCAGGTCCAAGACGGAACGCCCTCTATCGTACACACTAAGCACGGTCAGGTGAAAGCAGGCTATGTAGTTCACGCCACCAACGGCTATCATGGCAGCCTCAACCATAAGCAGGCCACGCGGGTGCTGCCCATCAACAACTACCTGGTTGCCACAGCTCCACTTACCGATCCACAATCCGTCTTAACCAAAAACATCGCCGTGGCCGATAATCGTTTTGTTTTGAATTATTACCGCCTCAGTCATGATAATCGGCTGATCTTCGGAGGTGGTGAAAGCTATGGCACTAAATTCCCTCGTGATATTTTTTCCAAGGTTCGCCGCCCCCTCACTGAAATCTTTCCGCAGCTAAAAGATGTGGAACTGACCCATGCCTGGGGTGGGACCCTTGGTATCACAACAACCCGCCTGCCAATGTTCGCACGCGTTGGATCGCATCAGCTCACAGCCTCAGGCTATTCTGGCCATGGAGTCGCTATGGCAGGGTTTGCTGGGCTAGTGCTGGCCGAAACCATTGCTGGCAATGCCTCGCGGTTTGATCTTTTATCCAAGCTACCCGGCCCAGCCTTTCCAGGCGGTCAAGCCTTGAGGAGCCCAATTATGACTTTAGCCATGACATGGTTCTCTCTGCGCGATAAGCTAGGCGTATGATTATTTTACAGAGCGCCCCTCGCTATAGATGTCCCAAAGCCACAACTATTACTGGTTGGTTTACAGTGGCCAATGGCAAATGGGCTTGGGCCGGCGCGCCACCGCGTTTAAATGGGCGTTTTGCCAACTGTTAATCGGCCAAATCCTTCTGGCCAAAATACTCCCGCCAGAGCCCACAGGCACTGGCCATAATTCTCAAAGGTCACCCAATGAAAGACCAATCTCCCAACAGCTGGGAAGCCCGGGCTGACGCCCATGCCTTCTACGGCTTTACTGATTTGCCAACGATTGAAAGTCGTGGTGCAACCGTCCTAACACATGGCGAAGGGCCCTATGTATTTGACGTGCATGGCCGTAAGTTTCTCGATGCAAATTCAGGGCTTTGGAATATGGTGGCAGGTTTTGATCATGCTGGCATCGCCCAAGCAGCCAAAGATCAGTATGATCGCTTCCCTGGCTATCACGCCTTTTTTGGACGCATGTCAGATCAAACTGTGATGCTATCTGAAAAGCTTGTGGAAGTATCACCATTCGACACTGGTAAAGTTTTTTATACAAACTCAGGATCAGAAGCGAATGATACGATGGTCAAAATGCTCTGGTTTCTCCATGGCTCAGAAGGTAACGCAGAACGGCGTAAGATCATCACTCGCAAAAATGCCTATCACGGAGTGACTGCGGTTTCTGCTTCCATGACCGGCAAACCTTACAATGCAGTTTTTGGCCTACCCCTACCAGGATTTTTGCATCTGACATGCCCCCACTATTGGCGCGAAGGTCGTCCCGGTGAAACTGAGGCTCAGTTTACCGTCAGACTTGCCAAAGAGCTGGAGGATATGATCCTTAACGAGGGTGCAGAAACCATCGGAGGCTTCTTCGCTGAGCCAGTTCTTGGGGCTGGTGGGGTTATCCCACCCCCCACAGGGTATTTTCAAGCCATACAACCCGTTTTGAAAAAGTACGGCATTCCACTTATCTCAGATGAAGTTATTTGCGGCTTTGGACGCACTGGGCATACTTGGGGCTGCGAAGCATATAACTTCATACCAGACGCGATCATCAGCTCAAAAAACTTAACCGCAGGGTATTTTCCAATGGGTGCTGTAATCTTAGGCCCAGAACTGACCAACCGCCTCCAAGCGGCCTCTGAAGCTATTGAGGAATTTCCTCACGGGTTCACAGCTTCAGGTCATCCAGTCGGATCTGCAATTGCACTCAAAGCAATTGATGTGATTATGAATGAAGGTCTGGCTGAAAATGTAAGACAGCTAACGCCTTACTTTGAAACCCATATGCAGCGGTTATTAGAACATCCAAATATCGGCGAGGCTCGCGGTAAAGGTCTGATGGGCGCTTTAGAAGCGGTACAGGATAAATCCAATAAAATACCCTTTGCATCCAATCTTTCAGTGAGCGAACGGATTGCCAACACATGCACAGATCACGGTTTGATTTGTAGGCCTTTGGGCCAATCGATCGTCTTATGCCCCTCGTTTGTCTTCACTGAAAGCCATATCGATGAAATGTTTGAAAAGCTTGAGGCGGCCTTGAAGCAGGTCTTCGCTGAGGTTGCATAGACTTTGGGCGGGGCCCGTCCCCGCCCTTGGCTCCGGCTTATAGTTTAGAAAGTTTTTCCTGCAGAGCCGCCAATTGTGATTTTATATCTGCCAAATCATCCGACGGCTGACTTTTACCAGGCTTAGTAGATCCTGAAAGCCCACCCGTCATAGCCTTCATAAACGCTTCTTGTTGCGCCATCATAATATCGAACCCTGGGATTGCCACCGCCGGATTGACCACATTTAGATTTTCCATCGCCTTGGATTGTCCATCACGCAAAATCTCAAAGCTTGCAGCTAAAAATTGCGGGACAACAGAGGTGGCTTGGTTACCATAAGAGCGTACCAAGTCTGTTAAAACCTCTACCGGTAGAACGTTTTCCCCACGCCTTTCGTAGTCAGCTACAATCTGTAGTAAATATTGCCGAGTCAGATCATCACCAGATTTCAGATCAATGATTTGCACTTCACGGCCACCACGAATAAAATCTGCAATGTCAGCTAATGTAATATAATCACTAGCTTCTGTATTGTACAATCTTCGGCTAGCATAGCGTTTGATCAAAAGAAGTTTGGTTTTTTCGGTCATATCTAGCCCTTTTGTAGCAGCGACTCACCAAAAATTTGCGGCATTGCGGCAACTATATGCAAATGCAGCACAAAAAGAAAGGAGACGCAATATCAGACTGTTGATGGTGAAATCCGTTGATAGGAAACAAAATTTTCCAAGTCCTTGTAGGCTATGACATAATATTTTGAAACCTTTGCCAATCTCTCACGAAGAGTACTGGCACAGGTTGCGTAAAATGTGACACTGTGGGCACAGAGCGCGGCACGCGCTGAGGAAAGAAAAAGAAATGTTGCGCGATATGTCCCACGCCAAGCCAACAGATGATACCATAGCAATCCTAGAGACAGCGAGCCAGCTTCGAAACTTGGGCTGGGGTGCGTATTTTTGGGACCAGGTGGAGGCCGCCGAATTAGAACAATCTCCTCCAGCGCGCATTACCCAGGTGCACCGCAACACACTACACATCCAAGGCGCCAATCTTGACCTAATGATCCCATCGCTCCACGATGTGACTGTCGGGGACTGGTTGCTCTTCAACCGCGAAGATCCCCGCTCCAGCCAATTGTTGGAGCGTAAAAGCCTGATAAAACGTCGCGCACCGGGTCATGATCGCAAAGAGCAATTAATCGCTGCGAACTTAGACACCGCTTTTATTGTATCATCCTGCAATAATGATTTCAGCGTGGCCCGGTTAGAACGTTACATCGCCATGGCTCACGAGGCCGATGTGACGCCCGTCATCGTATTAACTAAAATCGATTTGGCTAAAAATATAGTAGAGTTTGTCTCAAAAGCCCAAGCCATTTCCAAACGTGTGGCCGTGGTCAGCTTGAACGCAAGGGACCCCTCCGCTAGCAGCTATCTGTTTCAATGGTGTCAGCCCGGCCAAACCGTAGCATTTCTGGGCTCATCTGGGGTTGGAAAATCTACCTTAGCCAATACTTTGGCCGGCAATGAAACAATCGAAACCCAAGAGGTACGCGCCTCCGACGACAAGGGCCGGCACACCACCACAGGGCGGCAATTACACATTATGCCCTCCGGTTGCGCAGTACTAGATACGCCTGGTATGCGAGAATTACAGCTCACAGATGTCTCCATAGGGCTGGAAGAAACCTTCGCAGATCTACATGCATTGCGGCAAAATTGCAGATTCAATGATTGCGCCCATGACAAAGAACCGGACTGTGCGGTTCAAGCAGCTATTACCAGTGGTAAGGTTGACGTGCCCCGCATGCAGCGTTGGCTCAAGCTTGTCGCAGAGGATGTCGAAAACACCAAAATTTTAGCTAAGCGACGGATGCGCGAAAAGTCTAAAAACAAAAATGTGAAAAGCGTCCGGAAACACAGTCTTAAAAAATAAACAGCTTGAAAACTATCCCAACCAAGCCCGGAGTGCTGAAATGGTTGCCTCAGGCTGCTCCAAAGTAGGCAGGTGGCCAGCATTCTCGATCACCACCAGCTCGGCCGGCGCGATCAATTCAGCCATAAATGTGTGACGCTTGGGTAATGTTATCTGATCCTGCGCACCACAGAGTACTAAGGTTGGACATTTTATATTGCATAGCAAGGATTGCTGATCACGGCGTTTCTGCAAGGCGCGAGACTGGCGCGCAAACACCTCTGGACCCAAAGACAATGCCATATCAACCATCAACTCAAAAATATGGGCCTTAAAAGGGGTATCAGCCAAACAGTTAGGGAGCAGCTCTTCGCGCATAACCTGTTCTAGCCGCCCAGTCTTCGCCGCGATGATCTGCGGCTCACGCTCCGCTGCACGCACTGGTGTTTCAGACAAAGGATTAGTGTCCATTAGGCAAAGGCGGCTCACCCGATCCGGGGCGCGACGAATTATCTCCATCGCTACTATACCACCCATAGATAACCCGCATAGGGCAAACCGATGCGGGGTCATATCCAATATAGTGCTAGCAATCTCTTCTATCCGCTCACCCAAATGCACAGGTGCCACCATCACGGCACGCTCATGCGATAGCCCGTCAATTTGAGGGGCGAACAGCCGCGCATCACACATCATGCCTGGCAAGAATACAATTGGTTCAGAGTTCATCTTTCTATTGTGTCAAGTTTTCCTACGGTTGCCAAGATCAAGACATCCAGCATACCCACAATTTTCTATTATTTTTACACACTTAGCCAATCACACAGCCGAAGTGTAGAATTTTGGATGAAGCCCCAAGATGAAGCTAATCTTGAAGGTTCATGCAAGCCGATCAACCACTCATCGCGATCATTTCAGATAGGCCAATCTCTGCGAACGCTGAAACAGGATAAGCCTGAGAAATGGCCGCTGCAGCCTCCATGTTAGTAGCTTCAACAATCAAAATACCAATGGCTGGGACACCTCCATCTTAGACGCCATCGGGGCCAACCGTTTTAGATCGTTGCAAGGCGTGGCCGGATGTACAAACGCATCACCCAAGCTATTCCTCCAGACCATCCATCTGCCCATATGAGCTTTACCCTCTTCCACGGTGGGCAACTGTGGTCGTACAAAATATATGGTTAAAATTTGAGACGTGTTAATCTCCCTAAAAGGTTATGTCCGTCGCTCAATGGCATCGATCACATTCAAAATTGTGGCTTCAGTCAATGCCAATTCATTTGACGCAGAAAAGCGGTGATCGGCACCTTTAAGCAAAAGCAACTGGACGTCTGGACCCTTAATATGGGCAAAGAGTTTATTAGCGAGTTCAACAGAAACATCTTCGTCTTCATCCCCTTGCAACAATCGGATTGGGAATGAAAACTCAAGCGGCTTGCGGAGTAACAAGTGCGCACGGCCATCGTCAATCAAGCGTTTACTAATCGGATAAGGGTCACCATAATTAGAAGGAATATATACCACTCCCTCCTGCGTTAGACATTTGCGAATATCCGCGTTGAAACTCGCCCAGAACCCATCCTCCGTAAAGTCTGGAGCCGCGGCGATGGTAATCAGCCCTGCCACACGCGCAGGAACCCGTTGCGCTATCAACAGCGATATCCAACCACCCATAGAAGACCCAACCAAAATCTGTGGCCCATGCGTAAGCGTCTCAATCAACACCTGCGCATCCTCAGCCCAATCGCCAATGCATCCATCGATGAAGGCCTCCGATGACGCACCGTGCCCCGAATAATCAAATCGTAAAAACGCACGGCCCTGTGCTTGGCACCAGCTTTCAAGATGCAGCGCTTTGGTGCCCGACATATCCGACATAAACCCACCTAGGAACACCAAGCCCGGGCCTGCACCAGACGTCTGCACATAGGCAAGCTTGCGGCCTGTCTCAGTTGTCAAAAATTTCATTCGATTATAGCCTCAAGCAATTGATCATAGGCTAGTCAAGACAGGCCGCATTCCCAAGGTCTTTCAGACCTCCATCCCCTTCACATTCAGCGCCTGTGTCATAATCGTCGCAATCCCTCAGGCTTCGGCAGTTGACAGCAAAAATCAAAAGCGCCAAACACTCCGAAAACCTTATACCCGCAACCGGGCGTTTCGTAGGCGCCAAACTGACGAGGAGTACCCTTGATGGCTCAGATCTCACTCACACTTCCTGATAATTCTATTCGCAAATATGAAGTTGGCGTAACGGCCGCTGATGTTGCAACCGATATTGCATCGTCGTTGGCCAAGAAAGCAATTTCAGCCACCGTTGGCGGTGAGCATTTTGATTTAGCTTGGCCGATTGAAGTAGATTCAACCATTGCTATCCACACCATGAAAGACGAACTTAAAGCTGACGAACTGATCCGCCACGATCTTGCCCATGTAATGGCTTATGCAGTGCAAGAAATTTGGCCAGATGTGCAAGTGACAATTGGACCAGTGATCAAAGATGGCTGGTATTATGATTTTGACCGCAAAGAGCCCTTCACACATGAAGACCTAAATATCATCGAAAAGAAGATGAAAGACATCATTAACCGCCGTGATCCCGTACGTACCGAAATTTGGGACCGCACCCGTGCCGTCCAGCATTATACAGATGCAGGTGAACCCTATAAGGTTGAGCTGATCTCTTCGATCCCGGGCGATGAGCCACTGCGGATGTATTGGCATGGTGATTGGCAAGATCTCTGTCGTGGCCCACATTTGCAACATACAGGCCAGCTACCTGCCGATGCCTTCAAACTGATGAGCGTTGCCGGAGCCTATTGGCGCGGCGACAGCAAGCGCACAATGTTACAACGCATCTACGGCGTGGCCTTTACCAACAAAGAAAAACTAAAGGCCCATTTACATATGCTGGAGGAGGCCGCAAAGCGCGACCACCGCAAGCTGGGCCGTGAAATGGATTTATACCACATGCAAGAAGAGGCTCCTGGCCAAGTCTTCTGGCACCCTAACGGCTGGACCATCTACACTGAGCTACAAGATTATATGCGCCGCAAACAGCGAGCCGGGGGCTATGTAGAGGTGAATACCCCACAAGTAGTGGACCGAAAGCTTTGGGTGGCCTCAGGCCATTGGGATAAATACCAAGAAAATATGTTCATCGTTGAGGTGGATGAAGAACATGCGCGCGAAAAAGCCGTAAACGCATTGAAACCGATGAACTGCCCCTGCCACGTGCAAATTTTTAACCAAGGGCTGAAGTCATACCGCGATCTACCCCTGCGCATGGCCGAATTTGGCAGCTGTGCCCGTTATGAACCATCCGGTGCCTTACACGGGATTATGCGGGTGCGAGGCTTCACCCAAGATGATGGGCATATCTTCTGCCGCGAAGACCAGATTGAAAATGAAACTGCACTTTATATCGAGTACCTCACCTCTGTGTACAAAGATCTTGGCTTCGAAAAATTCCGGGTGAAGTTCTCCGATCGTCCAGCAAACCGCTCTGGCTCAGACGATGTTTGGGATCGTGCGGAAACTTCACTTTTAGCTGCCACGCGTAAGGCGGGTATTGAGCCTGAAATGAACCCCGGTGAAGGTGCTTTTTATGGGCCCAAACTTGAGTTCGTACTAACCGATGCCATTGGCCGAGATTGGCAATGTGGCACCCATCAGGTAGATTTTGTTTTGCCTGAGCGTCTGGATGCCAGCTATATTGGCGAAGATGGCAACAAGCATCGTCCTGTAATGCTCCACCGCGCCTGTCTTGGCTCATTTGAACGCTTCATCGGTATTTTGATCGAAGAACATGCGGGGAAACTTCCGATCTGGTTGGCACCACGCCAGGTGGTTGTGGCCTCCATCGTGTCTGATGCAGATGACTTTGTGCATGAGACAGTGGCAACTCTGCGTGCTGTGGGCGTCCGTGCTGAGGCTGATATTCGCAACGAGAAAATAAATTATAAAGTTCGCGAACATTCTGTAGCAAAAGTGCCGGTAATATTGGCCATAGGCATGAAGGAAGTTGAGGACCGTACCGTCTCAGTGCGCCGCCTTGGGAGCAAGCAAAGCGAAGTAATGAAATTGGAACAACTAGTTGCCGATCTCAAAATCGAATCAACACCACCTGATTTGCTTAACCCAACCTTATAGAAAACTTAAAAAGGCCGTTCAGATTGAGCGGCTTTTTTTATGGCCCAAAACAAGTCAGTTAATTTTTATGCCAATCCACATAGAGCGCCGCAACATCTGGCTTCCAGCCTAGGGTCATTTTAGCTCCATTCACGATTAATGGACGCTTCATCAAAGTCGGATACGCTTGCAACAAATCACATGGGTTCCTAGTTCGCGTCACGTCATCCAAACTTCGCCATGTAATGGAAGATTTATTTATCAAAGCCGTCCCAAACTTTGTAAGGGCAGCTTCTAATACATTTTTAGGCACCTCAGATTTCCGCACGTCGATATAGTCAACCATCAGATATTTCAAAGCTTTTCGGGCCAAACGGCAGCTATCACATGAATCTAAACCATAGAGTTGCATCAATTTTTCCTTGATTTTATTTATAATCGCACAATTGTGGGGATGTGGCATCTGAAAACGATCAATTATTCGAAGAATTTTAGTTTTCAGAATCTTGTCATGCCGTCAGCGAAGTGCCTGGCGTGCAACTATGAATTAGGAGAATACGATATGCCTCTGGGCACAGTAAAATGGTTTAACACCACAAAAGGCTTTGGCTTCATCGAACCTGAGGGTGGTGGAAATGATGTTTTTGTTCATATTTCAGCTGTAGAACGGGCTGGGATGACAAGCTTGGCTGACAATCAAAAAATAAATTATGAGCTGATCGAAGGGCGTGATGGCCGTGAAATGGCTGGCGAATTGAGCAGCGCCGACTAATCTGAGTGCCGTTCACTATGCACGGAGGCGCATCCGTATAAAGCTGGGCTCGCCTAGGCAGTTTAAATTTGTGTCTTAAAAAGCCACATTGGGGCAACTACACCCCAATAACTCCCTCAAATTCTCGCCACTCACCTTTACTCATACCAGAGGAGTCTTGCGTCACCTTTTCGCCTGCCAACATACGCCGCACACAATCAAGTGATTTAGCAGACAATACCGCGCCTCCCAAACGATAATCCTCAAACGCACCATAAGCAGCAGGAACCCAGTCGCGCACCATGTCGCAAATCACATCGGCATAAACCCTGATTTCATATTGCGCGTGCGCATCAGCCCGCAGGCGCAGAAAGTGAAACAGGTTGTGCAGATCGACCTTCCAATACCATTGAGTATAGATATTAGCAGGCAAGTTCATCCGGGCTAATTCTCGCGCCAGGCCATCTTGCCCGTCCTCGGAGATCATCGCTTCATAATTGTCATAAGCGCGGTTGCTGTCTGTTTTCAAAATCTCAAGAACTCGCGCTGCCTCAGCGCCCTGGAGTACCCGACCACGACCTTGATTGTTAACCACAGATTGAGATGCCAAAGAATCTACTTCAGGAATATAAAATTCCCTATCTAAAATCGAGTAGCGCGCTGAATATTCGTTTACATTTGCTGTTCGGTGCCGGATCCATTGCCGCGCTACAAAGACTGGTAGCTTCACATGCAGCTTTATTTCGCACATTTCGAACGGAGTAGAATGCCAATGACGCATCAAATACCGGATCAATCCAACATCGTTTTGTACCGACTTTGTACCCTTACCGTAGCTCACGCGAGCCGCCTGACAAATCGCAGCATCATCGCCCATATAATCAATAACACGCACAAACCCATGATCCAACACAGGTTGAGCCGTATAAAGATGGCTCTCCATCCCTGGAGCCACTGCCCTCAGGGTTGGCTGAGGATTTGATCGCAGCTGATCAATTTCTTCTTGTTGTTCTGGTGTCAACAGCATCAATATCCCCTAAGTTAACTCCATCTGGAGCGATTCCCTAAACACTATATATGGAGTAATGTGAAGGATGAACCTACTATATAAAGGTAAATGTAAATGAAATATCTACACACAATGGTTCGAGTCTCTGATTTAGAAGCCTCAATCGCTTTTTTTGCCTGTTTGGGGCTTGAAGAAACGCGACGGTGGGATAATGAAAGTGGCCGTTTTACTTTAGTTTTTATGGCCCCTCCAGGCCAGCATGAATGCCCAGTGGAGTTGACTTACAATTGGGATGGTGATGACGGCCTACCCTCAGAAAGCCGCCATTTCGGTCATTTAGCCTATGAAGTGAGCGATATTTACGAAACTTGTCAGCATCTCATTAACAGTGGGATCATCATCAATCGCCCACCGCGTGAGGGTCGGATGGCTTTTGTACGAAGTCCAGACAATATTTCCATTGAGCTTTTGCAAGAGGGTGACAACCTGCCGGTGTCAGAACCTTGGGCGAGTATGGAAAACATTGGTCATTGGTAAAGCTAACAATCTTTAAATGGCTTGTAGCCACTGCATTCGTGGCTACAAGCGCGTCCACAGCGCAGGCAGCTTGCCGTCAAGCGCTAGCCATGGGACTAGATGTATCCGGCTCGGTGGATTCAGGAGAGTATCAGTTACAATTGCAAGGTTTGGCCGCAGCACTGACTAGCCCAGAGATTACTTCCAGCATTTTAATCATGCCTAACGCCCCAGTACGGCTATTAGTATACGAATGGAGTGGCCAGAATTATCAGCGTATTTTGATCCCTTGGACCGAGATTTCAAATTTACAAACCCTTCAAAACCTATCTAATAAATTGCATCAAGTGCAGCGGCGGGATGCCCCACCGACTACGGCATTAGGCAAAGCCATTCAGTCAGGCATAGGATTTTTAAACCAACAAACTAGTTGTTGGAAGCGCACACTAGACATTGCTGGCGACGGAAAAAGTAATAGTGGGCCAGAACCCCACCGGGTCAACCTTCCAGAACAGATTGGCAATATTGTGATAAATGCATTGGTCATTGGTGTCGACTCAGGCTCACGTCTGTCGCATGCAGAATTGTCTATTAGCGAATTAACAGCCTATTTCTCAAACCGCGTTTTGGCCGGTCCAGGTGCATTTTCAGAGGTGGCGATTGGTTTTGCCAATTATGAACGGGCCATGAGCCGAAAATTGCTTCGCGAGTTGGAATTCATCAGTATGAGTAAGCTGGATCAATAAATAAATCAGATTTGATTACCAAGTGGCGTATGCGGCCCATGTCCACCAATTATTTCAGGTTATGGCTAACATTCGAGTCTTAATAATACTCGCAGCTTTCAGCTCAACGGCAGCACCTTCATCATCACTGATACTGCATACCAAAAGAGCTCGCACCAAATTGGTTTATTTAATAAAAACCTACAAGAAATAAGCTTTTTTGTTTATATGACATAAAACTTTTAATGCCATTCCACCTCATTCGGTTCTAACCATCCATCGCAGGAGCCCTCAAACTGCTGCTCCAGTTATTGATAAAGATATTCACAAACATTAATTAAACAAAGCACCGTCAATTAACCTGAATTTGCAAACCATCCACAATCTCACCGATCAATACCGTAAATTCCGGTGGCGTCACAGCAGTACCAGTCACCCATGAATACAGATCATGATCGTTTTCTTCAAGCAACTGATCATAGGCTACCAACTGCTCGTCACTCATTTTTTTGAGGGTTTGATCTGCAAAATAGCTTAAAATTAAGTCCATTTCTTTGATCCCACGCCGCATAGATCGCATTTTAAGACGTTTAATTTTATGTTCGTGCAACTCAGTCATTTCAGGGCTAACCTCAGGTGTTTCTCCAACCGGCTCAAACGATCGGCGGTACGTGTCATATCAGTTTTAATTGCCCGCATTTCAATTAGAATAGTTTGGATGTTTTCGGATAAAGGCTCCACATTGGGTTCTTCTGGTCCAATTCCTTCACCACTCAACAGCCAGGGCAGTGATACGTTTAGCATTCCAGTCAACATTTGTAACTTGTTGGCACGCGGTTCAGATCGATCATCTTCCCAAGCCTGCAAGGTTGAAAGCTTGATCCCAAGCCGACGAGACAGCTGCACCTGAGTCATACCAGATTTTTCACGAGCGCCTAAAACTCGGTCACCAAAGGTGGCCGCATCAGGACCAAACCAATCAAACGAGGCATCCAAATTATTTTCAGTCATATATTACCTCTTTCAAAACAGTTCTGCTTGCAGCTGTGTAAACGGAGATCTAAGACTTGAGCAGATAAATTCTCAGATTGAGGTAGCTATGTCTTTTTTGTCCACAACACTTGACCGTGTAAAACCATCCCCAACAATTATTGTAACAACAAAAGCAGCGGAATTAAAGGCCGCTGGCCGAGATGTAATAGGGCTTGGTGCGGGCGAACCAGATTTTGACACGCCAGACAACATAAAAGCAGCGGCAGTGCGAGCCATCGCTGAGGGCAAGACAAAATATACTGCGCCTGACGGTATGCCCGAGCTGAAACAAGCTATTTGTGACAAGCTTTTGCGTGACAACGCATTAAGCTATACCTCGGCGCAAGTGAGTGTCGGCACTGGTGGAAAACAGATCCTATATAACGCTTTGGTCGCCACACTGAACCAAGGAGACGAGGTTCTAATCCCTGCCCCTTATTGGGTGTCCTATCCAGATATGGTGCTGCTGGCAGGTGGGACCCCAGTGATTGCAGAAACCTCTGTTCAAACCAACTACAAGCTCACTGCAGATCAGTTGGAAGCTGCTATCACCCCAAAAACTAAATGGTTTATCTTCAATTCGCCCTCCAATCCAACTGGCGCTGGCTATAATTGGCATGAGCTGAAGGCTTTAACCGACGTGTTGCTGCGTCATCCACATGTTTGGGTGATGACCGATGATATGTATGAACATCTAACCTATGGTAATTTTAAATTCTGCACCCCCGCCGAAGTGGAACCTGCACTTTATGAGCGCACCCTGACATGCAATGGCGTATCCAAAGCCTATGCGATGACGGGTTGGCGTATTGGTTATGCGGCCGGGCCTCAGACTTTGATAGCCGCCATGCGCAAAGTCCAATCACAGTCCACCTCAAACCCATGCACAATAAGCCAATGGGCTGCAGTAGAGGCTCTAAGTGGGATCCAAGACTTCTTAGCAACTAACAATGAAACATTCATCCGCCGGCGTAATTTGGTGGTAGAAATGCTCAACGAAGCTAAGGGCATTACCTGCCCAAAACCTGATGGTGCTTTCTATGTTTACCCATCCATTTCTGAGATAATCGGCAAAACGACTCCAGCCGGGATCGAGATAACCAATGATGAGGTTTTTGCCACAAGTCTTTTGGAAGATACCGGGGTAGCAGTTGTTTTTGGAGCAGCCTTTGGCCTATCGCCAAATTTCCGTGTGAGCTATGCTACATCAGACGAAAATTTGCAGAAAGCCTGCAAACGAATTCAAAGATTTTGTGAAGTATTAGTTTAATTGCGATCTACAAAATATTTATAATAAATTTCCTCCATCTATGAGAAAATAGCATGATTAGAGCCAGAAGTTATGACTTGAAGTTAGCATTGGTCACAGACTAGCTGTTGATTTCAGTTTATAATGTAACCTCTGATATCGTAATTGAAACAGCTGGTCAGATGCAACCGTCCAAGGCTAAGCGCGCCCGTGAGTTCCACGTGTCAACACAGAGAACCGCACCCAAAGAAGCACTGCGGCGACCCCAAGACCAAAAACCAAGCCCAACCAAATCCCCGTCTCCTTGTAGTCCATGGAGAAACCTAAGACATAGCTGATAGGAAGACCGATAAGCCAATAAGAAACTGCAGCGATCAGCATAGGCATTTTGGTATCCTGAAGTCCACGTAGTAGGCTCAGGGCAACCACCTGCGCCGCATCTACAAACTGAAACATCGCAGCCACAATCAAGAGCAACGTACCGATGCGAAGAATATCAGGTGCTAGTAAATCTTCAACATCCAAAAATGCACTAATTAGCATCTGTGGCGTGGCCAAAAAGAAGAATATCGCTATTACGGCAGCCAGCGTCGAAAGTCCCATTGTAACCGCTGCTGTACGCTTTACCGCCACCCAATCACCGCGAGCAAACGCCTGTCCAACCCGTACAGTGCCCGCCTGTGACAGTCCCAAATGCACCATAAAGCTAATAGCGGCTAATTGCAGGACAATCCCATGCGCTGCTAATTCCAAATGCCCCAACCAGCCCATCATAAAAGCAGAGCCCGCGAACAAACCACTCTCCGCCAAAGCCGTAGCCGAAATAGGCATGGCGAGACGCGTAACAGCCAATGTGGCAACCCGGTCAAACCGCCAAAATCGAGCAAACATCGCTTGTTCGGGAAAGCAGACTTGAATATAAATAACAAAGCCAATTAGAGATAGGCTCACCGCAATCACTGAAGCAATTGCAGCCCCCTGCAAGCCTAACTCAGGCATACCCCAATATCCAAAAATTAAGGCATAGTTGATCAACGCGTTAGCGACTAAAACCCCCAACGAAATCCAGAGCACAACACCTGTATGCTCCAACGCCGAAAGATAGCTGCGCAAGGTAAGGCCCCAAAGCGCTGGCCAAAGACCAAAGCCCGCAATGCGCAAATAGTCCTGCGCACCTTGTGCCACGACAGTATCCTGCCCCATTGACTCAAGAATTGGGGCAGAGAACCACATAGGCAGAAACAAAAATCCAGCCGCGATAGTCGATAGCCAAAGCCCCATGCGCGTAGTCCGGCGGGCCGATTGCGGATCATCCTCAGCCATAGATTTTGCTACCATCGGTAATACAGAAAAGGCAAAGCCAGACGTGGTAATAAAAGCGATAAAAAAAATCTGAGCGCCTAAGGTTACCTGAGCCAAAGCCAAAACAGAATACCATCCCAGCATTAGAGTATCAGTCACATGCACCGCAAACTGCGCCACTTGGCTACCTACCAAGGGCAGGCCTAACACCAACAAAGACCGTACTTCGAGTTTAATTGCCTTAGATTTACTCATTAGACTGTATTAAGCAGCAACTAAGCTGCTGACCAGTAAAAAAATATCATATATTACTCATAAATTTTGTGCCAGAATTCCACTGTGCACTCATAAATTAGAAGAATTTTTTATAGCTTAGGCGCTCAGAGCGCAAAATCTAACTTAGAATATATGCCAACATGTAGTGGAGGCCTTTTCTTGCCACGCAACTTCTGCCATGAATAGCGACAATCAAAGAAAGAGCAGACCCATGGCAAGTGACCTATTATCCGCAGTCGATGATACCACCTATGACGCCTCATCCATTGAGGTTTTGGAGGGGCTGGAGCCAGTTCGAAAGCGCCCCGGCATGTATATCGGCGGAACTGATGAACGCGCACTGCATCACCTCGTAGCTGAGGTTCTCGACAACTCTATGGATGAGGCGGTGGCAGGCCACGCCAATCGTATCGAAGTTGAGCTTTTAGCAGATTATTCCGTAATGATCCGCGACAACGGCCGTGGCATTCCGGTAGATCCACACCCAAAGTTCCCAGACAAATCAGCACTCGAAGTGATTCTGTGCACGTTGCATTCTGGTGGTAAGTTTTCTGGGAAAGCCTACCAAACATCTGGCGGCCTTCATGGAGTTGGTGCCTCAGTCGTGAATGCGCTGTCCGATTCTATGATTGTCGAAGTCGCCCGCAACCGCGAACTGTATGAGCAACGCTTCTCGCGCGGCACGCCTCTTGGGCCCATTACCAAAATTGGTGCAGCGCCTAATCGGCGCGGCACCACGGTAACTTTCCACGCAGATGCAGAAATTTTTGGCAAACATAGGTTCAAACCAGTACGGCTGTTCAATTCCATACGCTCAAAAGCCTATTTATTCTCCGGTGTCGAAATTCGCTGGAAAAGTCAGATCAATGATGGCGAAACTCCAACAGAGGCCACCTTTCACTTCCCCGGTGGCTTGTCCGATTATCTTAACGAAACCCTGGGTAAAGCCAGCACATATGCTGAGGCGCCGTTTGCGGGCACTGTTGAATTCAAAGAGCGTTTCAATGTACCCGGCAAGGTAGAATGGGCCGTCAACTGGACCCCTTCACGCGACGGGTTCATCCAATCATATTGTAACACCGTACCAACCCCTGAAGGCGGCACCCATGAAAGTGGCTTTTGGGCCGCTATACTAAAGGGTATCAAGGCCTATGGTGAATTGGTTAACAACCGCAAGGCCACCAATATTACCAGAGACGACCTTACAGCCGGGGGCTGTGCCTTAGTATCATGTTTTATCAGCGAACCAGAATTTGTAGGCCAAACCAAAGACCGCTTAGCTACTGTTGAGGCCCAGCGCCTAGTCGAAAATGCAGTGCGTGACCGGTTTGACAACTGGCTAGCTGCTGACACAAAATCAGCCGGCGCTATTCTTGATTTTCTGGTCCTGCGCGCGGAAGAACGTTTGCGCCGACGCCAAGAGAAAGAAACTCAGCGAAAATCTGCCACAAAAAAGCTCAGATTGCCAGGTAAGCTTACTGATTGTACTTCTAAAACACGCGAAGGGACCGAGCTATTCATTGTGGAAGGCGACAGTGCAGGCGGCTCTGGAAAAGGTGCGCGAAACCGTGTGAACCAAGCTTTGCTACCTTTGAAAGGTAAGATCCTCAACGTCCTGGGCGCAGCCTCCAATAAGCTAGGTTCCAATGCAGAGATAAGCGATCTGTGTGAAGCTCTCGGTGTGGGCGTTGGCACGAAGTTCAACGTCGATGATCTCCGCTATGATAAAATCATAATTATGACCGACGCGGATGTGGACGGTGCGCATATTGCCAGCCTACTCATGACCTTTTTCTTTTCACAAATGCGCCCTTTGATTGATACCGGGCATCTGTATCTGGCCTGCCCCCCACTCTTCCGGCTAACCCAAGGGGCAAAACGCGTCTATTGTTTGGATGAAGCCGAAAAGGCCATGTGGCTGGAAAAAGGCCTTGGCGGTAAAGGCAAAATTGACGTCAGCCGGTTCAAAGGGTTGGGAGAAATGGATGCAAAAGACCTAAAAGAAACAACAATGGACCCCACCACTCGCAAACTGATCCGTGTTACCGTGGATGAGGATGTACCAGGTGAAACTGGCGATCTAATCGAACGTCTGATGGGCAAAAAGCCCGAAAAACGCTTTGAATATATTCAAGCCAATGCAAAGTTTGTGGAAGAGCTGGACGTTTAAGAATTTCAAGGAGCCTACTTTATGCCAACCTATGCCATTACCATGCTTGCTGCCGGAATTGGGGTTCCTGTGCTGGCAGCAATGAATGCGGCTTTAGGCCGCTATCTTGGGGCTCCTATGCTGGCCGGGGCTATATTGCTCACAGTTGGATTTATTACAGCACTGGTGGTAACTTTGGTCACTGGACCCAGTGCAATTGTAAAATTGGCCTCAGCGCCACGGCATTTGCTTTTACCGGGACTTTTGCTGGCGTTTTATGTGCTTTCAATCACCGCCATTGCACCAAAATTTGGCGTCGGAAATGCCATTTTCTTTGTGCTGATTGGTCAGCTGATCTCTGCAGCCACAATTGATCATTTTGGCTTGTTCGGAGCGCAGCATGTCCCACTCAGCTGGCCACGTCTCAGCGGATTATTATTGATGGCCACTGGTGTGGTACTTACTCAAAAGGCTTAAGGAGGGCCTTTACACAAAACGCCCACCGCATCCCATAGCGCATCTGGCACATTAATCTCTACCTTAGGCTGCCGGTTGCTACCAGGCAAACGTGAACCCTCTTGCAATCCCACAGCATCCACCAAGCGCGCCAACCTTTCAGCAAAGTCTACGTGATGAGTACTTGGGTCTAGGATAAAATAAAACTGGCCCAATCCATGAGGCGCACCATCAGGCAGCTTGAGCCCACCGACGTCTAGCGAATTAACCGATCCAGTGATTCCAGCAGCCAAAAGCTCCGCCAAAACCCCAAATCCCCAGCCCTTATATCCACCAGCCGAAACTAAAGATCCCGCCAAAGCAGCTTCAGGGTTAGTGGTAGGCTCACCCTGCGCATCGACTGCCCAGCCAAGAGGAACAGGCTCGCCCGCAGCCTTAGCCATAGTGATCTTGCCCAGCGCAACAGCAGAAGTTGAAAAGTCGAAATGTACGGCCAAACCACCCTCACCATCGGGGACAGACATGGCGATAGGATTAGTACCGATCACCTTTTGATTGCCGCCGGGAGGGGCAACCACCGGACTTGCATTAGTGAAGCCAATGGCTAAAAAACCCTTGGCCGCTAATTGCGCAGTGAAATACCCAAGCGATGTGCAGGTGTGTGCATGAGCCACTGACAAAGATGCGGTACCATTAGTATGCGCTGCTGCGATAGCACTAGGTAAGGCTACTTCAAAAGCAGGCTGCGAAAACCCAAATTTAGCATCAGACAAAATAGATCCAGGCCGCGACGCTGAGACCTGTGGATCCACAGTACCATCAACCCGGCCCGTGACCAACTGGCGGCAATAGCTTTCAAGATAATAGAGGCCACAAATCACATTGCCAAAAGATTCAGCGTCCGCAATCGCCCGGGCCACTGAAACCGCGATCCAATCTTTTGCACCATATGCCACCAAGGCGGATTTACTGGCACGTTCAATATCGATAGTTGAGACAAGTGGCATAGGGTTTCCCATTTACAATAATCTTTATCAGCAGCAAAAATCAGGGTTTGGATTTTTTTTCAACACGAAAATTAAAGTATCTGACCCTTACTAAGTCGAACCTGCCGGTCCATACGCCCCGCCAAATCCATGTTATGAGTTGCAATCAGCGCCGCCATTCCCGTGGCACGCACTAAATGCATCAAAACGCTGAACACATGATCTGAGGTTTCTGGGTCAAGATTGCCAGTGGGTTCATCAGCCAGTAACAGCTTGGGCGCATTGGCCAAGGCCCGACAAAATGCCACCCTTTGCTGTTCGCCCCCTGACATCTCACCAGGCCGGTGATGCCCACGATCCGCAAGCCCCACCTGATCCAACAGTTCCAAAGCGTGCAGGCGAGCCACGGATGACCTTAGACCGGTGGCTTGCTGTGGGAGCATAATATTCTCTACCGCCGTAAATTCTGGTAGGAGGTGGTGAAACTGATAAACAAACCCAATCTTCATGCGCCGCATATCGGTCCGCAATTTATCATCAGCATTAGCCATATCTTGGCCAACGATCTGCAGGCTTCCACTATCCGCTGTGTCTAGGAGACCAGCAATGTGCAGCAGGGTTGACTTACCCGCCCCCGATGGAGCCACAAGCGACACTACTTGACCGGCTATTAGCGTCAGATCACAGTCTTGTAAAACTGGTATTACATTGGATTTCCCTGGATTATAGGACTTATAAAGTCCCTCCATTTTCAAGATTAGATCACTCATTTCGCAAAGCCTCAACTGGGTTCATCCGCGCCGCACGGCGAGCAGGAAAAATGGTGATGATAAAAGATAACGATAGCGAGATCCCCATAGCCTTAGCCACATCCATACCCCGCAACTCTGCGGGCAGATGATAAATCCCACGAATAGATGGGTCCCAAACTTCGCCGCCAGATATATAGTTTACTAGGCTAAAAATTGCATCGATGTTCAGTACAAACAATACGCCTAACAACACACCTAAGATCGTTCCAACAAGACCGATGCCTGCCCCGCATAGAAAAAATACCCGCAGCACAGTGCCCTCTGTCAAGCCCATGGTGCGCAGAATCCCAATATCACGGCCTTTATTTTTAACCAACATGATCAAGCCTGAAATAATGTTCATGGTGGAAAGTAATATCAGTACGATCATTATCACCAGCATCACATTATCTTCGATGGCCAAGGCCCTGAGAAACCCACCTGCATAATCACGCCAGGTTTCAAGAACAGCATCATCACCACTTGCCGCCCTAAGCGCAGATATCATAGAATTTACTGCTTCTGGGTCATTTATAAAAACTTCGATCTGGTCAGCTTGGCCTTCTCTGTTGAAAAAACTCTGAGCCTCCCCAAATGGTAAGTACAGGCGGGTTTGATCAATATTATAATGCCCTACAGTGAATATGTAGGCTACTGTGTAAGACTTCACTCTAGGGCTAGTGCCAAAAGCAGTGCGAACGCCATTAGGCGATATCAACTTGATACGG
>LAQD01000008.1:63573-67403 GCA_000981705.1 Rhodobacteraceae bacterium ASP10-04a
ATTGGCGCCCAAAATAGCATCAACAAATTCTGTCCGAAAGCCACTGCGCACAGCTAGCACAATGATCAAAGCCGCCACGGCTAGGGCTATACCGATTAAGCTGATTAGTGTCATGACGCTAACGCCACCCTCAGCACGTTTAGCCCGCAGGTAACGCCAAGCAATCAAAAATTCAAAACTAGAAAATGGTACTGCGCTCTTCATAGGCGCACCTTAGGGATACTAACTATAGAAAAAAGTGATCTGACCTGTAAATTAGCTAAGGTCGTTGCATATTGGATCATGACATTTCAGCCTTTTTATACCAGATAAAGTTTAACCACCCTAAAGGTATTGGGCTATTACCTTTTCCACAGCGTCTTCAGGTGACATTTCCTCGCTTAAGCCTGTCTTGCGGCTGGTCAATTCCACCACACCATTTTTCAAGCCACGAGGACCAACGGTGATACGCCATGGCAGGCCAATCAAATCCATAGTAGCAAATTTACCACCAGCACGCTCATTGCGATCATCATACAGCGGGTCCAGACCAGCCATAGTAAGCTTCTTATAGAGGTTTTCACAGGCTCTATCAGCCTCGTCATCGCCCTGCTTAAGGTTTACAATTCCACAGTGGAATGGCGTCACACCCTCTGGCCAAATAATGCCTTTGTCGTCATGGTTGGCCTCAATAATGGCTCCCACAAGACGGCTCACTCCAATACCATGACTACCCATGTGGACAGGTACTTTCTTGCCTTCCGCATCTTGTACAGATGCTCCCATAGCCTCAGAATATTTGGTGCCAAAATAAAAGATCTGCCCCACTTCAATGCCACGCGCTACTTTACGACGATCTTCGGGAACCTCGGCAAACAAAGCCTCATCGTGGGTTTCATCTGTCCGGGCGTATTTTGTGGTAAACTCTTCCATTATTGACTGACATTCTACCACATCGTCAAAATCAATTTCACGATCACCAAAGGTCAAGTCAGTGACGGCGCTATCATAGAAGACTTCGCTCTCACCAGTTTCTGCCAAGACTAAAAATTCATGGGTGTCGTCTCCACCAATCGGGCCACTGTCTGCCCGCATAGGAATGGCCTGCAAACCCATGCGCTCATACGTTCGTAAGTAGCTCACCAAATGGCGATTATAAGCGTGCAAAGCATCCTCTTTGGTGAGATCGAAAGTGTAACCGTCTTTCATATAAAATTCGCGTCCACGCATCACCCCAAAGCGTGGGCGGCGTTCATCGCGGAACTTCCATTGAATTTGATACATAGTCAGCGGCATATCTTTATAGCTAGTCACATGGCCCCGGAAAATATCAGTGATCAATTCTTCAGCAGTTGGGGTAAACAACATATCGCGGTCATGGCGATCTTTAAACCGCAGCATTTCCTCACCATAATCGTCATAACGTCCAGATTCGCGCCATAGATCAGCAGATTGGATCGTCGGCATAAGCATGGCGAGATGGCCTGCTTTTTCCTGCTCTTCATGCACAATTTTTTCAATTTTCTTTAAAACCTTAAGGCCTAAAGGCAACCAAGAGTAAATTCCAGCGGCAGATTGTTTGATCATCCCAGCACGTAACATCAAACGATGTGAGACGATCTGTGCCTCAGCTGGGTTTTCTTTCAGGGCGGGCAAAAAATAGCGGCTAAGGCGCATAGAACACTCCAGTTGAATTGTTGCTCATGTTTAGAGCTCCGATGCCACTGTCACAAGCGAAAGTGGTAAAAACGCTTACTTTCGAGCACATATTTTATCCACACCCCTTGCAAGGTGCGGCACAATACGCAAGTTGGATAACAAAAGGGGATTATTTATGGGTTTACCGGTATCTTCACAATTGCGCTACTGGGGCATCTCAGCAGTGATTTTCGGCCTATTATTATTTCTACTGGGCGATACGCTGTTACCGTTCATCTTGGGCGGTGCAGTTGCTTATTGCCTCGATCCTATTGCAGATCGCCTGCAACGGTTAGGCCTGTCGCGTTTATTATCAACTACGGCCATCACACTTGTGGTAATGCTCGTCTTTGTTTTGGCAATTTTACTGATTGTGCCGCTAGCGGTGAAGCAAGCAATTGCTTTGTTTAATGCGGCCCCAGAAATTGCCACAGAATTTTGGAGCTTTTTAACTACGCACTTTCCGGATCTTCTAGATGATAGCAGCAGCATACGGCAATCACTCACTGGATTGGGGGAAACCATTCAATCGCGGGGTGGTGATTTAGTGAATGGACTGTCCTCCTCACTAGATTCGATTGTAAGTATGTTAGTTTTAATTGTGGTGGTCCCAGTTGTATCCTTCTATCTCTTATTGGACTGGGACAACCTTGTTTCTAAGATTGATGAACTGGTTCCGCGAGATCACTTGAAGAATGTGCGCCGTTTGGGTCGCGAAATTGACGCCACCCTCGCCTCTTTCATCCGTGGCCAGGGCACAGTATGCTTAATTCAAGGCATATACTACGCCATAGCCTTGATGCTGGCCGGTCTCAATTATGGCATAGTCGTGGGGTTTGTGGCAGGAATTATTTCTTTCATCCCTTATGTTGGCGCCTTGGTGGGTGGCGGCTTAGCGCTGGGTTTGGCCCTTTTCCAATTTTGGGGTGATTGGTCTTCCATCAGCATCATTGCAGCTATCTTCATAGTGGGGCAAGTTTTAGAGGGCAATTTCCTAACACCAAAATTAGTCGGAAATTCCGTGGGTCTTCATCCAGTTTGGTTAATTTTTGCCCTTTCAGTGTTTGGCAGCATATTTGGTTTTGTTGGTATGTTGGTGGCAGTACCGGTAGCAGCAATTATTGGCGTGGTGGCTAGGTTTTTGATTACGCAGTACACTTTAGGCCCACTTTATAATGAAACAAACACTAAAGACGACAAAAATGTCTGAACAACTCAATTTCAAATTACCTATCAAAGTGGCGTACGAGCGTCATGCCTTCTTTGTATCCGAGGCTAATAAAAACTCTGTAGCAATTTTGGAAGATTGTACAACATGGCCACAGGGTAAAATGATTGTGCTCGGTCCAAAAGCCTCTGGAAAATCTCATCTCTTAAAAATTTGGCTGAACGAAAAAGATGCACAGTCAATTGATCCTTTAAGGGATTTTGATCAGCCAGAAGCTGGTGCTAAAATTGTGGTAGACAATCTACAAAGAGTGGCAGGCATTGGCCTAGCTGAAACCCGACTCTTTCATTTGCATAATCACCTGCAATCCACTGGTGGTCTCTTACTTATGGCCTCCAGCATTGCAGTGCGCCAGGCTGGGTTTCGATTGTCAGACCTACTCAGTCGATTAGAGGGTACCAGCTGCACCAAAATTGATCGTCCAGATGATGCACTTTTGCACGCAGTTTTGTTGAAAGCCTTTATGGATCGCCAGCTATCCCCATCGCCAGAAGTTCTAGCCTATATACTGAAAAATATGGATCGAAGCTTTGACGCAGCTGGCGATATCGTAGCCCAGTTAGATGTGCAAAGCATGTCGACAAAGCGACCCATTACCCGAGCGATGGCTGCAAGTATTCTGACCTAGCGCACCCACGCAATGGTACCCGTTATCTTACCCCTTACAATTTACTACCAATACAGCTAAATTTGATACTTTCATATAGGATTAATAATGACAAACCCGGCTGACTTTCTGCATAGTGATTTTCCCTCAGCACGCAGCTGTAGGCTTAATACAGCTGGACCAGATCGGTTTTTAAATCGCGAGCTGTCCTGGCTAGCTTTCAATTGGAGGGTCTTGGAGGAGGTTGATAATCCAAATGTGCCTCTCTTAGAAAGGCTGCGGTTTTTGTCGATTTCAGCTACTAACCTTGATGAATTT
>LAQD01000008.1:67493-81421 GCA_000981705.1 Rhodobacteraceae bacterium ASP10-04a
AAGCCCGCAATTTGATGGCCAAACAGCAAGCTATTTTGGCAAAACTACGGGTTGAGTTGGCTACGCAAAATATTCATATTCTGAACGCAGATCAGGCCATAAAAGATCGTACCTACCTACAACAGCTTTTCTTGTCTGATGTGTTCCCAGTAGTCTCTCCGCTGGCTATTGATCCGGCGCACCCCTTCCCCTTCATACCAAACGCCGGTTTTGCCTTGGCGCTGCAACTGGAAAGGAAATCTGATAAGCGTAGCCTACGTGCCTTAGTTCCGGTGCCCCAACAGGTGAATAGATTCGTGCGTCTTCCCGGTGATGGCTATCGCTATCTGCCTCTAGAAGATCTAATTTTGATGCAACTGGAACAATTGTTCCCTGGCTATAAACTTAAAAGCCACTGCGCATTTTCGGTCCTTCGCGACAGTGATCTTGAAGTGGAAGATGAGGCGGAAGATCTAGTCCGAGAGTTTGAAGTTGCCCTAAAACGGCGACGTCGCGGCGAAGTAATCCGGCTGAAGATTAGCACTCAGGCTCCAAAGGCCCTGCGTGCCGCCATTATGGCAGAGTTTTCTGTCACTGAAACTGAGGTGATTGAAGTTAATGGAATGCTCGGTCTGCCCGATCTCAAAGAGTTAGTCATCGACGATAGGTCAAACTTGCTATGGCCAAGTTTCACACCGCGGATACCAGAGCGAGTGTCAGATCACGAGGGTGATATGTTTGCTGCGATCCGGCAAAAGGATATGCTGCTGCAACATCCCTACGAAACATTCGACATGGTTGTACGTTTTTTGCAACAAGCCGCCCACGACCCCAATGTTTTGGCGATCAAACAGACCCTCTATCGCACCTCAAAACGTTCTCCCATTGTTGAAGCTCTTTGCGAAGCGGCGGAAGACGGAAAATCTGTAACCGCTTTGGTGGAACTCAAAGCCCGTTTTGACGAGGCCGCAAACATTCGGCAGTCACGCAGGCTTGAACGAGCTGGTGCCCATGTGGTTTATGGGTTTATGAACCTCAAAACCCATGCCAAAATTAGTACTGTAGTACGGCGTGAGGGCGATCGCTTGGTCACCTACACTCACTATGGCACAGGTAATTACCACCCGATCACAGCACGTATTTACACAGACGTGAGCCTGTTCACATGCGATGCAGCCCTGGGTAGGGATGCTACAAAGGTATTCAATTATCTATCCGGTAATGCGCAACCCAAAACTCTCGAGAACATTGCAATCTCTCCTCTATCACTCCAATCAACACTCTTGGAACGGATCACAGTTGAGGCGTCCAATGCCAAAGACGGTAAACCTGCTGCCATCTGGGCTAAAATGAATTCCTTGATTGATGCGGACGTCATTGATGCACTTTATGCAGCTGGACAGGCTGGAGTAAAAATTAGCCTAATTGTGCGAGGTATTTGTGGGTTGCGGCCCGGGGTTAAGGGACTATCAGAAAATATCAGGGTGAAATCCGTAATTGGCCGCTTTCTGGAACACTCCCGCATAGTATGTTTTGCCAATGGCTATGGCCTGCCCGGTCCATCAGCCCGAGTTTATATTTCTTCAGCAGATTGGATGGACCGCAATCTCCATCGCCGGGTCGAAACTTTAGTGGAGATCAAAAACGCAACGGCAAAAGCTCAAATAGTTAGTCAAATTATGGCTGCAAACTTGGCAGATGTCGCTCAATCTTGGGTAATGCAACCCGACGGTTCTTATACGCGGGCAACGTGGCCTAACGGCAGCTTCGCGTTTAATTGCCACCGGTTCTTTATGGAAAACCCATCTCTATCCGGGCGCGGTAGTGCAGGAGCCAGTGATGTACCAAAATTAACCCATACTGATGACCCTCAAATATCACCAAAGTCGTGATCAGATTGACCTACCCAAAAAATTTGATATCAATGCTTAGGCGTAAGGGACCTTAAATGGACCGACTATCAGATACAGAACCAGACTGGGGGCCATTCAACCGGCAGCTGTTTGAGAATCCAAAAGCCCGCGATCTGTCACGGGTTGGCGTAATTGATATCGGATCAAACTCTGTTCGGTTGGTAGTTTTCGACGGGGCCGCACGATCACCCGCCTATTTTTTCAATGAAAAAGTTATGTGCGCGCTCGGGGCCGGCCTAGCTGAATCGGGTAAGCTTAATCAAGAAGGCCGAATCCGAGCACTCTCGGCACTCCGACGCTTTTGTACCATTGCTAAAGGCATCGGACTGCCAGATCTCACTGCCGTCGCCACCGCGGCTGTGCGGGAAGCCAGCGATGGACCAAGTTTTGTAACCCAAGTCTTTGAAGAAACTAGGCTAAAAATCCATGTTGTAGACGGACCAGAAGAAGCTCGGCTATCGGCACAAGGAGTTTTACTAGGCTGGCCAGGCTCTTACGGACTAGTCTGCGACATCGGAGGCGCGTCCATGGAATTGGCCGAAATCTCCAATGGTCAAGTCGGCCAAAGGCTCACCTCTCCCTTGGGTCCTTTAAAGCTAATTAATATTGAGGGTGGAAAACGTGGCCAGAAAGCCTTTATCACCCAAACATTAGATGAATTACGCGAAAGAATGGGCCCACAATCAGATAGGTTGTTTCTTGTGGGCGGATCGTGGCGAGCTATTGCACGTATAGATATGCATAGACGTGGATATCCACTGCATGTGATGCATGAATACCGTATGACAGCGCGGGACATACGAAAAACGGCTAACTACATTGATACCTGCGACTTAGAAGAGCTGCGCGCCACAATCCGTATTACTCCCAGCCGGATGGCTCTCGTACCTATAGCCATTCAAATTCTAAAAGGTATTATCAAACGCTTTAAGCCACATGACATCGCAGTCTCTAGCTATGGAATTCGCGAAGGAATGCTCTTTGAGCAAATGCCTCAAATCATGCGTGACCGTGATCCATTGATCGAAAGCTGCCATTTTGCTGAGCGCAAAGATGCACGCTTACCAGGGTTCGGGATGCGATTGCATAAATTTATCTCTCCGCTGTTTCTCAACATTGACCCTGATCGAGCGCGTTTGGTGCGTGCGGCTTGTCTGTTGCATGATGTCAGCTGGCGCGCACACCCAGATTTTCGCGCCGAAGTCTGCTTTGAGTATGCTACGCGAGCCAATCTAGGTGGATTAAGCCACCATGAACGCGTATTTTTGGGTCTAGCCCTACTGCACCGTTACCGCAACAAGAGCGACGGAACCCGCTTTGAAGAGCTGTTTTCACTACTCAGTGGGGAAGATCGTAAAGAGGCTGAAGTCTTGGGTAAAGCCATGCGTCTAGGCGCCATGCTTTGGGCCAATCCAGATGATGAAACCGCAAAGCTTAACTGGTCTGCTAAGAAGAAGAGCTTGTCGCTAACACTTACCGCGGAAGCATCCCCCCTGTTTGGCGAAGTGGCCGAAGCCCGACTTCAATCCTTAGCACAAGCCCTGAATGCAACAACCAATGTTCATATGAAGCTTGCTTAATTCAAAATTAGATCAGGCGTGCAATTTTGTGAGGTCATCCCAAGCTTGGTTGATCGCAACCAAACGTGCCTCAGCAAGCTTCACAGCCTCGCGTGGGACCCCACGCGCTATGAGTTGATCTGGATGGTTTTGTCGGACCAAAGCCCGCCAAGCAGCTCGTATTTCCTCTCGGCTAGCCGACGAATCTACACCTAAAACCTCATAGGGGTCCGCTGGTGCACCTTTGACATAGCGCGCCTTCATAACCCTAAAGCAGCGCTCAGAAAGACCAAAAATTTCAGCCACGCGTGTCAAGAATGCGTCCTCCTGATGGTGATAAGAGCCATCCGCTACAGAAATGTGAAATAAGCCCTCGAGTAGGTCTTCTAAAATATTTATTCGGGGACCAAACATAGATTTAATCCGACGGGCGTAAGTTTCGAATCCAGCCACATCTTGACGCGTTAGGTTGAAAACTTTTGCGGCACTAGCCTCATCCGCAGTGGGGATGTGGAACACCTCCCTAAATGCTAAAACCTCCGCATGGGTCACCACGCCATCAGCCTTAGCCATCTTCGCACTCAAGGCAATTACAGCAATCGTAAAGCCCACCGTCTGTTCTGGAGGGGTGCGTAGTTTTTCAAATACGGCCGAGAGCCCTTCACCACTTGCGAGGGCAGCAAGCGCGTCAGAGATGCGAGACCAAATAGACATGCTCAACCATAGAAGCTCAAATTGAAAGACGAAAGGGTAAAGCAGGCTACTCGAGGGTCACGACACCGTGATCCGTTTGAATTTCAGCAAAAATATGCCCGGGGCCATCAGAAAAGCTAACTCGCGCATCTTTCAACAGATGTCCAAACATATTTTGCATACTGCTCGCCTGCGGGTGTTGAACCTGCAATTTCAGCAATCGGCACCCACTGTCCGACAAATCTCGGCACGGATGCTCGGGAGGCTGCCACTGGATCAAGGCAGGGCCAAAACCTCCAAAAGGCAAGGCTCCCGAGTCAGAGACTGAAATATCCCAATGATATTTACTACGCTCAAGACGCACAGGAACTCCAAAATCAGGGCCAAGGTGCTCTAAGGTTACGTTGATATCTGCAGTAGACAAAACCCAACTCACAATGCGTGGAGGGCCAGAAAAATCATCGAGTCCAAACCAACGAGCATGGGACGGTGTTGAGGCATGGGGATCAATTGCAATAGATTCCAGATAACACTCCGTTCCCATACCCCAAAGATGATTATGGGTACCAAAATACGGATGCCCTCCCTCAGCCAGCGGGGCCACCCCCAAGCTTTCCTGCACAAAATCCGTAGCGACCTGACGTGTTAAACCAGCGACCACAATATGATCCAATACAAGCATCTTATACTCCCCCAACCATGGCTTAACCACGCGACTTGCGGATCAAATCCAACACGTTTTGAGCTGCATCAGGGATATTAGTCCCTGGGCCAAAAATGGCTGCCACACCTGCAGCTTTTAAGTAATCATAATCCTGCTGGGGTATTACACCACCGCAGACCACAAGGATCTCCCCAGCATCTGAGGCTTTCAACGCTTCAACCAGTTTTGGAGCCAAAGTTTTATGCCCTGCTGCTTGGCTGGAAATACCAACTACATGCACGTCGTTGTCGACAGCATCTTGTGCCGCCTCTTCAGGGGTTTGGAACAACGGCCCAACATCCACATCAAAGCCAATATCTGCGAAGGCCGTTGCAATAACCTTGGCACCACGATCATGCCCATCTTGGCCCATCTTAACCACCAACATACGGGGCCTGCGGCCCTCTTCTTTAGCAAATTCCTCTACAGATTTCTGAATAGCTTCAAAGTTTTCATCGCCCTCATAAGCGGATCCGTATACTCCTGCCAATGTCTTTACCTCCGCACGATGCCGACCAAATGTACCTTCCATCGCCAATGAAATTTCACCCACTGTTGCGCGATGCCGTGCTGCCTCGATTGCTGCTTCTAAGAGATTCCCACCCTTCTCACAACGCCGCCCCAACTCAAGCAAGGCTGCTTCACAGGTATTTTTATCACGTTTAGCCTTTATTGTTCTAAGCTTGGCAACCTGCGCATCACGCACTTGATTATTGTCGATATCCCGCACTTCAATATCAGGCTGGCTCTCAGATTTATATTTATTCACCCCAACGATCACCTCTTCGCCACGGTCAATCATCGCCTGACGGCGCGCTGCACTTTCCTCAATTTTTAGTTTAGGTAGACCACTAGCCACCGCTTTGGTCATTCCGCCCATTTCCTCAACTTCTTCAATCAACACCCAAGCCTCGTCGATCAAATCAGCAGTGAGTTTTTCCACGTAATAAGAGCCAGCCAGAGGATCAACTACATTAGTCACTCCAGTTTCTTCTTGTAAGATTAACTGTGTGTTGCGCGCAATCCGAGATGAGGTCTCAGTCGGAAGGGCAATTGCCTCATCAAAACTGTTCGTGTGCAGTGATTGCGTGCCACCTAAAACTGCCGACATGGCTTCAAAGGCTGTACGGACAATATTATTATACGGGTCTTGTTCCTGAAGGCTCACACCAGAGGTTTGGCAATGGGTGCGGAGCATGCTGGATTTTGGGTTTTTAGGCTCAAATTCTGACATTATACGATGCCATAAAACCCGCGCCGCCCGCAATTTAGCAGCTTCCATGAAGAAGTTCATACCGATAGCAAAAAAGAACGAAAGCCTACCCGCGAAAGCATCTACATCCATTCCCCTCGCAATAGCGACCCGCACATATTCACGACCATCCGCAATGGTGTAAGCTAGCTCTTGCACCAAGTTCGCCCCAGCTTCCTGCATGTGGTAGCCACTGATTGAGATTGAGTTAAATTTTGGCATTTCTTCCGCTGTAAACTCAATGATGTCTGCTACCATTCGCATCGAAGGCTCTGGAGGATAAATATAAGTATTACGCACCATGAACTCTTTGAGAATATCATTTTGAATTGTGCCTGAGAGCGCCGCACGGCTCACCCCCTGCTCCTCACCCGCCACGATGAAGGCTGCCAAGACTGGGATTACCGCGCCATTCATCGTCATGGATACTGAGATTTTGTCCAGAGGAATCCCATCAAATAGAATTTTCATGTCCTCAACGCTGTCGATGGCCACACCAGCCTTGCCCACATCGCCGACCACCCGCGGATGGTCGCTATCATATCCACGGTGCGTGGCCAAATCAAACGCAACCGAAACGCCTTGCTGACCAGCAGCCAAACCTTGGCGATAAAATGCGTTGGATTCCTCTGCGGTGGAGAACCCAGCATATTGCCGGATGGTCCAAGGTCGACCCGCGTACATAGTGGCTTTGACACCCCGCGTATAAGGCGCTTGTCCGGCAATGCTGGCCATATGGTCCAATCCAGCAACATCATCAGCAGTATAGATCGGCTGCACATCAATGCCTTCCAGCGTATCCCAAGTCAAAGACCCCAAAGGTTTACCACGCAATTCTTTCTCAGCCATCGCGCTCCAGGATGTCTTATCTGTCATAACTACGTTCCCTATGTCCTGGCCATTGGCCCAAGTATTTTTCAGCGCACCCCTTCGCTTGTAGGAGCAAAGACCCTATATAAAAATGTGAAGGAGATATTATGTTTAAACGAACTCTTGCGCTGTGCCTTGCCCTTACAACAATTAGCTCCACGGCCACAGCCGGAGAGACCTTGGACATATGGCGCTCTGATCCAACACACATATTTGATGCAAAAGACGTAGAATTGGCAGATGTGATCTGGGCGGCGCGCCCTTTGGTGATCTTCGCTGACAGCCCACTGGATCCAATATTTGCACAACAGATGAAGCTCTTGCGGGCGGGCCAAGCCATAGCGCAAGACCGTGACATGATAATCATTGTCGATACTGACCCCAGCGCAAGAACTATAATACGCGAGACCCTGCACCCAAAGGGCTTTAATTGGGCCCTAATTGGCAAAGATGGGATGGTGAAACTGCGCAAGCCCTTTGCCTGGGATATGCGTGAGCTGAGCCGCGTGATAGACAAAATGCCAATACGGCAGCAGGAAATGAGCAAGCCTTGATAGCTTAGATGCAGAGCCCGCAGGCAGCGGCATATAGACAGCGGCAGTTGGTCTAATACAGATATCACTCGAACTCCATAATGATGGCATCCACCGCTAAACTATCACCAGCCGTAGCATAAACCCTGCTTACGATTGATTTTCTTTCAGCACGCAATATATTTTCCATTTTCATCGCCTCTACAGTGCAAAGAGACTGTCCCTCTTGCACTTCATCACCAACAGAAACTTCAACTTTAACAATTAAGCCAGGCATTGGGCATAGTAAAAGCTTTGATGTATCTGGTAGTGTTTTTTCTATCATCAGCTTGGCCAATTCCGCTTGGCGTGGGCTCCTCACCATGACCCTCATATCTGCACCACGAAACCTGATACGAAAGCCGCTGGTGCATTTCTCAACTTTCAAAGCGATATCAATACCATCTACATTCATCACCGCCATGGACTTGCCCGGAGTCCAGTCGCTAGCTACTCTATGGCTCCCAGTTTCAAAACGAACAGTGGAGCCATTGGGATCCGCAGCAATATCAACAGGGAAATCATGGCCCTGTAAGCTAACGACCCAATCGTCCCTTACACGGCGCTCATGGTTGTCCATGCGACCCGACACCCGTGTCCGGCGAATTTCACCCAACCGATACATGGCAGCCGCGCATGCAGCGACTGTTTTTAAAGTTTCAATAGGGAGGTCCACCCCCACAAACCCATCAGGATATTCTTCTTCAATAAAGGCCGTTGTAATGTTACCAACGCAAAACTTAGGGTGATCCATAACTGCAGACAAAAACGGGATATTGTGACCAATGCCTTCCACCTCAAAAGCATCCAATGCATTACGCATCTCAGCAATGGCTCCAGCACGATTCGGTGCCCAAGTACAAAGCTTGGCGATCATTGGGTCATAAAATATGCTAATCTCGCCACCCTCAAACACGCCAGTGTCATTGCGCACTACAGCAGTTCCACTGTGGGTTTCAGCCGGTGGGCGATAACGCGTGAGACGACCGATTGACGGTAGGAATCCTCGGTATGGATCTTCCGCATAGAGTCGACTTTCCATAGCCCAACCGTTAATCTTAACTTCATCCTGCTTTAAGCTGAGAATTTCACCGTTAGCCACACGAATCATTTGCTCGACCAGATCAACTCCTGTAATCAACTCGGTCACTGGGTGCTCTACCTGCAAACGGGTGTTCATCTCTAGAAAGAAAAAGTTTTGATCACTATCTACAATGAATTCTACAGTCCCGGCACTCGTATAACCCACAGCTTGAGCCAAAGCGCAGGATTGTTCACCCATAGATTTGCGCACTTCAGGGGTGAGAAAAGGGCTTGGGGCCTCTTCAATCACCTTTTGGTTGCGACGCTGGATCGAACATTCACGTTCATTGAGGTAAATACAGTTACCATGGCTATCCGCTAAAACTTGAATCTCAATGTGGCGCGGTTGAGTGACAAACTTTTCTATGAAAATACGGTCATCCCCAAAACTGTTAGCTGCTTCATTCTTGGAAGATTGGAAGCCTTCACGAGCCTCAGCATCATTCCACGCGATTCGCATACCTTTCCCACCACCACCAGCACTCGCTTTGAGCATCACAGGATATCCAACTTCGTTGGATATGTGGACGGCCTCAGCGGCATCAGAGATCACGCCCATATATCCTGGAACGGTATTCACCCCAGCTTCTTGAGCTAATTTTTTTGAAGTTATTTTGTCGCCCATACTTTCAATTGCATGCGCAGGTGGACCAATGAAAACAACATCTTCAGCTTCCAAGGCTTCGGCAAATAGACGATTCTCAGACAAAAAACCATAGCCAGGATGCACGGCCTGCGCTCCAGTTTGCCTAATGGCCTGCATCACTTTTTCAATTACAATATAAGACTGGTTCGCAGGAGAAGGCCCAATATGAACCGCCTCATCCGCCATTTGTACGTGCAAGGCATGCTCATCTGCATCGGAATAAATCGCAACAGTTTTGATTCCCATAGCCTTAGCTGTTTTGATTACACGGCAAGCAATCTCACCGCGATTGGCGATTAGGATTTTATCAAACATTTGGAAGCCCTTTTTGGCGCGTACAAGCTAGTACAGAACTGCAGCACATAAAAAAAAACCAGTCCCAGCGAAGGCCAGAACTGGTTGAGGAAAGAAAGGGTCGGTAGCTTCTCAAAACCAATGCAAATAATCTTGAACCTACAACACATGTATTGTTAAACGCAGTTTGCAGTACGCCAAGTAACGAAACACATACCACCCCAAACTCGGCACAAAGCCGCGCAATACCGGTAGGGAAGGCAGGCGAATTCACGCCGACCACCCAGCTAAAAAGATTTGTGGAAAGGTTAATTTTGCCTTTCCCAAGTCAACACGCAATAGTGCAACGTACGATTCGGGATCAAAGTCATCCTGCGCTGCTACAACTTCACGCTCAAAAAACCAAGATATACGACCGCCATCGAGATTGCCCCGCTCAAATGGCTCCCCATCAAAATGCTCAACCAAAGCCCGTAAAAAGGCCTCATCCGCCCGACGATCTGGTGGTCGGCGATCTGCATAGCGCTCACGCCTTATGATTTTAGTTGCACCGTTTTTACTCGCACGGCGAATGGTGAATTGCGCATCCGTACCAGCCAAACGACCAGGAAACCCACGATGTTTTTCCATTATAGGCTCATTTCAGTCTTAAAGTGGAATATTATCATGTTTTTTCCATGGGTTTTGTAGGGACTTGCCCCGCAGACTTGCAAAAGCACGGCATACTCGGCGGCGGGTTGAGCTTGGAACAATGACCTCATCAATAAAGCCTTTTTCAGCAGCAACGAATGGATTTGCAAAACGCTCTTCATAATCGGTAACATGTTCCGCAATTTTCTCTGAATCACCGAGGTCACCACGATGAATGATCTCGGTAGCTCCCTTAGCGCCCATGACAGCAATCTCCGCTGTAGGCCATGCATAGTTAAAATCTCCCCGCAGATGTTTGGAGGACATCACATCATAAGCACCGCCATAGGCTTTACGGGTAATGACAGTAACTTTAGGTACGGTTGCCTCACCATACGCGAACAAAAGTTTTGCACCATGTTTGATGACGCCACCATACTCTTGGCTGGTACCGGGTAGAAAGCCAGGGACATCAACTAAAGTAAGTATCGGAATTTCAAACGCATCGCAGAACCGTACAAACCGTGCAGCTTTACGGCTCGAGTCGATATCCAAACACCCAGCCAAAACCGTGGGTTGGTTTGCAACCACCCCGACGGTTGAGCCTTCCATACGTACAAAACCTATCAGAATATTCTTGGCAAATTCTTCTTGAATTTCATAAAAATCACCTTCATCAGCAATCTTTCCAATCAGTTCCCTCATATCATAGGGCTGATTGGGGTTGGCTGGGATAAGCGTGTCCAAGCTGGCATCCCCGCGAGCTGGATCATCAAAGAACGGCCGCACCGGAGGCTTTTGTCGATTATTCAACGGCAAGAAATCCACCAAACGCCGTACTTCTGTGAGCGCCTCTACGTCATTTTCAAAAGCGCCATCAGCAACTGATGATTTTTTTGTGTGAGTAGCAGCGCCCCCAAGCTCTTCGGCTGTTACAATTTCATTGGTCACAGTTTTCACAACATCAGGGCCAGTCACAAACATATAGCTACTGTTTTTAACCATAAAGATAAAATCAGTCATCGCAGGCGAATATACAGCACCACCAGCGCAGGGACCCATAATTAGACTGATCTGCGGCACCACACCAGATGCCATCACATTACGCTGAAACACCTCAGCGTAACCAGCCAAAGAAGCGACGCCTTCTTGAATACGAGCACCGCCAGAATCGTTAAGTCCAATAATAGGCGCACCATTTTGCATCGCCATATCCATTATTTTACAAATTTTTTCTGCATGTGTTTCAGACAAAGAACCACCAAATACTGTGAAGTCTTGGCTATATACATAAACCATGCGGCCATTAATGGTTCCCCATCCAGTCACTACACCATCACCGGCATACTGCTGGTCAGCCATTCCAAAATCAACACAGCGGTGGGCCTTGAACATATCGAACTCTTCAAAACTTCCTTCGTCCAAAAGTAAATCAATGCGCTCACGGGCCGTGAGCTTACCCTTCGCATGCTGCGCATCAATTCGACGTTGGCCGCCACCCATGCGCGCAGCGTCACGCCGCGCTTCTAATTCAATTAAAATATTGTTCATTGCAGATCCTCTTTGCCCAGCCATATCGCTCAATGGCACCAAAGCGAAGTTGAATTTAGAATATTTGCAAATATTTTGCACAACATAATTGCAAATATGAATAATTGCAAAGTCTCTGGACAACGTCTAAATACAAATATAGCAGTTTATCATGCGTAAAAAATGGACGATTAGGTTTTTAAATAACACGACACCACCATCTATTTTTACACTAATTTGCATTTCTGCTATTGGCGCCTTGGCACTGAACATCTTTCTGCCCTCTCTTCCAGCAATGGCGAAAACATTCGATATCACCTACGCAACAACTACGCTGTCAGTGACCTTGTTCTTGGCTATGAACGCGGCATTTCAACTTTTTGTTGGCCCTCTGTCAGATCGCTTTGGCCGCAGGCCAATCGTTCTTGGAGCTTTATTAGTTTTTTGTCTCAGTTCATACGGCTGTATTTTAGCTACATCTTTCGAAGTTTTCTTGATCTGTCGATTGTTTCAGTCTGTTGTGGTGGCCGGTCTTGTGCTGTCTCGTGCCGCGATACGCGATGTGCACAGCCAAGATAAAGCAGCATCCGTACTAGGCTATACAACGATGGGTATGGCTATTTTACCTTTGGTCGGACCAGCTGTTGGCGGTAGTTTAGAAGTGCAGTTTGGCTGGGTCGCCAGTTTTTGGGTGTTGCTTGGGATCGGTATATTTGTATTGTTAGTTGCCTATCTCGATATGGGTGAGACCAACCAGCATCTAACAACCTCAATGGCCGCTCAATTTCGCGCCTATCCTGAATTGCTTAAATCTCGCCTTTTTTGGGGCTATTGTCTCACTGCAACCTTTAGTGCGGGAGCGTATTTCGCCTACCTAGGAGGTGCCGCTTATGTTGGGCGTGAAATATTTGGTCTCTCCCCAGCCATACTAGGGTTCTACCTCGGCGCTCCAGCAATCGGTTACATCATCGGCAATGGTCTTTCAGGCCGACTTTCAACCGCACTAGGGGTCAACCGAATGGTTCTGACAGGCGCAATAATTACAGCCACAGGTCTACTGCTCTGCATTACACTTTTCCTTTTCACGACGCCTGTTCCCGTCTCATTCTTTGGCTGCGTCTGTTTTATGGGTGTTGGGAATGGAATGGTACTGCCCAATGCACAATCAGGGATGATGTCAGTTCGACCACATTTGGCAGGATCTGCATCAGGTATTGGAGGCACTATCATTACAGCTGGTGGTGCGCTCATCGCTATCGGCACTGGTGCAATCCTAGTACCTGGAACAGGAGCTTTGCCAATTTTGTTCATCATGCTAGCCAGCTCATTTTTATCAATTATTACAATATCTTATGTTACTAAAAGGGCTAAAGACTTAAATATAGCTAATTACCAAAGTTGAATATGAGAATCACTCATGATATAATAAAACATGGCTAAACAGAAACTATATGCCGGCACCAAACTCCGCGAATTACGACGCAAAGTGGATCTCACCCAGCGGGAGTTCTCCGAGAGACTTGAGGTGTCCCTACCCTATCTGAACCAAATGGAAAACAACAATCGTCCAATCTCAGCTTCAGTTATTCTTGCATTGGCAGATGTCTTTGGCTTTGATGTTACCGAGCTGGTGACCAGTGATAATGCTCGACTAGTGACTGATATGCGTGAAGTTGCCGCCGACCCTATTTTTGGCAATGACGCCCCACATTTAGCTGACCTTAGGATGACTGCCAACAACGCACCTGGACTTGCTCGAGCCTTTCTGCAGCTTCACCGTGCCTACCGCGAGAACCATGAGCGCCTTGCCTCTCTGGATGAAGCATTGGGCCGTGCCGATAGCCGTCTGCAATCCAGCCCCTGGGAAGAGGTTCGAGACTTCTTTCACTATTGTGACAACTATATTGATGCCGTGGATCGTGCAGCAGAACGCTTTGCAGGTAAAGCCAATGGGGCGATGCAGGAACATGCCATCACAGCTCTGAAAGCCCAAGGAGTGACCATCCAGCGTAGCGCAGAGGCTGCATTGCGCAGCTACGATCCCGCCACCCAACTCCTAATACTTTCATCTCAGATTCCTGAACCTACCGCCACATTTCAATTACTGATTCAACTGGCATTGCTCACCCAGAATGACCTTCTAGATGCGACCTTAGATTTTGCTCGGTTCCATTCTCCCGCCGCTCGCGACATCGCAAAGCTAG
>LAQD01000008.1:81478-88778 GCA_000981705.1 Rhodobacteraceae bacterium ASP10-04a
CATATACTGCGGCATGACCTTGAACAATTGGCGGGGAAATTTGGTGCCAGTGTCGAACAAGTCGCCCACCGGCTATCGACGTTGCAGCGCACTGGCAATAAGGGCATACCATTCTTTTTTGTACGGGTTGATCAAGCGGGTACCATCACCAAACGCCATTCGGCCACCTCCTTACAATTCGCCCGCTTTGGCGGCGCCTGTCCCTTATGGAATGTCCACCAAGCCTTTGAAACACCGGGGAAATTCTTGCGGCAGATGGCAGAGACCCCAGACGGAAAGAAATACTTTTGTCTAGCTCGAGACGTCACCAAAACTGGTGGCGCATGGGGCGCACCTGTAAGGCGTTATGCAATTGGGCTCGGCTGCGAGATGCGCCACTCGAGCTCATTGGTCTATGCAGACGGACTGAACACGGGAGCCGATGCACTCTTTGAGCCTATCGGCATCTCCTGCCGTATTTGCGAGCGCCACAACTGCCACCAGCGATCAGTACCTCCACTGGAGCGCAACCTCACGGTTGATCCAGACCTCAGGGGCATACTACCCTATCAGATAAATTGACATAAAATATTTTACTCTATTTAATAAATCTTATCAGTATTTTTTAACTGTGATCGGGGTTACTAAAAAATTAAACCGCTCATCCGACCCCTTGACGCAGAGGGTTAATACGGCGCCTCCAACTTACTCATTCGAACGTAAACAGATTTTAGCTGTGAGTAATGATTGATAGCAGCTTTTGAGTTTTCTCGACCAATCCCAGATAGTTTAGTTCCTCCAAAAGGCGCCTCAACAGGGGCATCATTATAAGTATTAATATAGCAAGTGCCGGCTTCAAGGGCCTTAACCATCCGATGAGCTCGTGTCAGGTTGAGAGTAAAAACACCGGCTGCCAAACCATATTGCGTTTCATTCGCCCTTATCAGAACTTCAGCCTCATCGTCAAAATCCAACACCGAAAGTACAGGGCCAAAAATCTCTTCACGAGCGATAGACATATTGTCAGTCACATCTGAGAAAATTACTGGGGTAATCCAAAACCCAGGTCGGTCTAAACGTTTACCACCACAGATCAACCGAGCGCCCTCTTCTTTACCCTTGGTGATAAAGTCTTCTACAATATCTCGTTGACGCTGTGAGACCATTGGGCCGAAGTTTGTGGCCTCGTCCATTGGATCGCCCAAAATAGCCTTGCCAACCCGTTCCACCAACCTAGCCAGGAACGCAGCCTTAATGCCTTTTTGCACAAAAACACGGGTACCATTCGTGCATATTTGACCAGAAGAATAGAAATTTGCCAAGATGGCGCCGCTGACTGCATCTTCGAGGTTAGCGTCATCAAAGATAATCAAAGGTGACTTACCACCCAATTCCATCGTCACGTTACGCATGCCTTCAGCGGCAGCGGCATAAACCTTACGTCCCGTTGACAATGAACCAGTTAACGACACCTTATCCACCCTCAGATCAGTGGCCAAGGATGCGCCAACATCTCCCAGTCCCTGCACAACATTAAATAGACCCGGCGGTAGTCCAGCAGCATGCAAAATCTCAGCAACCTTCAAGGCACAGAGCGGTGTAGTCTCAGATGGTTTAAAGACCATGGCATTACCACAAGCCAGAGCCGGTGCAGCCTTCCAAGCGGCGATTTGGGTAGGATAATTCCAGGCGCCGATGCCAACACAAACACCCAAAGGTTCCTGGATAGTATAGATAAAATCTTCACCAAACTGCACATGTTCACCGGTCAAACTCCCAGCTAATCCACCAAAATACTCCAAAGCATCAGCCGCAGAAGTGGCATCAGCCACTAAGGTTTCCTGCAAAGGCTTACCAGTGTCATAAGTCTCTAGTTCGGAAAGGGATCGGTTTTGCTCACGGATCATATCCGAAGCACGGCGCAAAATCCGGCCACGCTCTGTGCCAGTTAGAGCAGCCCAAGCAGGTTGTGCAGTCCTTGCAGTGGCTAAAGCTGCCTCCAAAATCGCAGGCGTAGCGCCGTGGACCCTCGCTATCACTTCACCAGTGGCAGGATAGACCACGTTAATGACTCTGCCGGCAGTATCCTCAACATAAGCACCATTTATAAAATGGCTTGCAGTCGGTTTTGGGTTGATCATAAAGCCGTCCTTTCAGTTTTCTTCCGTAGTTGGGCCTCGCGCAAAGTGATATAGAGCACAGCACCAATTATTATAGCACCGCCTAAAACAACAAAAGCATCTATGTTTTCTCCAAACAACAAATAACCAACTGCCACCGCCCAGATAAGTTGTAGAAAGGTGACAGGCTGAGTCACAGTGAGCGAAGCAGATCTGAATGCAAATGTCATTGAATAATGACCTGCAACAGCGAAGATAGCCACCGTAAACAGTGTTCCAACCTCAGAACTTGTTGGGGTAATCCACACAGGAATCGTGAGTGGAATTAGCCCAATCGTGACACCAATAGACAATAGCGCGATCACCATGTCGGCGCTCGCCAAATCTGTGAGCCGCTTCGCCATCAGATAGCTAATACCAAAACATAGCGTAGCACCGAGCATGGCAAGATGGCCCATAGAAACCTCGCGAAAACCAGGCCGTAAAATTATTAATACACCTATAATCGCAATGGCAATTGCTAAACCACGGCGAAAAGCCAAACTCTCGCCCATGATCAATACGGCACCCAAGGTCACAAAAATCGGAGTGAGGTAACCCATGGAAGAGACCTCAGCTATAGGAATGCGTGCCATAGCGTAAAACCAGAGGGTGACAGCAAAAGTATGGAGGACCGCCCGGCCTATCCCCAGCTTAATCACTTGAGAAGGTAGGCCTTCACGCCACAGACTACGTACAACAGGAAGTAAAAATACTAGACCGAGAGCATAACGCAAAAAAGCGGATTCTGCCGCTGGCAAACGGGTACCTACATATTTGACACCAACATAAACGCCGATGAAACAGAGACCTGAAAGGCCCATCCATAACGCTCCAGAAATTGGCCTATCAGGTTGTACTGTTTTCATAGAGTATGGCTCTCACGCTCTAGCGAGAGAGGCAAGGAGCAATTGAAATCTACCCTACAAGTGACGGAAGCCATAGGACGATCCCCGGGAAGGCTACTAGCAATGCGATTGTGACGCCATCTGCCAGAAAAAATGGTGTGACACCCTTGAACACGTCCTGTACCGTCAGGTCGTCACGCACACCTGCAACCACAAAACAGTTAAGGCCAATGGGCGGCGTTATCAAACAGAACTCAGCCATTTTGACCACTAATATCCCAAACCAAATGGCACACATTGGCCCTGACATTCCAAAAATACTGTCTTCAACGGTAACGTATTCGCCACCGTTCAGCGCCATGACGGCTGGATAAACCACTGGCAACGTCAACAACAGCATTCCAATTGCATCCATGAACATGCCCAAAACAGCATAAGCCAGTAGGATGCAGATCAGAATAGTTAACGGTGCCATATCCAATGAAACGATCCAGTCAGAAAACGCATCTGGAAGTTTCGCAAATCCGAGGAATCGTACATATATCAGAACTCCCCAGATGATCGTAAAGATCATCACCGTCAGTTTGGCGGTTTCAAGCAATGCCTCTTTCAGCTGGCCCCAACGCATGCCGCGGTACATCGCCATCATAAACACGATGAACGCACCAATCGCACCACCTTCTGTTGGGGTGCCCCATGCATCACCGAATGGATTGTAGACAAAGAAGATGATTATCACGACGACCAAAACGATTGGTAACGCAGGTGGAAGGGATTCAAAGCGCTGCTTCCATGTGAACCCACGAACTGGGGGGCCCACGTTCTTAAATGTCATAGCAATGCCGATGATCAAAATAGCGTATACGATTGCGGAAAATGCACCAGGGATGAAACCTGCGAGCAGGAGTTTTCCTACGTCTTGCTCAACGATAATCGCGTAAATCACAAGTATCGCTGAAGGTGGAATAAGCGAGGCAAGCGTGCCCCCTGCTGCAACAACACCTGCTGCGAATTGTTTGTTGTATCCGATCTTCAACATCTCAGGGATCGCAATACGTGCAAACACCGCCGCTGTTGCGACAGATGCACCAGACACAGCCGCAAAACCCGCAGTCGCAAATACGGTTGATACGGCCAAACCACCCGGCACCCAGGCAAACCAACGCTTACATGCCTCAAACAAAGCGGTAGTAAGCTTGGCGTAATACGCCAAGTACCCGATCAGAATAAACACTGGGATCAATGACAGAACATTGGCGCTAACCTTTGATTGCGGTGTCAGGCCCGCGATGCGCACACTGATCTGAAGCGCTTTGCCAAACTTCTCGGGGTCATAGTCGTATCCATTCCAGCGCAACCAAACGAGGCCCACAAAACCCGCCATACCTGCAGCAAAAGCTACGCGCATGCCCAGTAGCACCATGACCAGCATACCGCTACTGACCCACAATCCAATTGAAATGCTATCCATCAGTCAGCTCCCTCAAGTGCGCGGGCTTCGATTGCAGCCTGTTCAGCCATTGATAGGGTCAATGGGACGCCAGCAGGGTTTTCAAGACCTAAAACTAACGCGCGCCCATAGCCCCAAGTCTGCAAGAATAGACGTAAGGACAGAACGCCAAAACCGAATGGCACAACCAGCTTCGATGGCCATACAGGTAAATAAATATCTGTGGTGCTGTCCTTACTGCACAACGGGCGTGCGCAATCAAAAGACCGCATGAAGTGATCCCATGAGCCCCAAGTAAGGGCCACCATCAGGATCAGGATCATTAGGACCGAAATCAGTTCGAACAACCAAAGTGTTCGGCCACTGAGCTTGGACACCAGCATATCCATGCGGATGTGTGTGCCATCACGCTGCACATAGGCCACCCCCATAATCGCGATTATTGGCATCGCGCTCTCAATCAGGTCGACATAGCCCATCATCGGGGCGCCAAAGAATTTACGGGTTGTGACGGAGTATGCGGCCAAGAACATAAGTGAAAAAATCGCAAGACCGCTGATCAAAGCGCAGAAACGCTCCAGCGGCAACAGTGCCCGATCCAATCTACTAAGCAGACTGGAATCCTCGAGTACCGCTGCTGATCCTGCCATTGGTCTACTCCCCCCGAGTATGTTTTAGATAGTTAGGCCGCCCCAAACGTGCGGGGCGGCCTATTGATAAAAATGGACACTTAGTTTGCGGCTTTTGCTTCTGCCAAGGTCTTCACAACTAGGTCATATAGCTCTTGCCCCGGTAGGCCTTGGGCTTCCATGTCTTTGATCCATTCATCACGAATTGGATCCGCAGCTTTCGCACGGAACTCGGCGATCACATCATCGCTAATTTGAACCTTAGCAACGCCTTTTTCTTCTAACACAGCGTCCCAACGACCCAGCAATTCGGCATAATTGGTTAAGTAGTGATCCAATGCTTCTGGAATTGAACTATTAAGTGCTTCACGTTCGACGTCAGACAAATCTTCGTACGCATCGATGTTCACAACAACCGGGCAGTTGACGGTGCCTGGGTTCAAGTTGGCTGTCCACCAAGTCGCTTGATTAATTGTGCCAAATGAAAGGTGAGCGTGCTGTGCAAACGCAACCGTATCGACCAATCCACCTTCCATGGCTTGATATGCTTCTGTTGCAGTCACAGATGTGGGAACACCACCAACAGCAGAAAATGCTTTGCCAATTCCGCCGGTTGCACGAACGCGCATACCTACAAAATCAGCCAACGTTTGGCGTGGCTCACCAGTACCAACCAAGTTGTACTGGGGCATTGGAGACGTCATCAATAATTTAGCGTTCCACTGGGCCATTTCTTCAGCAGCAGCTGGGTGCGCATAAACAGCTTTGGACACCGCAACTTCTTGAGCTAGGTTTTCAACACCCAAGAATGGTAGTTCCAAAACAGTTACAACACGGTTTTTGTCGCGATGATAACCTGCACAGAACTGCGCCATCTCAAACGCACCAATTGAAATCCCGTCTAGGTTTTCACGGTTCTTGGACAGTCCACCGTAGCTCACATTCATTGTAAACTCGCCATTAGTCTTCTCCGAAACCAATTCAGCCAGTTTTTCAACATGTTCTGTAAAAGCACGGCGCTTACCCCAAACTGATACATTCCATTCTGTTGCGATGGCGTCACTTGCGAATGCGACTGCAAGAGCTGCTACAGCAGTTTTCGTTAAAAAAGTTTTCATAATATCCTCCCAGATAATCAGCCTTTGTTGATTTTGGCGACGTATACAGGATAGCGTATTAGCTAGCCTTTAAAAGGGCGATGCCATAAATAATTACTAATTTGACTGCTAGATTTAAAATGGCTGCCAAGGCATTGAAATACAATATCATTGAAGCGGTAGATAGGTTCCCGGCACTAAAAGCCGTATACCATATTTTTCTACAATAATGCCTCCTTCAACTTTTATCTTTGAAAAATATAGTTAACAGGCCCAATTTGTGGCCAACAAGTCTCTCGATCTCATACGTGAGGGATTGGATGGTGTCTTGGCCGAGCTTCGTTATAAGTAATAAACGAGCTCCCCCAAATACCCACCTATCAAGCCCAAAATTGAATAAACTGTAGTCGCGCTGAGCCAACGCTACTCCAGTAGGCAAAATATGAATAACGCGAACATCATAACATTATCCCTCATAAACCTGAATAGTTAGATTAATGCGTCCATGTTCCACGGCGATGAGTAGCGAAGTTTTCACCATAGCCCCCAACGCGAATATTAACAGCGCGATTTTGAGGCTCCTGGACGGTAACGGTAATATTATTAGTCACTGCATATTCTAGCGCTGCGTCTTTAGTCTCAAATTGTAGGCGGACTTGGGTTTGCGTCTCAGCACTGGAAGTCCACCCCATCAAAGGGTCTACATCCCGCGCTTCGGTTGGAGCAAATTCTAATACCCAATGCTTAGTTTTAGCTGTGCCCGAAGACATAGCCGTTTTAGCTGGCTGGTAGATTCGTGCAAACATGAGCGCCTCCATTACCGTTGTTGTAAGAACAATTGACCACAAAACAAGGGAGTATCCTTATGGACCCTTTAATCTTTCGATAATAACGTTTTTTTTGTGTTATTTTATTAATTGACCGTATTGAAAGATACAGATTGACCTATGTTCTACCTAGGATTGGCGATGACCTACTCTCCCACAACTTAAGTTGCAGTACCATCGGCGCGACCATGCTTAACTGCCGAGTTCGGGATGGGATCGGGTGTTTCATTGGTGCTATGATCACCAAACCAAGATAGAACTTAGTTTGATTAGGGACATTGTCCCTTTATCAAAGTCAGAGAGTTCCAAGT
>LAQD01000032.1:0-2386 GCA_000981705.1 Rhodobacteraceae bacterium ASP10-04a
CCAAAGCTTTTTTGACGATGATCCAAGGGTGCCAGAGATTCATATCCAATCGTTTGGCTATATGTATCTTGCAGACACATCAGAGTTCGCAGCAACTCTGAAGGACAGCCAAGCCATACAGGCCAAGCTCGGCGCTGGTACGCAGCATATGACGGCCGCTCAGATCAAAGTCGACTATCCGTTTTATATGGTCGATGACATAGTGGCAGGCAATCACAACCGGATCAACGAGGGCTATTTTGACGGTGGGACCATCTTTGATTGGTGCAAACGTGTGGCCCGCGAAAAAAGTGCGGAATACATTGAGAATGAAGTGATAACCATTGATATAAAAGATAAACGTGTCTCTGGTGTGACCCTGAAGTCTGGCGACACTCTGTCCTGTGGAACTCTGGTCAATTGTGCTGGGCCCCGCGCCGTTGAGACCGCCCGTATGGCAGGGTTGGAGCTGCCGATTGAGCCACGCAAGCGTTATACCTTCATCTTTGACGCGCAGAGCCCGTTGGAGTGTGACCTGCCCTTAACCATCGATCCATCCGGCGTACATATGCGCTCGGAAGGCAGCTATTATCTAGCTGGATGCCCTCCAAATGACGATCTCGCGGTGAATTATGATGACTTCACCCAAGATCACGCAATCTGGCAAGAGAAGGTCTGGCCAATCATTGCAAACCGCATCCCACAGTTTGAAGCCATCAAGCTGGTCAACAGCTGGGCGGGCCATTATGCATATAATACCTTTGACCAAAACGCCGTTATTGGACCCCATCATGAAGTTGAAAACTTTATCTTTGCCAATGGATTTTCAGGTCATGGCTTCCAGCAATCCATGGCAATGGGTCGCGGCTTGTCAGAGATCATCACCTATGGCACCTATCGCAGTATTGACCTCACCCCCTTTGCGTACAAACGCATTGTCGAAGGTAAACCCTTTATCGAAAAGGCCGTAATATAATGAAAAAAATCGTGTTAACCGGCGCCGGTGGCCGTTTAGGATCTTATCTCCGCGAGCCCCTGGGAAAAATGTGCGATGAGTTGGTCTCAACCGATTGGGTGGTGGACATCGGCACACTTTATCCGGGTGAGAGTTACGTCAAAGCGGATCTTGGTTCGTTAGAGCAAATGGAGGCCGTGCTTGAGGGTGCGGACATGGTAGTGCATTTTGGTGCGATTGGTGACGAGGCCGCTTGGGACGCGATCCTGCATTCTAACATCATCGGCGCCTATAACGTTTGGGAGGCCGCCGCGCGCAAGGGTCTGCGTCGGGTTGTTTATGCAAGCTCAATCCATGCGGTGGGCATGTATCCCAAAACCCAACACATCGACACCGAAGTGCCGCATCGTCCCGACACCTATTACGGTTTGGCCAAATGTTTTGCAGAAGATTTAGGCAGTCTGTATTGGGACAAAAAGGGTATGGAGAGCGTGCATCTGCGGATCTTATCCGCCGCTCAGGTCAACAATCCACGATCTCTGGGCACGTGGTTGTCTTACGATGACCTCATTCATCTGGTGGAACGCGCGATCACCACGCCGATCACTGGGTTTTCCATTGTTTACGGCGTCTCCAACAACGACCGTACCACTGTGGACAATCACAAAGCCAGTTTTTTAGGCTACCGGCCGAAAGACAATGCCGAGCAATTTTCCGAAGTCGTTTTTGCCGAAGCCGCTCCTGCAGATCCAACGGATCCTGGCCAAATGTGCCAAGGCGGGCCGTTCGCCTCGGTTGAGATCGGATTTTCTGGTATCGCTAGTATGAACATTGTGCAGGATAAAAAAGAAACCTAAAACGACATCTAAGAAGTGTGGCCCAACAACTGGGGCACGCCCAACCTTAGAAAGTCTCGCCATGACCGCGCTGTTCACTCCATTAAAGATCAAAGATGTTACCCTAAAAAATCGTATTGGCATGGCCCCAATGTGCCAATATTCCGCTGTGGATGGTGTTATGAACGATTGGCACCACCATCATTTGGCCGCCCGCGCCATGGGTGGTGCAGGTTTGATCTTCTCTGAAGCCACCGCAGTTTGCCCTGAAGGACGGATCAGCCACGGCTGTTTGGGCCTTTGGAATGACACACAAATGCAAGCCGTAGCGCCGATTAACGCCTTCATTGAAAGCATGGGTGCGGTGCCTGCCATTCAAATCGGGCATTCGGGCCGCAAAGGCAGCGCACATCTGCCGTGGGAGGGTGGCGCGCATATTGCCGATGACGACCCACAGGGCTGGCCAACCTGTAGCCCCACTTCAAAAGCCTTTGATCCCGATGGAACCCGTTTGTGGAAAGCGCCAAATGAAATGAGCCTCAACGACATCACAGCAATAAAAGGCCATTTTGTTGATACCGCCAAACGGGCGCTGGAGTCAGGCTATAAGATTCTC
>LAQD01000032.1:2451-4096 GCA_000981705.1 Rhodobacteraceae bacterium ASP10-04a
CGATTCTTGTTGGAAACCGTCGAAGCTGTTCGCGCCGTTTGGCCTGAGCATCTGCCACTGGCAACAAGAATTTCAATCCACGACTGGATTGAGGGCGGTCACGGCTTGGAAGAGAATATCCAGATTGCCAAATGGCTTAAAGAAGCAGGCGTTGACATGGTCGATTGCTCCGGCGGCGGTGCCACCCCAAAGGCCCGCGGTAGCATAGGCGAGCGCACCTCGAGCCAAGTTGATCTTGCAGGTGAATTGCGCGCGGCCACAGACCTTACCACCATGGCTGTAGGTTATATCACTGATGCCAAGCAGGCCAATGCTCTGATTGGAAATGGCACCTGCGACATCACCCTTTTGGGCCGCCAATTGCTGCGGGATCCCTATTGGCCAACCCATGCGGCCCAAGAGCTTGGGGTCGATCCCAAACCGCATATGCCCGTGCAATATCATGTTGTGGCAGGCTAGCTGACGTGGGCCAAACCAACTTTTACAGCCCCGCTGGCTTATTTGCGGCGAATGGATACGGGCTTAATGGCATGACGAGCAATGTTTGGGATTGGACGGCAAACCTGTTCCGCATCAAATCCCTATCGAAAAGGGGTATAGCAAAGGCCACAGCCATGCGCGGTTATCGGCTAATCAAAGGCGACAGCTATTTGTGCCACGCCTCCTATTGCACCTGCCACCGCATTGCAGCGCGCACCGGCAACTGACTTGACAGCTCAGCCAACCACTGGGTTTCGCATTATATTTCATTATGATTGAGAATTCTGATTAAGATTATTTATACCTTATAAATAATTGAAATATAATTATATTCCATGAGATTGATTATAAGTATTTTGCTGTGCTTCTACAAAACCCTCAAGGGTTTTTGGCTTGTATATTTCTATGAGCAAAGGGTAGCAGGACGCGGTATCACTGGAATGTTCATCGCCGCAATCTCCACCTGGACATGCAGAGAGGCCCAATGTGATATCTGTTTGTGCCTCCAGCTCAATGAAGTCTCCCGGACGTACCGGGCTGGCCTTCATGAAGTATTGGTGCGTGTCTTGGGTGAACCCTGTCAACATGAAGACGTTCATCACATCATGCACATGCATCTCAGCCTCAGTCAAACTCAAGCCAAAGTGATCAGCCATAGCCCGCGTGAGGTTTGAGTGGCAACAATGATGGTAATCCACCCCATTCAGCAAGCGCCCTGTATATGGATCGCATCGGGTGCCGATAACATCATGAACCGAGCCACCATCTGCGTCATAGCCATACCAATCCAAAGTATCGCAGGTGAGAAGCGCCAAGGGCCGCATATAGGGCAGGTTTGACCATAGGCTGTCTCCAGTGCTGACATGGGTGCCATGCAGAGCGCGGGTTTTGCCACTGTAGAAGCGTTCTGCGATATTATGGGTGTGCCAAATGTTCAAATCCCCAACCTGCGGCCCCTCCACGGATAAAATTCTTGCAAAATGGCCGGCAGGCAGATCGACACAAGCGGCGTGACGTGCGGGCACCTGAACCGATTGCACCAAGTCAGCCCCTGCCCGGCGCGCTTGCGCTCCCGCAAGATCTATTTCCGGCAATGTATCAATCGGATAACAGATCAACACGCCAGTCGTACGACGCGCTGCGGCATCTTGAGGCTCGAGATGGT
>LAQD01000032.1:4285-6358 GCA_000981705.1 Rhodobacteraceae bacterium ASP10-04a
CGTAACATGCCCGCCCCATCAACCGATGCCTCTCAAGTGCAAACCTTACTAGCACGCTGCCCCAGTGCCGCCGTCACCCCGCTGGTACAGGCCGTAGAAATGGCAACTGATTTGGATGTTGGACAGATCAGCATCAAGGACGAACGTGCCCGAATGGGACTTGGCAGCTTCAAAGCCCTTGGAGCCTCTTATGTAATCGCCTATTCCGCCCTGGTTGAGGGGCAAGATCAGAGCCAGAAGACCTATGCTACCGCCAGCGCTGGAAACCATGGCCTAAGTGTGGCCGCTGGGGCCAAAGCATTTGGCGCCGCCTCAGTTGTGTTCATTAGTGAAACCGTACCAGAAGCCTTTGCCCAAAGATTGGCCGCCCAAGGGGCACAAGTGATGCGTGCAGGCAAGACTTACGAGCAAAGCATGGCTGCCGCGCAGGATGCGGCGCGCGACAATGGCTGGTCGCTGCTCTCAGACAGTTCTTGGCCCGGATACTTTGAGCCGAGCCACCGTCTGATGGAAGGTTACACCGCACTTATGGCCGAAGCAGATGGGCAAATGCAGGCTCCAAGCCATATTTTCCTTCAAGCCGGTGTTGGCGGCTTGGCGGGTGCCGCCGCTGCAATGGCCCGAAAACTCTGGGGCCAAGACTCACTAATCGTGGTTGTCGAACCAAGCCACGCCGGGGCTCTCCATGGCTGCATCATAGCCGGAGATTTCATAACCGCCACAGGTCTTGACAGCGCTATGGGCCGTCTTGATTGCAAAGAAGCCTCCTTAATCGCTCTAAAAGGCCTTGCCCGTGACGCCGATGTCTTTGCTCTGATCACTGAGGCAGAAGGCCAAGCTGGTGCAGACTATGCAGCGACACATGCGATGAAAAGTACAGCCTCCGGGGCCGCTGGATTGGCCGGTCTGTTGGCCTCACAATCGCATCGCGCGGCGCTTAAACTAGACAGAAGTTCGCATGTCATGCTGATCATGTCAGAAGGACCAGAATAATGACCAAAGGGTTTCCCGTTCAGGAATTCAAAACACGCGTCGCCAAGGCGCAAGTCCATATGTCCCAGCAGGGGTTGGATGCGATTTTGCTTACCACCGAGCCCGATGTGCGCTATTTCACGGGCTACCTGACCCAGTTTTGGGAAAGCCCCTGTCGTCCATGGTTTTTGGTGATCCCATCCACAGGTGATCCAATCGCCATTATTCCTTCAATTGGCACTGTATTGATGGCCCAGACGTGGATCACAGATATTCGGATTTGGCGCGCACCAGATTTGGACGATGACGGCGTCAGCCTCTTGGCCGATACCCTGCGCCACATCGGGCCACGCATTGGCACTCCAAGCGGCATGCAAACACATTTACGCATGCCACTGACTGACTTCGCACGGCTAAATGCAGCCCTGCCACAGTCAATTGGTGAAGATGGTGGCACCGTCCGAGCTCTCCGCATGATTAAATCTGATGCCGAGATTGAAAAAATTCGTACCGCATGCCAGATCGCAAACCGTGCCTTTGCACGGGTGCCGGAAATCGCACAGGCAGGTGTGCCTCTGGAACGGGTCTACCGAGACTTTCAACGCCTGTGCTTGGATGAAGGTGCGGATTGGGTACCATACCTGGCAGGTGCGGCCGCTCCGGGCGGCTACGGAGATGTGATTTCGCCCGCCAATGACCGTCCCCTTGCCGCAGGAGATGTTTTGATGCTGGACACCGGCTTGGTACATGATGGCTACTTCTGTGACTTTGATCGCAACTTCGCGGTGGGAGATGTGAGCGCTGAAGTGGGCATGGCTCATGGCGCTTTAATAGAGGCCACCCATGCCGCTTTTGCAGCCGCCAGACCAGGTGCTACTGCGGCAGATCTATTTCATGTAATGGATGAGATCGTGACCGGTGGGGCTGGCGGATCCGACGCTGGGCGCTATGGCCATGGCTTGGGCATGAACCTGACCGAATGGCCCAGCCTAATCCCAACTGACAATACCGTCTTGACCGCTGGCATGGTGCTGACCTTAGAGCCCGGAATTGAAATTGCCCCAGGTATGGCGTTGGTACATGAAGAAAATATTGTGATAC
>LAQD01000032.1:6557-7166 GCA_000981705.1 Rhodobacteraceae bacterium ASP10-04a
GGGCAAGAAGTAACAGCCGAAACCTTGGAGTCCATGGCGGGACATATCGCAGCCTCCGCGAGCCTATTCCCCCAGACCATTAGCTTTGACGCAGTGGGATACGGCTGCACCTCAGGCACTGCCCAAATCGGAGTCAGTGAAATTGAACGTCTGGTAAAATTCGGTACGCAAACTAAAACAGTCAGCCAGCCCGTCTCGGCGCTGGTGGCCGCGTGCGAGCATTTGGGCCTCAAACGCATCGCCTTTCTGTCACCCTACATCGAGGGTGTAAGCGCAAATCTGCGGCAGGTTTTACAAGATAATGGCGTTGAGACCCCAGCCTTCGGAACCTTTGGAGAAGCGGAGGAGCTCAAAGTAGTGCGCATTTCTGGCGCATCAGTGATGGAGGCCGCCACAGCATTGGTGCGTGATAGTAAGGTTGATGGCATCTTTCTCAGTTGCACCAATCTACGCACTTTGGATTTGATCATGCCATTGGAAGCGGCGCTAGACATGCCAGTTTTATCCAGCAATCTGGTACTGGCGTGGCACTTGGCACAGCTGTCAGGCAACCCCGAGGCCTTAAGCGGTCCCGGGCGATTGTTTGCATCTGCATCCTAGGTGGCCAGT
>LAQD01000032.1:7235-11367 GCA_000981705.1 Rhodobacteraceae bacterium ASP10-04a
GCAGAGGCACAATCGGCCCCTCACGCTGGCTGAGCGCTTGGCGTAGAGCCTTACCATCAGACCCTGCATACACCACGGCTTCCAACTCAGCGATTTTGATCAAATCGCAAGGTGCAACTGTTGCGGCGATTGCAGAACAGCCCATAATGCGGGCTTGTTCGGCCCGCGCATGTGCACCCTGCCCCATGCAGAGCACCCGATCCTTAGGGATCAATACATAACGATTCGACTCTCCGGTTGGCCCCGGTAGGTCTTCGGCCTCATACTTCACATGCGCAGGCTTGGCGTCAAAGGCAGAGGTCACCTGCTCAACCGACAGCACCGGCGGCATATCTCCATGGTCGCTCAACTGGTTTTGCGCCACAAAGCGTGGCAAATAGCGCGGCCCACCAGCCTTGGGACCCGTTCCGCTTAATCCATTTCCACCAAAGGGTTGTGATCCAACCACCGCACCAATTTGATTGCGGTTGATATAAAGATTACCTACATTAATCCGACTTACGATCCGTTGCACCCGGTCGTCAATACGACTATGAAACCCGAACGTAAGACCATAACCACTGGCATTGATATCATCGATCACCTGATCCAAGTCCGCAGCTAAAAATGTGGCCAAATGCAATACTGGCCCAAATATTTCTTCACTTAGATCACCAATGCCTTGCACCGCAAGGACTGTTGGCGCCACAAATGTGCCGGTGTCAGGCGCTCGTGTTTGAAATAGGACCTTGCCCTGCGCGATATGTTGCAAGATTCTGGCTTGAGCCACGGGGTCAATGACCGGGCCCACATCACAGTCGGCATCGGCAGGGTTGCCCACCACCAAAGCCTGCATCGCACCAAATAGCATCTTTTGGAATTTCACCGCAATATCACGTTGCACATAGAGCACCCGCAAGGCGGAGCAACGCTGTCCAGCCGATTGAAATGCGCTAACCAGCACATCCCCGACCGCCTGTTCTAACAGGGCTGTGCTGTCCACGATCATTGCATTTAATCCGCCTGTTTCCGCGATCAAAGGTGCTGTGGGCGAAAGCCGATCAGCCATGGTGCGGTTGATCCGCTGGGCGGTAGCAGTCGAGCCGGTAAAGCACACCCCAGAGATCTTAGTCGCACTACATAACAACGGCCCCACGACGGCACCCTCGCCCACAACTAATTGCAAGCACGCAACAGGCACGCCCGCGCGGTGCAACAACTCCACGGCAACATGGGCAATCATGCTGGTGTTTTCTGCAGGTTTGGCCAGAACGCCATTGCCCACCGCCAAAGCCGCCGCAATTTGTCCAGTGAAAATCGCCAAAGGAAAATTCCAAGGGCTGATACAGGTGAATATACCGTCACCAGAAAAATTCTGCCGCTCTGCTTCAGCTGCATAATATCTAAGGAAATCTACGGCCTCACGCAACTCGCCAATGCAATCAGACAAGGTTTTGCCTGCTTCATAGGTTAACAAAGCGAAGAGCTCGCCCGCATGGGCCTCATAAAGATCAGCCGTTTGGCGCAGCACCTGAGCGCGTGTATTTGGGCTTGCATGCCAAGGGGTCACAGCATCGACTTTATGCGCCGCTTGTTCTGGTGATAAATACCGAACCTGTCCTATTCGTGCGCCGGATGCTGGATTTATGACCGTTTGGATATCACCTAAATCACCAAAGTCCCAATCTTGCAGGGTGGCGCGTACCGCTTGCAATTCCGCCAGCACCAACGGGTCCGATAAATCGAACCCCATAGAGTTGGGACGGGTTGGCATAAAAATATCCTGTGGACCCGTAATCTGTGGCCCCGCCTCACCCAGTTTTTTAAACGGATCAGCAGCGACCAATGCTGAGGGTACATCGGCGTCAAAAATTTGATTTACGAAGGATGAATTGGCACCGTTTTCCAACAACCTGCGCACCAGATAGGCTAGCAAATCACTGTGATGGCCCACTGGCGCATAAATCCGGCAATGAACACCCTGCTCTTTGACAACTTGATCATATAGCGCCTCTCCCATGCCATGTAACCGCTGAAATTCAAAATCAGAGGTCCCATGCACGGCGGCACTATGCAGAACAGCCGCTATGGTATGGGCATTATGGGTGGCAAATTGCGGATAGATTCGGTCAGACATGGCTAGCAATTTGGCCGCACAGCAGATGTAATTCACATCCGTATGATGTTTGGTCGCCAGAACCGGGAACCCTGGCAAGCTGTCCACCTGCGCCAGTTTGATCTCACTGTCCCAATAAGCACCTTTCACCAACCGTACCATGATGCGGCGATCCAAACCTTGAGCTAGGAGATAGAGCCAATCAATCACAAGGGCAGCACGTTTGCCGTAGGCCTGTACCACGACACCAAATCCGTCCCATCCCGCAAGGCTCGGCTCAGATAAAACTGCTGAAATTACGTCCAAAGACAGATCCAACCGCGCCGCTTCCTCTGCATCAATGTTCAGCCCAATGCCCGCAGATTTTGCCAAAAGTGCCAGAGATCGAGCACGCGGCACAAGATCGCGCATCACCTGATCTCGGTGCAGCAGGTCATATGTGGGATGCAGTGCTGATAATTTAATCGAGATACCGGGGTTTGTGCGGTTATCATCGCCCAAAGCCGCCTTCGCAATTTGAGAAATCGCATCCGCATAGGCCACGTGATAGCTGCGGGCATCTGCATCGTTCACGGCCGCCTCGCCCAGCATATCATAGCTGTAGCTATAGGAATGCGCCTCAAGGGTCTTGGCGCGCTTGATGGCCTTGTGGATGGTTTGGCCTAGCACAAATTGCTGCCCCATCTCCCGCATTATCCGCGCCACAGCTTGGCGGATCACCGGCTCACCCAAACGCTTGATCGCACCACGCAAGACGCCAGCTACTCCTTTGCCGGGCTCATCCAATACCTGGCCGGTCACAAATAACGCCCATGTAGATGCGTTAACTAAGGTAGAATGGCTTTCGCCCAAATGTTTACCCCATTCTGAGGGTGCAATCTTGTCTTCAATCAAAGCATCCATCGTGGCGGCATCCGGCACTCGCAGCAGGCTCTCAGCCAAACACATCAGGGCCACGCCTTCGTCAGACGACAGCCCATATTCGCCCAGAAATAATTCCATCATCGATGGCTTGGCCGAATGGCGCAGCTGATCAACCATGACGCAGGCCTGCTTGGAAATATCCACGCGGGCTGCAGCCCCCGGAGCAAAGACTGCAACAGCCGCAAGTACATCTGTGTCAGCGACAAATGCCTTCGAACGCATGTCCGCGCGTATTGTATCCATCAAAGTACACCTTTGGCGCGATTGACCATGCCAAACAAATCGCGCGGATCATCTGGATCTGCGAGCAAATCCAAATCGATATAATGGCCCGTGCGTTCCAATTGGTCGCGCACATAGCGCAGGGCAGAGAAATCTTCAGTCGCAAAGCCTACGCTGTCAAACAAAGTGATTTGCCGATCCGAACTGCGGCCTGGCATCTGACCCGTAATCACTTGCCATAATTCTGTGACGGGATGATCAGTGTCCAAAGCCTGAATTTCACCCTCAATCCGCGTTTGCGGTGGGTATTCTACAAAAATGTCAGCACGTAGCAAAATATCACGGTGCAACTCTGTTTTGCCTGGACAATCACCACCAATCGCATTGATATGCACCCCTGATCCAACCATATTATCAGTCAAAACGGTCGCGTTTTGCTTGTCTGCAGTGCAGGTGGTAATGATATCTGCGCCGGTGACAGCGGCCTCTGCAGTGGTACAAATCATGACATCTAGCCCTGAGTTTTCTAAGTTCTTGGCCGCCTTACGCGTGGCTTGGGCATCAACATCATACAGCCGCACCGCATTGATCCCCACCATCTCCTGAAAGGCCAGTGCTTGAAATTCACACTGCGCCCCATTTCCAATCAAGGCCATGGTGCGTGCGCCTTTGGGGCCCAGATATTTGGCAGCCATTGCGCTTGTAGCCGCGGTACGCAGCGCGGTCAGCACGGTCATTTCTGAAAACAATACTGGATAACCATTAGACACTCTGGCCAACACACCAAAAGCAGTAACAGTTTGAAACCCCCGGGCCATGTTAGACGGGTGCCCGTTCACATATTTAAAGCCATAATATTCCCCGTCTGAGGTGGGCATCAATTCGATCACC
>LAQD01000032.1:11474-27311 GCA_000981705.1 Rhodobacteraceae bacterium ASP10-04a
TAACAATTTTCATCATATCTTGAACTGAAACAAATGGCACCATGGCCAAAGCTGAAGGTTTTAGGTTAGTCATATCACCAACCTCTTGTCCGACGATCAAGCACCTTTCGACCCAGAAGCGAGGCGGTGAGATCGCACATAAGCGTTGCAGTTTTTCCCCGAATATCAAGGAAGGGATTTAATTCCGTCAGTTCAAGCGAAGTGGCCAAACCGCTGTCATGGATCATTTCCATGATCAAATGCGCCTCGCGGAATGTGGCACCACCTGGAACCGTGGTCCCAACTGCAGGTGCGATGCCTGGATCCAAAAAATCGACATCAAAACTGACATGCAAAAGCCCATTTGCCACAGCAACTCGTTGCAAAAACGCTTCCATAGGTTTGACCGCCCCCAATTCATCAATTCGACGCATGTCATAGACGTCAATGCCTAAGTCACGGATAAAATGATGCTCAGCCAAATCAACGGATCGCAGACCTATCATACAAATATTGGCAGGATCTAACGGTGCTGGAACTGGGGGAAAAATATCTTCAAAGCTGGGCATTCCCAGCGCATATGCCATAGGTGTGCCATGCAGATGCCCACTCAACGTGCTAGTCAATGTGTTTATATCAGGATGCGCATCCAGCCAAAGCACAAATTGTGGCCGCCCAATTGCTGCAGCCGCCTGGGCCAAGCCAGTCAATGTGCCAGCCGCCATCGAATGATCACCACCTATAAAAATTGGAAACGTATCCAGAGCTGCTAGCTCGGCAGTGCGGACTTGAATGTCGCGCGTCCAAGCTACAATTTCTGGCAGTTTTTTTAAATGCGCGGGGCCCAACACCTCAGGAACATCTATTGGAAAAGGTAAATTTCCCAAGTCGCTTAGGCCAAACCCCTGAGTAGTGATGACTTCTCCCAAGCCAGCCGTGCGAAAAGCATCAGGCCCCATCAGACAGCCGCCGCGTCCAGTACCAGCCTGCAACGGCAGGCCTAAAATTGTGCAATGATTTATCATAAGGCGTTCCAGTAGTTTTTTTGTAGGTTGTCATCACGGGGCTTGAACAATAAGCCTAAATAGTGTTCAAAAAATATAATTATTGATCAATTTATAGGGTTAATTATATAATATGTTCAAAATAAATGATATCGATCGACAAATTATTGCCCGACTCCAAATTGATGGTCGCGCCACTGTGACTACTTTGGCCGCAGTATTGGGGCTGGCGCGGGGTACGGTGCAGGCACGCTTGTCCAGATTGATAAGCAGCCGCACCATCAAACGGTTCACCATCGACTTAAACACGCTGGAAACGAATGAGTTGGTACGCGCCGTTATGATGATCGAAGTCCGCGGTAATACAGCCGAATCAGTGCAAAAGGCCTTGCAAAGGATGCCCGAGGTCTCTGCTCTGCACCGCACATGCGGGGTGTGGGATTTGGTGGTCGAGCTGGAAACTACCAGCCTTTATGAATTTGACGGTGTATTATCACGGATCAGAGAACTCACTGGGGTGTCAAACTCCGAGACTTGCCCTTTGCTGCGGCGCGTCAGCTGACACGCTGATCAATCTTCGGTTTGTTTAGAAACTTCAAGATTGGGGTGGTGAAGGCCCCCGGGGGGTTATATCAGTCAAAATACTTTATTTTTAGCACAAACAGACTTTGCGCCCCACAAATTGAAAGGCATTTACCAGTACATCACCAACAGCCTACTTTAGCAAAGCCGTGCTATCCATAATCATGACATTAGGCCCACCAGTTTCAGCAATAAATGAAGCGTTTGGTAATAAATTATTGGTTATCATGCCGTTGACGCGGTGAGCTGTGGCTGTGGCTGTGGCTGTGGAGTTTGGGATCTAGTTATAGCGCTGCAAACTAAGAGAATCTATTAGTTCGATTGCGTTGTGGCGCGGATCAGATAGTTAAATTGCGTCTCAAACTCTGAGACCTGCCCTTTGTTGCGACGCGTCAGATAAGCTATCTGCATACAACTTATCGGTATTTAATGACATTACAGTCTTAGTCGTAAGCATAAACGCCTATTTTTAGCACAAATCCACAAGCATTGATCTATGAAACTAGCCCAAAAAAGACAGAGCTTCTGCCAATTTTTAACGTGGCAAAAATGTAGTGCATCCCACGCTTAATATTTGTATTTTTGATGTAAGCAGTCTATTATTAGATCATGTGCGCAGAAGCGCAATTCTCTTAATGTATGGAGCTACTATGAAAATTAAAAACTTAACAGGTATTTCTATCGCGTCGGCCATGACCGTTTTAGGATCTTCTGCTTTTGCAGACTGTGGCGATATTACGATGGCAGACATGAACTGGCCATCGGCAACACTGATGGCCAATGTCGATAAAATCATTCTTGAAGCAGGATATGGCTGCTCCGTTGAAATGGTCGTAGGTGCTACAACTACAACCTTCGCATCTATGAATGAAAAAGGTCAGCCTGATGTTGCAGCTGAACTTTGGATTAATGCAGTTCGCGAACCTTTAAATGTAGCTATGGCAGAAGGTCGCCTCCATTCAGCCGTAAAAGGCCCTATCACAGATTTAGGCGAGGGCTGGTGGATACCTCCGTTCACTGCAGAAAAGCACCCAGAATTAAAAACTGTGTTGGATATTCTGGATCATCCTGAGCTTTTTCCGGATAAAGAAGATCCGTCAAAAGGTGCCTTTATAGGATGCCCAGCCGGCTGGGGATGCCAATTGTCCAACATCAACTTATTCCGCGCCTTTGAAATGGAGAAAAAAGGCTGGGTATTAATTGATCCAGGCTCACAGGCGGGACTTGACGGCTCTATGATCAAAGCGAACGAACGTGGTGATAATTGGTTCGGTTATTACTGGGCTCCAACGTCTATGATTGGTAAATATGGTATGAAGCTAATGCCGTTTGGAGTTCCATTTGCCGGCAATGAAAACTGGGATGGTTGTATTGCCAAAGCAGAGCAAGATTGTGATGATCCAAAACCTTCAGCTTGGACCGAATCTGAAGTCCACACCGTTGTGACAGATCGCTTTAAGAAAGAAGCCAGCGTAGCAATGGATTACTTAGCTAAGCGGGTTGTGCCTGGCTCAGTAATGGGAGCAATGCTCGTATTCATGGAAGATGAGCAATCTGACGGTCCAGATGCCGCTGCTGAATTCATGTCACGCCATGAGGATCTGTGGATGCAGTGGGTCCCTGCTGACGTAGCAGCCGCAGTAAAAGCTTCGCTTTAGAGCTAATAAAACTAAAAGTCCTGCTAATCTATTGGTTAGTAGGGCTTTTTACTGACAGAATAGGGTTTTAGTATGGGCTTTTTTAATGAGTTTCCAGCGATGGAACGAACAGACTTAAGGGATTTAAAAAAAGGGATAGACGCTTCATTTAAAGACTTTTCGAGGTCTTGGGGTGAAAGTATTGAAGCTTTTTTTGACCCACTTTTTTACTTTTTAGTATATTTTGAAAAGCTCCTTTTATCTACGCCTTGGCCAATCATAATATCAATAGTTGCAGGCCTAAGTTATTGGGGGTCGCGAAGCTGGAGACTATCAGCTGGCGCAGCAATTTCATTTTTATTTATAGGTTATCTCGGGATGTGGGATAATACGATGTCGACAGTTGCACTAATTTCGGTAGCGACATTTATTTGTATTGCACTTGGTATTCCAATTGGTGTTGCGATGTCCAAGTCCGACCGACTACAATCCACCATAACACCAATACTTGACGTTATGCAGACCATACCAATTTTTGTATATCTTTTACCTGTTGTGATGCTGCTTGGCATAGGGAAAGTTCCTGGGCTGATTGCCGTATGCGTCTATGCAATGCCACCAATTGTACGTCTTACAAATCTAGGCTTGAGACTAGTTGATAAAGAAATTCTCGAGGCAGCAGATGCATTCGGATCAAATTACCGGCAAAGGCTCTTTAGCGTCCAGTTGCCTTTGGCTTTGCCAAACATCTTTGCAGGGGTAAATCAAACGATAATGATGGCACTTGCAATGGTGGTTATCGCCTCAATGATTGGTGTGAAGGGGCTCGGAGTTCCAGTGCTCCAATCCATTCAGAACCAATATCTCGCTCTAGGAATGATGAATGGCCTTGCGATCGTCGCACTTGCTATAATCTTCGACCGGGTTTCTCAAAAATATGGCAAGCGCTTGCAGCGTCACAGGGAAGGTGGAAGCGATGTCTAAATACAAAATTGAGATAAAAAATCTCTATAAAATATTTGGTCCAAACGACAAAGATATGGTTGAACTTGTAGCAAACGGTACAGGGAAGCAGGAACTTTTGGACAAACACGGCCATGTTTTAGGTCTAAAAAACGTCAATATTGGTATTTTGGCGAACTCCGTTAATGTTATTATGGGGCTTTCGGGTTCTGGAAAATCCACTCTTATAAGACATATCAACCGATTAATTGAGCCAACTGTTGGGGAAATTATTGTAGACGGTGAAAACGTCTTGGGTATGAACCACGAAAAAATCCGAGATTTCCGCCGTTTTGGGGCTTCAATGGTTTTTCAGAAATTTGGTTTGATGCCACACCGCACTGTTATAGAGAATGCAATGTATGGCCTAAACATTCAGGGTATAGCGTCTGTTGAAGCCGAAAAACGGGCCAAACACTGGCTTAACCGTGTCGGTTTATCAGGTTTTGAAGACAGGTTTCCCGCGCAGCTATCAGGCGGCATGCAACAGCGTGTTGGCCTCGCACGAGCGCTTGCAACAGACGCTGACATTTTGCTTATGGACGAGGCTTTTTCAGCGCTCGACCCACTCATCCGTGCCGATATGCAGACTATTTTGTTGGATTTACAGGCTGAATTGCATAAAACAATTGTGTTCATTACGCATGATCTGGATGAAGCATTAAGGATCGGAGATGACATTGCTATTCTACGGGATGGTGAATTGATTCAAAAAGGTACTCCACAGAATATTGTTTTAAAACCCGCTGACGATTATGTCGCTGATTTCACTAAGGATGTAAATCGAGCTCGGGTTCTGACTTTGAATACTCTGTCTCACGACACTGGTTCAAAAGAAGGTCTACGTTTGGATGGTGACTTATCTATCGAACAGGCAATGCAGCAGATGGTTAATTCAGAGTATAATCTGGTGACGGTAATGAACGATAGTACACCAATAGGCCAAGTCTCCCTAAGTGATATGGTCGGAGCAATCTCCAGACCTGATGCTACTAATTCAGGTTCAACAACAACTTATCGCTAAGCCCAGTTACACTAAACAGAGTGGCGTGTTATTAAAATGCGCCACTTATGTTAAAACTGGTCTGTGAATTAGGGCGTCCACAGCACACACTTTATCGGCATAAACAAAAAGTGGATTAATTTCGATTTCTGAAATTATAGCGTAGTTTTCAAGATAAGCGATGCATAATCGATTTATCTGGCTAGCTATATTCTTTATATCTGCCATTGGACGTCCACGAAACCCTTCAAGTAGCCTTCCAACGCGTAGTGTTTGGATGGCGCTCTCTATGTTATCAGGAGATGTGGGCAAAAGTAGTGTCACAACATCACCAACCAATTCAACTAAAATTCCACCACTGCCCAGTACCAACCCTGCCCCAAACTGGGGGTCCCGGCGTAGGGTTATAATTAGCTCAGCCAAAGGTGTAGGCGACATTGCCTCAACAAGAAATATGTCAGTAGCAGCCTTTGGATTATAGGAGGCTACATCAACTGTCATTTGTGTTGTAGCTCTGAAAAGGGTGTCCGAATCTCTAAGGTTTAATACAACTGCCCCAGCTTCCGTCTTATGTGGCAACAGCGGGCTGATCATTTTAAGAGCGACAGGATATCCAACCTCACTTGCGGCAGCGCAAACTTTTTGCGCAGACACCACACGACCTACTGGCACGGGAAATCCGTTGGTTTCCAGCCATAACTTACTCTCATCTTCTGTTACTATAGCTTGCTCACACCACTCCCAACTAGGTAATAAAGGCTGAGGTTCGGCTAGTAAAATACGATGCCGCGCTTCTAGCCAATTGCTGGCAGCATGAATAGCGTTCAGAGTCTCATGAATACCTTGCATCGGGGCTACACCCACAGAAATCAGAAATTGGCGCGTTTGCTCGTCCATGTTTTCTGGTAGGGTCGAGCAAATAACTGCCGGTAAACCTTGCTCTTTTGCAGCCTGCGCAAATGCGGCAGCATCCCTCTGGTAAAAAATCTTGGAAGCGTCTAAGCCCTCCGCCGGATAGTCCTGCACCAATACCGCCGTGTCAGCTTCAATAACCGTAATGGCCTTTGCAAACATCGGATAGGTCAGATTAGGTTGTCCCCAAATAGGTGTTGTATAATCAAGCGGATTTGAAACTGTCGCAATCTCTGGTAACAACTTTGCTAGCTCTATCTCCCGAGAAGGCTCTACTGGTAAAAAATTAAGATCGATCTTCTCGGCGTGATCTGCAAGCATAGTGGCTCCACCCCCCGAACATGTGAACCCCACCAATTTTTTGCCCTTGGGTGCACCAACTACACAAAGAAACTTTAGCGTTTCAAGAAATTGAGAGGGATTAGTTACACTTATAATACCAACCCGCGCGAACAGGGCCTCATACATCTCAGCTGATCCAGATAGTGATCCAGTATGGCTCACTGTCAGTTCGGACCCTACACTAGAGCTACCAGTCTTTAAGGCGACCACAGGTACGCCTTTAGCAAGTGCTTTCAAAGCGGCTCGTTCAAAACTTGGGATATCCTGCAATCCTTCAATGTGTAAGCCAATGGCTCGCACCGCCGGATCATCCACAAAAATATCCAAGAAGTGCTCTTGGCCCAACACCGCCTGATTTCCAGCCGAGACCATATAAGCCATAGGCAGGGAGCGCTGGCTCATCGTTATGTCAGACGAAAACATGCCTGATTGCGTAATGATCGCCGCACCATAGCCGGGGGACCAACCTCCATGCTCAAACGACCAAAGAGCTGAATTGTCGATGTAGTTGATCAACCCGTAGCAGTTTGGACCAATTAGTGCCATATCACCCGCCGCGTTGACCAGATCTTCTTCAACTTGGGCAGCACCGGCTTCCTTAAACCCGGCAGAGAAACAAACGACGCCACCAACACCCATCTGTGCAAGAGTACACAAAGCTTCAACCACACCCGCAGCGGGGATGGCGAGGTAAACCGCATCAGGGGCTTCCGGCAGATCTTTTATTGAAGCAACGCAGGGGATACCAGCCAAATCTAGTCGCTTTGGATTTACGGCCCACATCTGCCCCTTAAAACCACGCCGCCGAGCCTCATTAATTGCAATAGTGGCGTCACGACCACCAATAAACGCAATGTGGCGCGGTTTGAGAAGACGTTGAAAATTTGCGCGGCGAAGTGGGTTCATGCACCCAAGGGCCTAAGGATTGATCGCGTAATGATATGGCGCTGTATTTCAGAAGTGCCGTCCCAAATGCGCTCCAATCGGCTATCACGCCAGAACCGCTGGATAGGCATCTCTTCCATTAGCCCCATACCACCAAAAATTTGTACCGCATCATCTGCTATTTTGTTCAGCATTTCGGAACAGAACACCTTTATCATAGCAGCGTCAGCATCACTCATCACACCTTTCTCAGCACGAGCTACAGCATCATTGACCAACAGTTCAGCTGCACGCAGGTTAATCGCACCATCTGCTAGGCGAAAACCAGTTGCCTGAAATGTCCCAATAGGTTTGCCAAATTGTTTTCGGGTTGCCGCCCAATTTGTAGCCATGTCCAAGATACGCTCAGCCTTGCCACAGCAAGTTGCACCCACCCAAATGCGGCCCATACCTAACCACTTGCCAGCCAGATCCAAGCCGAGACCCTCTTCCCCCAGAACCTGTTCTTTGCCCAATCGAACATCGTCAAAATGCAGTTCGAAAGTTTTATACCCCCGATAACTGATACAACGGGTCCCTTCTCGGCAGTCAAAACCTTCTGTCCCCACGTCTACCAAAAAAGCAGTAACCCGTTTACGAGGGCCACGTGGCGTTTCATCTTCGCCTGTTGCTGCAAAAACGATGGCGAAATCAGGCATACAAGGGCCTGAGATGAAATGCTTAGAACCGTTAAGTATCCAATCATCACCGTCACGCCGCGCGTTTGATTTCATACCCATGACGTCAGATCCTGCGTCAGGTTCAGACAACGCAAACAACTCTCGTTTGTCTCCACGTACCGCAGGCAAAAGGTAACGCTCACGTTGATCTCCTTCGCAGGCCATCAGCAACTCTGTCGGACGCGCCGCCCAACTTTGCAGTGCGTGACTAGTTTTGCCATATTCACGCTCAATCATTGACATGGGCCCATAGCTCAGGCCGCCACCTCCAACCTCTTCGGGCAAATTACAAGCAAAGAGGCCAAGCTCTTTGGACTTAGCTTCAATCGCACGACCTATTTCCTCAGGAACATGGCCCATTCGATCGACTTCCTCCTCATGTGGAAACATCTCAGTCTCAACAAAACGACGGACGGTACTCACCAACAGGTCTATTTCATGATTTGTTTCACTGGTCATAGAAGCCTCACTTAATTAATTTATGCTGTAATTACGCTTTTGGATGTCACAGACGACAAGCAAGAAAGAGTATCGGAATTGACGTTATAGGCTAATATTTTCTACCTATTTTTTTCGCCCGGTTTGTAGGTATCATAGAATTTCAAATCTACCAGACCGCACAATATTAGCAATCAGCGCCCCGCAACTTCAGCTTGTTACGAGCTTGCTGTGGCGTAACCAAGCGCCCACCCATACGCTCGATAATTTCGCGAGCTCTGGTAACTAACTGCGCATTCGTAGCCAATACACCACGGTCAAGGTAGATATTATCTTCCAGACCAACACGCACGTTACCCCCCATAGCGACCGCTGCCGCCATCATCGGCATCTGCCCACGACCAATCCCAAAACTTGCCCAGCTCGCATCTGTGGGTAACTGGGCCTTCATTGCTGCCATAGTCTCAACAGTTTGCTCTGCGCCCCAAGGGATACCAAGGCAAAGCTGGAACATAGGAGGGCCATCGATCAAACCTTCAGCAATCATAGCTTTTGCAAAACGGATGTGACCCAATTCAAAGACCTCTAATTCAGGTTTAACACCCCATTCGCGCGCTAATGTGGCCATTTTACGTAATGCAGGTGGCGTTGAAATATAGATCATATCTGTATCTGAGAAATTTAACGTACCACAATCAAGCGAACAAATTTCTGGCAGACACTCTTTGACGTGGGCCAGCCGGTCTTCTGGACCTATCATATCAGTTCCAGGTCCAGGCATCGCCGGATTTGAGGGGTCCGAAACCCAGTCCCCACCCATCCCGGCTGTGATATTGATCACCACATCAGTGTCACTATCTCTTACTCGATCTATAATTTCTTTAAATAATTTAGGGTCACGCGATCCCTGTCCAGTTTCAGGATCCCGCGCATGAATATGGGCGATTGCCGCGCCAGCTTTTGCTGCCTCAATTGCTGCATCAGCGATCTCTTTTGGTGTCACTGGCACATGTAGACTTTTGCCAGTGGTCTCGCCGGCCCCTGTGACCGCGCAGGTCAAAACCACATCATAGTTCATTTAATCATTCTCCCTTTGTCCATAGAGTGGTGCTGAGGGGTGAAAGATTTTTGTCGATTATCCGCCATACATGCTGCTATAATGGCGAAAAAACGTACCTGCGTGGAGGGCCATGAAAATGGAAATTGATATTTTACCTAAAATGGAGCTAGCACCAACACATATGATTTTTATTGTCGTTCCAAGGTTCAACATTACAACCTTAATCACGATGATTGAGACAATTCGAATCGCAAACTATTTAGCCCCAGCTCCGATATTCTCATGGGAAGTTGCCTCATTTGACAGCGAAAAAGTGTCTGCAAGCAATGGAATGACAACAACTGTTGCGGTTGCCGATGACAAGCTCCAACCTGCCGAATTTATTTTTATACTAGGCAGTTGGGGCACCGAATATTACACAAACCGCAACCTAACGGCATGGCTCAGAAAACGAGCGCGAGCGGGTGAACGTGTCTGTGGCGTTGAGTTGGGTTGTTATATTATTGCGCGTGCCGGTTTGTTGGATGGAAAAGCAGCGACAACACATTGGTCATGGCTTAACGGGTTCAAAGAGAATTTTAATCGTGTCGAAGTTGAGGAAAGCCTCTTCACAATGGACAGTAAAGTAATGACTTGTTCAGGCGGATTAGCAGGGGTCGATTTAATGTTACGGCTTATAGAGGAGATTAGTGGCAGTGGTTTTTCAGGCGAAATTGCAGATCAAATGCTGCATCACCCAATCCGCAGCGCCACCGCACCCCAGCGCAGTACAATGGGGCGTGGCACTGAAACAATGTTGCCCCTTTTGCGCGAAGCAATGACATTGATAGAAAACAACATAGAAGACCCATTAACAGTACCTAATATTGCGGTGCTTCTAGGCGTTTCGCAACGCCAATTGGAACGCCAATTCAAAAAGCATGTCGGATGCACAGTAGTGCAATTTGGGCTTTTGCGGCGCTTACAAAATGCAAGATTACTACTCATCTCAACAGGGCTTAGCATAAGGCAGATTGCAACTGCTTCAGGCTTCAACACGCTGTCCCACTTCGCCTACTCATTCGGAAAATTTTTTGGCCGTCGCCCTTCAGATTACCGAGAAGCGTGGCCAGAAAATGAGCCTGCTCCCAGTTGGCCGGGTTCATTATCTGATTTTCTTGATACGCTGAATGACGCAGCCGAAAAGGATCACTTTGATCGGACCTGACGCAACGCGTTCAGAACACCTACTATTTCTCGATCACGTTGCACCACCATCTCCTCAAAGTTGTTATCACCAGCGACAGCATTGCAACCATCTACCATTCGATCGCGTAGTTCTTGGGTCAGCTCCGGTGCTTCCAAACGGGTCCATGGCAGTTTCAGGGAAGGACCAAATTGATCCAAATTGGTTGCCATCCCGCCTTCACCACAAGCAACGTGGAAGGCCATACATTGCCCCTGAGAAACCATTCGAGGCGCAGGCCCATTCATTAATGCGATATCGATATCTTCTGGTGTAGCCTCACCGTTGGCGACCATATGTAATGCCTCCCGCCAAAGCGCCTCTTGAAGGCGGGTAGCTACGAAGCCTGGGATCTCTTTCTTCATCAGCAGAGGGGCTTTCCCTGCAATTTTGTAGAATTCTCCCGCCCAAGCAACCGCCTCTGGTGCGGTTTTCTTACCACCCACAATTTCAACCAGCGGTAAAAGATATGGAGGGTTGAACGGGTGGCCAATTACAGTGCGTTCTGGAGTCATGCAATCTGCCTGAATATCACTCATCATCAAACCAGATGTAGACGAGCCAATTATAACCGAGGGTGGCAGGATTGCACCTAACTTTGCGTAGAGAGCTTGTTTGACATCCAACCGCTCAGGTCCACTTTCTTGCACAAACTCGGCAACCTCAAGCGACGCTTCCAAATCAGTTACAATCCGCAAGCGATCCAGCGACGCGCCAGGCGCAAGCCCCAGTTCGGTCAGACTTCTCCATGCCGTGTTAAGGATTGACATGAAAGCAGGTGTTTCTGCCTCGTCATGCAAATAGGCAGTGACGTCGAAGCCCCGCGCTAGGAAATGTGCTGTCCAACCACCACCAATTGGGCCCGCACCCAAGCTGGTGACGCGTGTGACCGTTTTTGGATCTGGATACATCATTCACCCTTGAATTTGGGTTCACGCTTTTCGACAAATGCTGCAACGCCTTCTTTGGCATCGGTAGATTTCAGCATTTTACGATAGGCCGGCATCGGTTCCGTCCGCATTTTATGAAAGGCTTTTTCCAGAGAGACACATTCGATTTCGCGTTGTACTTCCTTAACTGACTGCATCGCCAACGGGGCAGACCAAGCAATCGAGGCAGCCCACTCACGTGCCGTTTCCATCAGGTTCTCTTTAGGTACGACCTTGTTGACTAACCCGTAGTGGGCAGCCTCAGCGGCTGTCATTCGCCGCCCCAGCAAGAACATCTCCATTGCAATATTGTGTGGAATGCGACGTGGTAAACGTTGAAGTGCACCAGCATCAGGCACAATTCCAAGAGGCATTTCAGGTAGACCAAACTCCACATGATCCGCGGCAATTAGAAGATCACATCCCATAGCCATTTCGAAACCCCCACCAATCGCCAACCCGTTAATAGCGGCAATAACTGGTTTGTTCAAAGCCCAGTTTTCTGTCAATCCAGTAAAACCGCCAAAACCATACTCATCAGCTTCCCACCAATTATCGAGCTGCATTTCACCCTCGTTTAAGGCCTTCAGGTCCCATCCAGCAGAAAATATCTTATCGCCCCCACCTGTAAGGATGGCGCAGCGTAGTTCTTTGTCTTTGTGGAGTTCCTGAAACGCTGCTGCAAGTGCCTGCGACGTATGTACATCAATAGCATTCACCTTGCCGCGCTCTAGTGTGACCTCTAATATGTGTCCATCACGGCTGACCTTTACACCATCTGACATGAAAAACTCCTTATTTGAATTCTGGGATTACTTCGTTGCAGAACATCTGCAACGATCGTTTTTGAGTTGCGTGATCAAGCCCCATAGAGGCATAATAAATGAACTCATCTACGCCCAACATCTGATAACGCTTAAGCTTTTTGATCACAGTATCAGGTGAGCCAAACATCAGATTTTCCTCCAGCATTAAAGGGTCATATTGTTCGCGGCCCTCTAACTCATGAAGTGGGATTTCTTTGGGAAATCCATTTTTAACGTCACCAAGATTACGGTATAAATTTTCGAATTGCCCCAAAACACGTGTAATCGCGTTGATTGCCTTATCGCGGTCCGACTGATTTTCATACAAGGCTGTATGGCGCATTAGTGCAAAAATTGGGTTCGCAGTTCCACCATGTTTCGCAATGGATTCATCTAAATGCCGTCTGTACAACTCGGCCTCGGCATGTGGACGCGTGAACGGCCAACACATAATATTAGCATTATTAGCAACAGCATAATCATAAGTAATCGGTGATCTAGCTGCGACCCAAATACGTGGGTCAGTTTGTAAAGGCTTTGGCACTGAAGTTGAAGTGGGAAACTGCCAGTATTCCCCCTCATGCGCATAATCACCCTTCCATAGAGCCAAGACGGCAGGCAGCATTTCCTGCATATATTTATACCCGTCAGACTGAAGTAAACCAGGCTTCATTCGATCAAACTCACGCTGATACGCCCCAGACCCAATGCCAAATTCCAATCGACCACCACTAATCAAATCAAGGAACGCAGCTTCCCCTGCTAGCTTAATCGGATGCCAATAGGCTGCGTTGACACAAGCCGTTCCAAGTCTAATTTTATTGGTCTCACCAGCCCACCATGTCAGTATTTGAAACGGGTTGGGGGCAATCGTCATTTCCAGAGCATGGTGTTCAGCAGCCCAGACAATCTCGAACCCACCATCCTCAGCCATTTGCACCATTTCTAACGTATGGCGGGCAACATCCTTCATATCTAGACTACTATCCAGGCGCTCAAGATTTATAGCTAATTGAAATTTCATCTTAGAATTCCTTTCTTAAGTGTGGAGTAAATCCATCGCTCTTAGTACTTATAAATTTAATTAGCATACCCAGATCATCGCATCACAAAGGGATTTGCCATTGGCTCATCAGAGGTATTCATCCAAATTGTTTTGGGTCGAGTGTAATCATAAATCGCTTGAAAACCACTCTCACGACCATGGCCAGATCCTTTGACACCACCAAACTCAGCAATCGGTGACACGACGCGGTATGTGTTCACCCAAACTATCCCTGCGCGTACTGAATTGGCCATCCGAAGGGAACGGGCCGCGTTTTGAGTGAATATTCCAGCCGCCAACCCAAGTTCAGAGTCATTGGCAAGTTCCAGCACCTCTTCCTCAGTCTTAAAACGCTGCACTGACAAAACAGGCCCAAACAATTCCGTGTCCACAATACGCAAATCCTGACGCGGGCATTCGATGATTGTAGGCTCATAAAATAAACCACCCATACCTTCAGGCTGTTTGCCCCCTACAAGTATTTTTCCACCTTGTTCTTGAGCATACGCCACCTCGCGCTGAATATTTTCCAATTGACTAGTTGTGCATAGCGGGCCCATTTGTGTCTCTTCGGCCAGCGGGTCACCAATAACGATTTGGCGCGTAAGGGCAGTTATCTTTTCAAGAAACTCGTCTGCTATGTCTTCATGCAGATAAAGCCGCGATCCAGCAACACAGCTTTGACCCGTCGCACCAAATATTCCTGCGATTGACGCATTAACGGCACTTTCTATATTTGCATCATCAAATACAATAAACGGTGACTTTCCACCAAGTTCTAACGAAACCTCTGCAAAGTTGCGTTTAACATTTTCCAATACGTGGCGTGCAGCATTTGGCCCACCAGTAAAGGACACCCGCGCAACCAATGGGTGCCCAGTAAGCGCCCGCCCGCATGGCTCACCGTGACCAGTGACGATGTTAACAACACCAGGTGGTATGCCTGCCTTTTCGATCAATTTACCAAAGTCTAGCATCGCAGCACTGGCATGTTCAGAGGCTTTCAGCACCACAGTATTACCTGCGGCCAAGGCCGGTCCTAATTTAACCGCCACTAAAAATAGCTGCGAGTTCCATGGTACAACCGCTGCAACAACACCGAGGGGTTCACGTTTGGTAAACACGAACATGTCAGGTTTATCGATTGGCAGGGTCTCACCATTAACTTTATCTGCACAGCCAGCAAAAAAGTGGAAAAAATCAGCGATATACTTGGCTTGCCAGCGAGTTTCCTTCAGCATTTTGCCAGTATCAATAGACTCGGTACGCCCCAAGCCTTCAGATTTCTCGGCCAATAAGTCTCCTAATTTCCGTAGACACTTGCCACGCTCTGTTGGCGTAAGTTTAGACCATGGACCTTTGGTAAACGCGAGATGTGCAGTTTCAACAGCAAGATTCACATCGGCTTCTGTTGCTTCTGGAATGCGGCTCCATATTTCACCTGTGGTGGGATTCACACTGTCAAACGTACCGCCATCTGATGAATCAACCCAGTCACCGTTAATCAACATTTGATAGTTTTTTATATCGCTCATTCCAACCGTCCTCCGTTGTACTTTAACTATTCATGGCTGCTTTCACCGCTAGCGTGAGCGAAAAAACGACGCTGTCTGTCGAAAAATCTGAAAGTCTTCACTGGCGAACAGGGCAACTTGTTTTTAATGGAGGTTCAAAATGGTCAACAAAAAACAAATTATTGGAGGCCCACTCAAAATTAGTGGTCGCGTTCTGTCGCTCTCAAAAGCGATCCGCGCGGGAGATTTTGTATTCCTAACTGGACAGATTCCAATGCGCGACGGCGTGCCTATGACTGATGGTACAGTAGAGGAGCAAACTCGTGCCGTTCTCAACGACGTAACAGCCACTCTGGCCGAGGCGGATTGCAGCCGTGATGATGTAGTGAAAGCAATGGTCTGGCTTCGGGACCGGGCGGACTTCCCCGGCTTTAACGAAGTTTACGGTGAATACTTCCCAGTCAAACCACCCACACGATCCGCTATTGTAAGTGATTTATTAGTAGATGCACGGGTCGAGGTTGAGGTTATGGCCTACCGCCCACTGGGAAATCATAGCTGATGCCCTTTACGCCAGACGGCACAAATTTTGAATTAACAGGTCCAGCGGATGCGCCTGTTGTAGTTTTGATCCACGGACTTGGATTGAGAAAAGAGTGTTGGCAATGGACCACTCCTGCCTTGCTAGACGCTTACCGCGTCTTGAGCTATGATCTTCATGGACATGGTGGATCTTTAGAACCTCCAGAAACTGC
>LAQD01000032.1:27432-27827 GCA_000981705.1 Rhodobacteraceae bacterium ASP10-04a
GCGAGCAGACGCGCTGATCATTTTACATTCTCCGCATAGACGTAGTGAAGAAGCGCAGGAAGCGATCTTAAAACGGGTACATCAAGCTCAAGAACTTGGCCCTCAGTCTACAGTTGAAGCGGCGCTTGATCGTTGGTTTACCAAAAGATTTCGCGTAACAAACCCCGACCTAATGGAGACTGTTCGTGGATGGGTGCAGGCCAACCAAAAGTCAATTTATCATACTATTTATCGTGTGCTTGCGACGGGAATCGACGAGATTGTTGCCCCAAGCCCAGCCATCACCTGCCCTGCGCTCGTCATCACCGGCGATGAAGATCATGGTAATGGCCCGGAAATGGCCCACGCCATTGCTGAAGAAATTTCAGGCGCTAAGACACTAGTGCTTTCCAATT
>LAQD01000032.1:28115-28289 GCA_000981705.1 Rhodobacteraceae bacterium ASP10-04a
CGCCAGAAGGCTATACAAATTTTTGTAAACTTGCGCTGCATGCGGACGTAATCGTCGAAAACTTTCGACCCGGCGTAATGGAGCGTTTGAATCTATCATACGAATCTCTTGCGGCCAAAAATCCAAAACTAGTTTACGCTGCCATACGTGGCTTTGGTGATCCACGAAGTGGTA
>LAQD01000033.1 GCA_000981705.1 Rhodobacteraceae bacterium ASP10-04a
GGAACCCATACCGGTAGGTCATCATCTAAAACATTATCTTCACGCAGATAGGCATGAGCCAAAACAAAATCGCCCAAACTCTGTGAATTACGGAGCCCTGCACAATGACCCACCATCAACCATGCATGCGGGCGCAAGACAGCAATATGGTCAGTTGCAGTTTTCGCGTTGGAAGGGCCAACACCGATGTTCACCAAAGTGATCCCACTGCCATTGGCCCGCTTCAAATGATAAGTTGGCATTTGCGGCATTTTATCAGATCGTTGTAAATCGCCATCGCTGCGAGTAATTTGATGATTACCAGTTCCCACGAAGGCCAAGTAACCACTAGAGGGGTCAGCCAACTGCTGACGCGCAAAGGCTTCAAACTCTTCCACATAGAATTGGTAGTTTGTAAATAACACGTGGTTTTGGAAGTGTTCTGGGTCGGTTGCAGTATAATGGGCCAGTCGTGCCAAAGAATAGTCCACACGTTGCGCCGTAAACAGTGCAAGGGGCTTGCTTCCATCCGGTTCAGGCTCCGCCTCTCCGTTAACGATATCATCATTGGTTGTCGACAGGTCTGGAACATCAAAAACATCGCGCAAAGTAAAACCAGCCGCATCTGGCGGGATAATCAGGCTGGGTTCATTACTCACTGCGAAATGAACCGGAATCGGCGTGTCAGAATAGGCAACCTGCACATTCACATTGTGGTTTTCCATCAGTAAACTCAGCTGCTGCTCAAGGTAATATTGAAACAATACCGGACGGGTAATGGTAGTGGCAAAGGTGCCAGGGCCTGAGATATGCCCAAAAGATAGGCGGCTGTCGACCGAAGCATAGCTCGTAGTCGTAATTCGCACCTCTGGATAATACGCTCGGTAACGGGTACTACTGTCACCAGTCTCCAATACTGATACAAATCTTGCACATAAAAAATCAGCGGCTGCCTGATAAAGTTCAATCAAATGTGCTACCGCATCCTTTGAGTCTTCAAAGTTCTGCTCCATGCTGTCCTTTGGGAAGGTGAAAATGTTATCAGCAAGGTCCATGAGTTTTATACATCTTTCAATACAGGCGTGATTTCAAACCGCGTAACATCCACCAGCCCAAGATCGCTAATCCGCAGTTCTGGAATTACCACAAGGGCCAAAAGTGAATGCTGCATATAAGCATTATTCAAAGTGCATCCGCAATCCGCCATAGCTTGCACTATCTGGTCGGCCTTTGCAGCCACTGTGACCGCAGGTGCGTCCGACATCAATCCCGCAATGGGCAACTCGACCAAAGCCTGCTCAACCCCATCGTTCCAAACTGTCACACCGCCCCCAACCTCAGCCAAACGGTTTGCAGCTAATGCCATATTTTCGTGGCAAGTCCCCACAACAATCATATGATGGCTGTCGTGGGCCACGGTTGAAGCAATTGCCATATTCCCCTCATAACCAAACCCAGACACAAAAGCATTACTCACCGATCCACGAGCACGATGTCGCTCGACTAAGGAAACATGGCAATTATCGCCCTGAGCGATAACGCAACCATCTCGGACAGGAAGAGTGGCTTCCAAAGCTTTAGTCGGCGCCTGATTTTCAATCACCCCAATCACTCGGACAACCACAGCATCCGCACCATCAGGCGCCGCGACCATAAATTCAGTTGCAATTTTATCTGCGCCTATGCGGACAGTTCGGCGTGCCGCTTCTGGCCATGCAATATGTGGGCAGTCGGTCAACACCTCCCCGTTCAAGGCCACAGTTTTGCCCCGCGCCATCACCCGGTTAATCGGTAGGGTTGTGAGGTTACTGGTAAAAATTACATCCGCCCTGCGTCCAGGTGCAATACTGCCTAATTCGCGCTCTAGCCCAAAATGGGTAGCAGTGTTTATAGTCGCCATTTGCAACGCCACCATCGGATCACAGCCGCAGCTAATCGCATGCCGTACAACACGGTTCATGTGACCTTCATTGATCAACGTACCAGAATGGCAATCATCTGTGCACAATATAAAGTTTCGGGAATCCAAGCCTAGTTCGGTGATCGCGGTAATTTGGGTTTCAACATCATACCACGCACTGCCTAGCCTAAGCATAGAGCGCATGCCCTGGCGCACCCTCATTACCGCATCTGCTTCACGGGTACCCTCGTGATCATCCGCCGGACCACCGGCCGCATAGGCGTGAAACGCTGGCCCCAAATCAGGGCTGGCATAATGCCCACCAATGGTTTTGCCCGCACGCGCGGTTGCTGCCATTTCTGCCAGCATTTGTGGATCACCATTCGTCACCCCGGGAAAGTTCATCATCTCGCCCAGCCCAACAATTCCTGGCCAAGCCATAGCTTCGGCCACATCTTCGGCACTGATCTCAAAGCCTGTGGTCTCCAAGCCCGGCGCCGAGGGCGCGCAGCTCGGCATTTGCGTGAAAATATTCACTGGCTGCATCAACCCCTCATCATGCATCAACCTCACACCATCCAAGCCCATCACATTAGCTATCTCATGGGGATCCGTAAACATGGTGGTCGTTCCATGGGGAATGACTGCGCGGGCAAATTCCGCCGGGGTAAGCATGCCACTTTCCACGTGCATGTGCCCATCACATAGCCCGGGTATTACAAACTCATCAGTACGCAACACCTTTGTGTTAGGCCCAATACAATGGCTGGCATTCGGGCCTACATAGGCAAACCGCCCAGCAGCGATAGCAATATCCCAGCGTAAAATCTCTCGGGTATGAACATTAACCACCCTACCACCCAAAATAACAGTATCAGCTGCAATACGACCAGCAGCGACCCCAACTAATTGCGCGGCACATTCAGGCCAAGTATTAAATGTGTTTCCCATAACCCAAGCTTTCCGATCTAGACGATCTGCGCAAGCCCCTTTAACCTATTTCAAATTAGACTTAGCCAAATAAAAGGTAGCACTATGAATATAGTTATATTTCACAACCCTAATTGTGGTACCTCACGCAATGTAGTAAAAATAATCAAAGACGCGGGCTACACACCTAATATTGTTGAATATTTAGAGGCTGGTTGGAGCATAGCCCAGCTAAAAACCCTATTTTCTAAAGCAGGAATTACAGCACATGAGGCGCTCAGAGTATCTAAAACCCCTGCCGAAGAGATGGGCCTAACCGCACCGGAAGTAACTGAACAGCAGCTACTGGAGGCCATGGTGACCCATCCCATACTGGTCAACCGACCTTTTGTCGCCTGCAAGGGCCAGGTGCGCCTATGTCGTCCGTCTGGTGAGGTTTTATCCATACTAAAACAATGGCCCCCTGTACCCCATTACAAAGAAGACGGTAGTTTGCTCATCGATGCAGACGGGGTGCTAGTAAAAGGTGCCTAGTTCAGGCGATGTCGCAAAAAGGCAGGCCTAACCCGTAAAATTCACGTTCTCCAGAATAAACATGTAAAAAGGACCACCCGATGACTGCATCAAATCTGCGCCCCAACATGGAAAATTGGCAGGAGCGTGTTGATTTAGCGGCAGCGTTCCGCTGGACTGTGCGCCTGAACATGCATGAAGCCGTAGCTAATCACTTTAGCCTCGCCATTAACGATGAAGGTACCAAATTCTTGATGAACCCCAATCAGATGCATTTCTCGCGCGTTAAAGCCTCCAATTTGATTGTATTGGATGCTAACGATTCTAGCAGTATGGAAGGCCCTGACGCCCCTGACCTTACCGCTTGGGGGTTGCATGGAGGCCTACACCGTCATTGCAAACATGCCCGCTGCGCGATGCATGTTCATTCCCCTTATGCCACCGCACTGGCGTCCCTGGCAGATAGTAATCTACCACCCGTGGATCAAAATGCATGCATGTTTTTTAACCGCTATGTTATCGACAACAGCTACGGTGGACTTGCTTTTGAGGCAGAAGGGGAACGATGTGCAGGATTGTTCGATGATCCAAAGAAAAAGGTGATGATTATGGGCAACCACGGCATCTTGGTTATTGGCAATACAATAGCAGAAACTTTCAACCGCATGTTTTATTTCGAACGCGCCTGCCAAACATATCTGTTAGCTCTTCAAACTGGACAGCCTTTACGCATTTTAGATGCTGCTGTCGCTGAGAAAACCGCACAAGAGCTTGAGGCCTATCCCGAGCAAGACGCCCGGCATCTGGCCGAACTTAAATCCATCTTAGACGAAGAGGGTAGCAGCTACGCCTCTTAAAAAAATTAGCACCCAAGCAAGCTCCTTCTAAAATCCAGTGCCAATACCGACAAAAAAGAACCATGAGTAGACTCCACGCCAGATAAGTTTGGCGCATATAGTGTCAAAAAAAGGCGGCGAAACTGTTGGAAATGCCAGCTTTGATTAGCCAAGGCCGCGGCGCATAGCTTGGGGAGTTGTGCCAAATTCGGTTCGAAAGGCGCGCGTCATAGAGCTAGCATTCTGGTAACCACAGCGCACAGCTATTTCAGCCACAGAGACATGCGTCTCGACTGCTAAACTACGGGCTAATGCCAACCGCATGCGGCGATAAATCGCTTGCGGGTTTGCGCCCATTTTGGCACTCACTTGCGTCTCAAGATGCCTTTGACTGCGCCCCAGACGCCTGGCAATGTCAGAAATCAACAATGGCTCCTCAAGATTTGTGCGCATCAATAGAAGTGCACGCGACACAATACCTACCCGCGGATCAGGTCGGTCAGAATAAGCCCCTGTAAACAAGTTTTCGACCCGCATCCGTAAGGTCGGTCCGTGAGCTTCGCCAATCAGTTGCAATGCCATCGCAAAAGCTGTCGAGGCCCCGCCACATGTCGCTCGTCCTCTGTCAAATACTACTGCATCTTTCTGAACATGAACTTCAGAGAACCTCTCCGAAAATCGATCAAGTTCATCCCAGTGGATAGTCGCCCGATAGCCATCCAACAGACCAGCCTCAGCCAAAAGCCAACTGCCAGTATCCAAACCAACCAAAGTTTCAAATCGCTTCGCAGCAGCCCGCAAAGCCCGACTAGCGGCCACAGTTGCATGTGTTAAAAATCCATATGACGGCATTACCATCAAAATATCGCCTGCGACATCCGCAAGCCGCGCATCAGCCCCGAGTCGAAGAAGAGAGGAAGAAGATACTTCCAACCCGTCCATAGTAACAATTTTCCAACTATAATTTGGGCGACCAGACAGATCATTAGCCGCTCGCAGCGGCTCCAAAATATTGGCTAAGCAATGGTTGGAAAAGTTGCCAAACAGTAGAATCGAAATCTGACAGGGTAAGGTTTGATGATTTTGCGAACTTAGCATGATATTCAATAACAATGCATGATGAACTTTGGCAAGCGTATTAGCCTTAGGCTAAATACTAAACAAAGGATCGCAAAATGCAGTATGGACTGTCCGAAGAGCAAGAAATGATCGCTAGAACTGTCCAATCCTTTGTGGAAAAAGAGATCTATCCACATGAAGCCTTGGTTGAGCGTACCGGTGAAGTACCTAATGAAATCGCTCAAGAGATTAAGAAAAAGACACTGGATTTAGGCTTCTATGCTTGCAATTTTCCCGAAAGCGTAGGCTGCGCTGGTTTAAACCATATGGACTTTGCACTGGTGGAGCGCGAACTTGGCCGCGGTTCGATGGCCCTCAACCATTTTTTTGGCCGGCCGCAAAATATACTAATGGCCTGCGAAGACGAGCAAATTGAACGCTATCTGATGCCCGCCATACGCGGTGAGCGCATGGATGCATTGGCCATGACAGAACCAGGAGCTGGCTCAGATATTCGTGGAATGAAATGTGCAGCAGTTCCAGATGGTGGCGACTGGGTCGTCAATGGCAGCAAGCATTTTATCAGTGGCGCCGATCATGCGGATTTTATCATCGTTTTCATCGCAACTGGCGAGGACCAAACTCCAAAGGGGCCAAAAAAACGCATAACTGCATTTCTTGTGGATCGTGGAACACCTGGCTTCACAATCCGAGATGGCTATAAATCGGTAAGTCATCGCGGATATAAAAATATGATTTTAGAATTTGACGATTGTCGCCTCCCGCAAGCCCAAGTCTTGGGTGAAGTCGATGGTGGGTTCGAAGTCATGAACACGTGGCTTTATGCCACTCGGATAACCGTGGCTACCATGAGCGTTGGCCGAGCGCGACGCGTATTCGACTATGCTCTCAACTATGCGGCGGAGAGAGAGCAATTTGGTCAGAAAATTGGTAAATTTCAGGGCGTAAGCTTTCAGCTAGCCGATATGATCACCGAGATTGATGCAGCAGATTTGCTTACACTCGCGGCGGCCAATCGCTTAGACCTCGCCATGCCTGCTAATCGCGAGATTGCAAGCGCCAAACTCTATGCCAGCGAAATGCTTTCAAGAGTTACAGATGCCGCCATTCAGATCCACGGTGGCATGGGCTTAATGGACGATTACCCGCTTGAAAGGTTTTGGCGTGACGCGCGGGTTGAGCGCATTTGGGACGGCACCTCGGAAATTCAACGCCATATCATTAGTCGAGATCTATTACGCGCGCTTGGGGCATAATAGGTCATGTTGTACGCAACCAACTTTGTGCAAGCAGCCCAAATAACCACGGCGGCGCGCAAGTGCCTCAACTCATAGAGGCAAAGCATGCAAAATCTTTCGAGATTGCTAAACCCAAAATCAATTGCGGTGATAGGCGGCGGCGCCTGGTGTGAATCAATCATTTCAGCGGCACTTCAAATTGGCTTTAACGGTATTTTACGACCAATCCACCCTTCTGGTAAAATCATTGCGGGCATTACGTCTCTACCTACGATTGAAGAGTTTCCTGGCCCCATTGATGCAGCCTTTATTGGAGTTAATCGTCATGCAACACTCGACATTGTGGCACAATTGCGCAGCCTTAACGCTGGTGGGGCAACCTGTTTTGCGTCAGGATTTTCTGAGGTAGCTGCCGAAGACGCATTAGGAAGTGACCTACAAGAAAAGTTAATCTTAGCCGCAGGCGATATGCCGATTTTAGGGCCAAATTGCTACGGATTTCTAAACGCATTCGATGGATGTAGTATTTGGCCAGACCAACACGGTTGCCGTAAGGTCGAAAGCGGCGTAGCAATTTTAACTCAAAGTTCTAACATTGCGATTAATCTCACAATGCAAACCAGAGGACTGCCCATAGGCTATGTCGTCACATGTGGTAATCAGGCCCAAACCTCCCAAACTGATGTTGGCCTACATCTTCTAGACGACCCAAGAGTCACAGCTATAGGCCTGCATATCGAAGGGTTTGGAGACCTGCGTGGGTGGGAGGCCTTAGCCCACAAAGCCCTTGCCAAAAATATCCCCCTTATTGCAGTAAAATCTGGTAAGTCACAGCACGCGCAAGCCGCCGCCGTGTCACATACCGCGTCATTAGCGGGAAGCGACGCAGGGGCAGAGGCCCTGCTCGCCAGGCTTGGCATTCGACGCGCCAGCAGCCTACCAGTTTTCTTGGAAGCCCTTAAGCTTGCCCATCAATTTGGTCAGCTTGCCAGCAATCGCCTTGCTTCTATCTCCTGTTCTGGCGGTGAGGCGGCTTTGGCCGCAGACTCGGCCCATTCCACCAGCTTGGTTTTCCCCCCCCTCAATTCAAGACAGCACGCAGAACTAAGCGCCGCATTGGGGCCCATGGTGGCCTTGGCCAATCCACTGGACTATCACACCTACATTTGGCGGGATGAACAGGCTATGACCAAAGCTTGGGCCGCAATGGCAGATCCTGATATCGCTTTAACCCTCCTAATCAGTGATTATCCCCGCGCCGACATCTGTGACCCAAACGACTGGGATTGCGTGACCAATGCCGCCATTTCCGCGGCACAGATAACCCAGCGCCCCTATGCAGTTGTAGCCAGCCTGGGCGAGTTAATGCCCGAGCATATTGCTAAAATGTTGATGGAGAATGGAGTTGCCGCAATCAACGGTCTAGATCACGGAATTCAAGCACTGGATCTCTTGACTCGTGCGCTGCCCCAGGACCCAGTTCCAGTGCTTTTGCCCGGAAAAAACCGGAGCGCTGAGCTACTGGATGAGCATACGGCAAAACAAGACCTTGCCCAGCATGGGCTGCAGGTCCCGCGGGGTGCCATGGCATTGGATCGAGTGACAGCAGCGAAGGAAGCTCCAGAGGTTGGATTTCCAGTGGCATTAAAAATCCTTGGCTTGGCCCATAAAACTGGCTTCAATGGCTTGGCACTGGATTTGAATTCAAACGATGAGGTTAAAGCAGCATTGCTCCAATTGGCCCCCGGAAGAATATTGGTTGAACATATGATTACAGGAGCTATAGCGGAGTTATTGGTAGGTATAACCCGTGACCCTGCCCACGGGTTTGTGCTGACACTTGCGGCTGGAGGCACGATGACCGAACTGCTAGAAGACAGTGCATGCTTGCTTGTTCCAGCCACACGAGGGCATATGACTGCAGCGCTCAACAGCTTAAAAATGGCACCACTCTTGTATGGTCATCGCGGTAAACCGTGCGTAAACTTTGATGCTATTTTGGATGCAATCGATGCTGTGCAGTCCTATGTGCTTGCCAATAAAGACAGCCTAGAAGAAGTTGAGATCAACCCTCTGATTTGTACAGTACAGACGGCCGTTGCCGTAGATGCCTTGATAAGGAAAACCCAATGAGCCCAATCAAAACCCATGTAGAAGATGGTATCCTTCAGGTGACGCTGGACCGACCCAAGGCCAATGCTATTGATCTCGAGACCAGCAAAGTCATGGGTGATACCTTCGCCGCGTTTCGCGATGATCCCAGCCTGAGGGTTGCTATTATCACCGGTGCAGGTGACAAATTCTTCTGCCCCGGCTGGGACCTCAAGGCGGCCGCAGGCGGCGATGCGGTAGATGGAGATTATGGAGTTGGCGGGTTTGGCGGCTTGCAAGAGCTACGCGATCTCAACAAGCCAGTGATTGCTGCTGTAAATGGGATTTGCTGTGGAGGTGGTCTCGAATGGGCGCTTTCAGCTGATATAATCCTAGCCGCTGACCATGCCAGCTTTGCCCTGCCAGAAATTAAATCTGGCACAGTTGCAGATGCGGCTTCTATAAAAGTCCCAAAACGTATTCCCTACCATATTGCGATGGAGTTGCTTTTGACAGGCCGGTGGTTTGATGTTGAAGAAGCAAAAACTTGGGGACTGGTTAATCATTCTTATCCAGCTGTGGACCTGATGGCACGGACTTGGGACATGGCCCGGATGTTGGCCAGCGGTCCGCCATTAGTCTATGCTGCAATCAAAGAAATCGTGCGAGATTCTGAAAACAGTAAGTTTCAAGATAGCATGAACAGGATCACCCAAAGACAATTAACCTCTGTAGACATACTATATGCATCTGAAGATCAACTCGAGGGTGCAAAAGCTTTTGCTGAGAAGCGTGATCCAGTGTGGCAAGGAAAGTGATTTTCTGAGGCGCCACGACTCACGGCGCATAAATTAGGTCATACATTTAGAAAATAAGGCAATTACACCGTGATCATTGGCATGAGGCCCCGTGGCGCTCTCAAGGTAAAATTGCACTGGGCAGAACTCCAGACCTTCAATCCTGCCTGCGAGTCGTTCAAAGGCAACCGCAAAGCCTGCCGTGGTAAAATGTGCGCTGTTGATTGATAGGCAAAATATTGCACCAGGCCTTGCGATACGAAGGATCTCATCCAAAGCCTCGGCACCCACATGACCATGGGTAAAGGTTCCCGCACTAATGATAAAATCATAAGTATCTGCTGCGATTGGTAAACAACCTAAAAGGTCCCCCTCAATCATGCTATTATAACAACCTTTCGAGGCCGCCACAGCGAGCATTTCAGAAGAAATATCCACCCCATCAACCCTGGCAAAGCCATGGAATGCCAATCTCTGGCCGACCAACCCTGTACCAGCACCAACATCTAGCACACGACCAGTTTTAACTACGCCCGCAGCAGTAGCAAAAATATCTGCTACGCGCGCCGGCAGCACATAACCCATATGATCGGCAAAGTCGCAGTCATAGGTCTGGGCCCAGGCAGCATAAAGGCGCCTATTATCTTCTACCGATTGCAACCCATAGGCGGCGTCTAACTCTGGTTTATCAGTCATGGTGGCTCCTGCGGCAATTCTACTCTTCACGTACGGCCAATTTGAACCTATTACCACCATATGGCCAAGAGTTTACTTTGTATCGGATATGGTTTTTCGGCACGCGCAATAACCGCGGTGCTGCACCCTTTAGGCTGGAATATCACTGGTACAACCCGCAGCGAAATGCGCGCCAACGAAATGCGCACTGAAAATGTGACCCCTATCATCTGGCCCGGGAATAATTTGCATGAGGCACTCACGAAGGCGTCACATTTGTTGATTTCAGCATCCCCCTCTGGCCTGGGGGATCCCTTCTTGAACGCAATCGATCTGAAACCTTATGGATTTTCGTGGGTAGGGTATCTTTCAACTACCGGTGTGTATGGCAATCATAACGGAGCATGGGTGGATGAAACAGCCGCCCTCACGCCCACAACCCAACGTGGCCAGTTGAGAGTAGAGGCCGAAGCCGCTTGGACCGCGACTGGCCTACCTTTACACATCTTCCGCCTTGCGGGGATATACGGACCAGGACGTGGGCCATTTTCCAAAGTTCGCAACGGTACGGCGCGCCGGATCATTAAGGCGGGGCAAATGTTTAGTCGAATTCATGCAGATGATATCGCCCAGGTAGTAACAACTTCAATTATGCAACCACGTCCAGGTGCTATCTATAACCTATGCGATGATGAACCAGCTCCACCACAAGATGTGCTGGCCTATGCGGCACAGCTATTGAACATGCCTCTGCCACCCACAGTCAATTTTGATACAGCTGAGATGACGCCTATGGCACGTAGCTTTTATGCCGAAAACAAAAGGGTGAGGAATGATTTAATAAAAACAGAGCTAGGCGTCAGCTTGAAATACCCCAATTATAAGGAGGGATTAAAAAGCTTACTGGAATTAGAAACTAAAATATAAAAAATATAAAATAATACCAAAGCGGTGTCGATAAGTTCGGGCCAAACGGAAACGCTGTATGAGACATATAAGACAACCGTAGGTCAAAGATTGTTTTTAAATAACTCAATCAGCTTGTATCTTTAAGGCTCTCAGGCCCGAGCTTTAATTGTGGATACTCCCAAAGTATCTAATACTTTTTCATGAATATCTTGCGCCGAAAGCCTGGCCTCACGGTACATGTCCGCCGGACTAGCGTGATCTATGAACGTATCTGGAAGAACCATAGAACGGAATTTTAATCCGCGGTCAAACACAGCCTCCTCAGCCAAAAGTTGGGCCACATGGCTGCCAAAGCCGCCAATTGCACCTTCCTCAATGGTGATCAAAACTTCATGATTGGTGGCAAGTTTTAAAATCATGTCACGATCCAACGGCTTGGCAAACCGAGCATCTGCAATAGTTGGAGTGACACCCTGCGCGGATAAAGTTTCTGCAGCGATACGCACATCGCCCAAGCGTGTGCCAAAGGACAAGATAGCGACCCTGCTGCCGTCTTGCACAATTATACCTTTGCCAATCTCTAAAGGTTGCGCGTGCGCAGGCATTTCACAGCCTATACCCTCACCCCGTGGGAAACGAAAAGCGATCGGTCCATCGTTGTAAGCAGCCGCGGTTGCGACCATACGGCACAGTTCAGCTTCATCAGCAGCAGCCATCACTACAAAGCCGGGAAGGTTTGTCAAAAAACTAATATCAAAAGCACCAGCATGGGTGGCACCATCCGCCCCAACCAGCCCCGCACGGTCAATAGCAAATCGCACTGGAAGGCGCTGAATTGCAACATCATGCACGACTTGATCATAGCCACGCTGCAAGAAGGTCGAATAGATAGCGCAGAAGGGCTTCATTCCCCCAGCAGCCAAGCCCGCCGCGAAGGTAACGCCATGTTGCTCAGCAATTCCTACATCAAAACATCGGCTCGGATAGCGGTCTGCAAATAAGCCGAGGCCAGTACCATCGGGCATTGCCGCAGTCACAGCACAAATCTTATGATCTTGCGAAGCTTGTTCCAGCAATGATTTAGCGAAAACCGAAGTGTAGGAAGGCGCATTGGAGACAGCTTTAGCCAGCGCGCCAGTCACCATATCAAATTTACCAACTGCGTGTCCTTTGTCACGAGCCTCTTCAGCTGGCGCATAACCCTTACCTTTTTGCGTGATCACATGGATCAGCATAGGCCCTGTCGAACGCTCTTCTACTGTACGCAGCACTGGCAGTAATTGATCAAGATCATGGCCATCAATTGGACCAACATAGCTGAATCCCAGCTGTTCAAAAATCGTACCACCCACAGTCATATGCTTGACTACGTCACGGGCGCGTTTTGCACCCTCACGAAACGGCTCTGGTAAAAGCGACATTGCACCTTTGGCCGCAGCCTTAAACTCCTGAAAGGGCGCACCCGCATAAAGCTGGCTCAAATATGCAGACAACGCTCCAACCGGTGGGGCAATCGACATTTCATTGTCGTTCAAAATAACAAACATGCGCTTTTTAAGGTGACCCGCGTTGTTCATAGCCTCAAATGCCATCCCTGCGCTCATCGCACCATCACCGATCACAGCAATTACATCACCGATGCCATGCTCGGGCGCACCACCTAAATCTCGCGCCACAGCAAACCCAAGCGCTGCAGAAATTGAGGTTGAGGAATGCGCCGCACCGAATGGATCATAGGCGCTTTCACTACGTTTGGTGAAGCCGCTGAGACCATCTTTTTGGCGTAGGGTTCTTATACGGTTACGGCGTCCAGTTAAAATTTTATGTGGATAGGTTTGATGCGATACATCCCAAATGATCTTGTCTTTAGGTGTATTAAACACCGCATGCAGCGCTACTGTTAGCTCAACCACACCCAAGCCAGCCCCTAGATGCCCACCCGTTTCAGACACTGCTGAGACCGTTTCCGCTCGCAGTTCATCCGCCAAGCGTTTCAGCTCTTGATCAGTGAATTCTTTCATATCCGCTGGAGTTATTACTGTATCCAGAAGCGGAGTTTTGGGGCGTTCGGTCATTGCGGAAACCTCTTCATGTATCACGCGAGACGACAAATTGTGCCGCAGCTCTCAATGTTGTAGCTCGGTCATCGAATGTGACCAGCGCGTCACAGGCTTCATCAGCCAAATCTTGAGCGCGACGTTTGGCTTGATCTAAGCCCAGCAGGGAAACAAAGGTAGCCTTCCCAGATTTACTATCTTTGCCCACTGCCTTACCAACCAATACCGCACTACCCTCAACGTCTAAAATGTCATCAGAAATCTGAAATGCCAAGCCCAAAGCTCGCGCATAGCGCCGCAGCGGGACTGAATCAGAGCCAATCAGAACAGCACCAGCAGTAGCGGACCATTCAAATAGCGCTCCAGTTTTATTTTGTTGCAACTGTGATATTTCGTGAAAGGTAAGAGGTTTGAGAGCAGTCTCTGCCGCGATATCCTGCGCCTGCCCCAAAACCATCCCTTGCGCACCGCTAGCGCGCGCCAGGCTTGAAATCAACGCTAGTTGGACTTTGGGATCAGGGCTACAGTTTGGTAGACTTAAAAGCTCAAATGCTAAGGTTTGTAACGCATCCCCTACCAAAACTGCAGTTGCCTCATCCCACTTTTTATGGACGGTTGATTGCCCACGCCGTAAATCATCGTCATCCATACAGGGCAGATCATCATGCACCAAAGAATATGCATGCAACGCTTCTACTGCCGCACCGGCATAGATAGCACCTGCCTTTGGTGCACCCAAAATCGCTGCACTTTCAATCACCAAAAACCCACGCAACCCTTTGCCACCAGTCACCGCGTGACGCATGCCTTGTGCAATTGGCAAACTACCCAAGGGCCGTAGCGCATCCATAAGACAGGCTTTTGTAGCAGCAGCTGCAGCCTCAAGTTTGGGGAGAAAATCAGATTTTATCATATGGCAAACATAACTACACTACGTTCAACCAGCATCTAGAGGGACAACGCCAATAGGCTGCCCGTCACCGTTCAGGGTGATGGCCGCCACTTTTTCCTCTGCAGATTTTAGTTTGGCTTCACAATGGCCCTTTAGAGCCGCACCACGCTCGTATAGCGAAATTGACGCATCCAAAGCAACATCACCACGTTCCAGCTGGGTGACTACTTGCTCAAGCTCAGCCATAGCGGTTTCAAAGCTCATCTCTTCAATCGATGCATCAGCCATTTGCCTGCTCCTTCAAAACTTTCACGTGCGCCACAGCAGAGGCTGCCAACGCCTCTAGATCATAGCCACCTTCTAGGCAAGATACCACCCGACCTTGGCAATGCTTCGACGCCAATTCGCATAGGCGCTCCGTAACCCACGCAAAGTCCATCTCTGTGAGCGCCATGCCAGCAAGCGGGTCGGCCTTATGGGCGTCAAATCCAGCAGAGATTAGTAAGAGTTCGGGGGCCCAACGGTCCACCGCAGGTAAGATCGCAGCTTCCATAACATCACGAAATGCTTTGCTGCCTGCCCCCTCTGGCAAGGGACAATTCATAACATTTGCATGACCACCAGTTTCATGGGCATGGCCCGTACCCGGATAAAGTGGCATTTGGTGAGAACTGGCGAAAAAGATGCGGCTGTCACTTTCCACTAAATCCTGAGTCCCATTGCCATGATGTACATCAAAATCAACGATTGCAACTCGCTTCAGGCCATGATGATCCAGAGCATATTTTGCAGCCAATGCTACATTTCCAAAAAAACAAAAGCCCATCGCAGTTTCACGTTCACAATGATGCCCCGGCGGCCGCGTAGCTACAAAGACATTGCGCGCCTCTCCCGCCATCACTATATCCACCGCACGGACAGCACCACCTGCAGCCCGCAAGGCTGCAGTAAGTGTACCCGGTGACATATGTGTATCCGCATCTAAGGAGGTCCAGCCCAATTGAGGTGCAGCGCTGCGAATTGCGCTGACATGGCGCTCCGGATGCACTCGCAACAAATCATCATCAAGCACCAATGGGGCCTCCAGCGTCTCCAAACCTAAGGGCCCCAATGCCTCCAGCACATATTCCAAGCGAGCAACCTGCTCAGGATGGCCAGGCAAATTCACATGCTTCAAACAATCCTTATGGGTGATGATTTTAGTTATCATGGGAATGCCTATGTGCTGGGGCCAACATATAGCCCGCCCCACGAACAGTTTGCAGATAGCGCGGTTGTTTGGGATCGCTTTCAATTTTGCGTCGAAGCCGTGTGATTTGGACATCCACTGCTCGCTCTTGCGCTTGGCCGCCATCGCGTCCCAGCTGCGCTACCAAACTAGTACGGCTCAAAGGCACTCCAGGTGTACTAGAAAAAATACGCATCAAATGACTTTCCGTTGCAGTCAACCGAATACGCGTCTCACCTTGCAAGAGCTCGCCACGATCAACATCATAGCGCACTTCCCCCAGGTACATCACCTTAGGAATATTCAAATTTTCTTCTGGCATTGGTGCGCGTCTTAGAATTGCATTGATCCTTAACAAAAGCTCTTTGGGATCAAAAGGTTTGGCTAGATAGTCATCTGCCCCGGCTTCTAACCCCAAAATACGATCTGCGGTCTCGCCACGCGCTGTGAGCAGCAAGATCGGGCTATTACGCGTCTCGCGTAAATGTTTAGTCAGCGACACCCCGTCTTCACCTGGCATCATCACATCAAGAATAATCAGATCAAAATCGAGCCCCAACAAAATACGCCTTGCATGGCCTGCATCCCGTGCCGCGGTCACTAAAAACCCATTTCGCATCAAAAATTTCTGCAATAAGCTGCGAATGCGCTCATCGTCGTCAACAATCAGTAAATGTGCATCGGGGATCATTGTTGTTCTCCACCAGTGAGGTGTTCATAATGCTCTTTAAGCTCTGGATCCATCATTGCCTCGAGCACCGTGCAAAACCCATACACCGCATCAGCTCCAGCTTGTCGGTATGCGGAACGCATTCGATCGCTCTGCGCATTTGACAGCGCACTTTCAAGATCTGCGCCGGCATCAGTCAAGGTTAGGTGGCGCTGCCGCTTGTCGCGGATGCCTACTTCGTTGAGTACAAGACCATCCTCGATTAAGGTTCGAAGTACCCTATTCAAGCTTTGTTTAGTCACCCCCAAAGTAGCCAGCAAATTATTAACCGTTGTGCCGGGGCTACGGTGAATGAAGTGCAAAGCACGGTGATGAGCGCGCCCATAGGATTTTTCGGCCAAAATACGATCAGGATCAGCAGTGAAGCCGCGATAGGCAAAAAACATAGCCTCAATCCCTTTGCGCAATTGCTCATCAGTCAAGAACAACAATCCCCGCGTATTTTCTGGCCGACTTTGCCCCTGTGTCATGCCCCATCCTTTCGATTAAACCATAAATCATTAATACGTCAGTGTTGTTGACATTCCAAGAATCAATTGTTAGCGATTATTAGGTTTTACGCAACATTATGTCCGAAACGGACGCATTTTGCGACATAATTGCAAATTCTGCTGACTAGAAGGGAAAATACACATGGATGGTGCATATGACGACCGTGATGGTGTCATCTGGATGGATGGCGAATTAGTAGACTGGCGTGATGCTAAAGTTCACATTCTCACACATGGCTTGCACTACGGTAGCTCAGTATTCGAAGGTGAACGTGCCTATAATGGTAAGATTTTTAAATCACGTAAACATTCAGAAAGACTGCTGAAATCCGGAGAATATATGGATATTCCAATCCCTTATACAGTCGATGAAATCGAAGCAGCCAAAGCACAAGTTATGGTGGCCTCTGGCCTACAAGATGCCTATGTAAGGGCAGTATGCTGGCGCGCTTCTGGTGAAGACATGGGGGTCGCCTCCGCTCGTAATCCAGTCAAAATGGCCATCGCCGTTTGGGAATGGGGCGCCTATTATGGCGACGCCAAAATGAAGGGCGCCAAGCTTGACATAGCCAAATGGAAACGTCCAAGCCCAGAAACAATCCCGTGCTTTGCCAAAGCTGCTGGGCTTTATATGATTTGCACCATGTCCAAACATGCCGCAGAAGCCAAAGGCTGTTCCGATGCAATGATGCTCGATTATCGAGGTTATGTGGCTGAGGCAACCGGCGCCAATATCTTCTTTGTCAAAGATGGCGAAGTGCATACGCCGAAACCCGATTGTTTCTTAAACGGCATCACCCGTCAAACAGTTATTGGCATGTTAGAGAACCGTGGTATCAAGGTGATTGTGCGCCACATCATGCCAGATGAGCTCGAAGGCTTTGAGCAATGCTGGCTAACGGGCACGGCCGCAGAAGTGACACCCGTTGGTCAAATCGGTAATTATAACTTTGAAGTTGGGACTTTAGCCCGCGATATTGCGGAAAGCTACGAGAAAATCGTACGCGCTTAATTCGCCAATACCCACAAGACACTTGGCCTCACCCAACCGGGCAGAGGCCTATCTCATGCTTAATGCGTGGCCTGTGACCGATTGCGCAACTTTCCTAGACTCTGCTCACGCCAGATAATCACCACGCCAGAGGCAATGATCACCAGAGCCCCGAAGATCGTCCAGCCGGTTGGGATTTCTGCGAACCAGAAATAAGCAATTGCTAGGGCTAAGAGCATCGACGTATAATCGAAAGGCGCCACCACAGACGCCGGCGCATTTCGGTAAGCGGCAGTGAGGCAGATCTGTCCTACGCCACCAATCAGCCCTGCAGTGATCAGCATAGCAATGGCCCCAAAAGATGGCACAACCCAGCCAAAAGGCAGAGACAAGAAAGACAGAAAAGTGATTAAAAGTGAGAAATAAAACACGATCTGCGCCGTGCCCTCAGTCGCGACCAGGCGGCGCACAAAGATCTGTGCCAAAGCCGCCAAAGCTGCAGATCCCAAAATAGCAGCAGCTCCAATCAGCTCCAATGTACTGCGGTCGCCGTTCGCGTCAAACGTTGGCCAAAGCACGATAAGCACACCAACAAAGCCCAAAGCCACAGTGGTCAGCCGGAACGCTCGCACGGTTTCACCCAGGATCAACGCTGCCAGAACCGTTAGTATTAAAGGGGTGGTAAAGCCTAAGGCCGCGACCTCGGGAAATGTCAGAATTCCAAGTGCAAAAAACCGCAATGACATCGCAGCCGCACCAGAAAGACCACGCCACATATGGCTAAAGATATTGGAAGTGTGCAGGGCGCTTAGAAAATCTCCCCGTGCTATCAACCAGCCCACCACCACCAAAAGCGTAAAGAAAGCACGAAAAAATACCTGTTGTCCTACAGGCACCTCCGCCGAGGTGGCCTTAATCAGAGCCATCATTACAGTGAATATGGAAACCGCCGTCACCTTGAGTAAAATTCCACGGATATTGTCGGTCATTTGGGTCCGATCTGGCACTAGCATTTGCATCCATTTTGTTATTAGCTGATATTACAAAAGTACAGGACGCGGTAAATGGCAAGTCATACAAATGAATTTGGCCAACCAATTGGCTTTCCACTAGGCTTTACCGGCCCTTGGCCCCACCCCCAAGGCATCCCGCTGGAAGGACGCACATGTCGCTTGGAACGCACCATGCCCGAGCATGCAGGTGGGCTGTTTGACAGCTTTTCTCACGACCACTACGGACAAAATTGGACTTATATGCCCATCAACCCTACGCTAGATTTTGCCAAGTTTGAAACGTGGTTTTTATCCATATGCCTTAGTGAAGAGCTACTATTTTATACCGTCTTCGATCGCGATCAGCAGGCAATTGGGATTGCCGCATACCTGCGGGTCAACCCAAGTATGGGATCAATTGAAGTAGGTTGGATCTCTATGTCGCCACTCATGCAACGCACTGTAGTGTCGACGGAGGCTATGTATTTGATGATGCATCATGTATTTGAGGATCTGGG
>LAQD01000034.1:0-6084 GCA_000981705.1 Rhodobacteraceae bacterium ASP10-04a
GTACTCCCTGCAAATCCAGTTTTTTGCTTTTTGTATTTATATATCCGTCCATAGACATACCAAGCGAGGGGCCAACCGCACTAGATTCATATATCGTTAATAATTCATTTTTTAGACTAAATTTACTATTTATATTATTAAAAAATATTCCTTTACCCCCCATTTGATCAAACAGGCCTACGATAGAAGCCGCACTCAAGAGTTGGGCAACTTGCGGGGCATCTTTGATTCGGGCATCACGAATTTTGAGATCTCCATTCCAGCCACCTTGGTAGGGTTTCATACGCAGGTCCATGACGCCACCGCTTGCCTGCCGCAAAAGTCCAGCATCGCGTAGGGCGCCACCCGCATCTAGAGATACCAAATCCAAGCTTAAACTATCTCCACTACCCACCATCCTGCCAGAAATTGAAGTCCCACCGTTGACCTTGCCCGAAAACAACCCTCCAGCCATCAGGCCATTTTCAAACTCGGCCACAACATTTTTTAACGCTAGGTTATCAGAAATTTGTAAACTCTGCAGTTTAACCATTAATGGTGCAGCGGGTCCTACAGCCACTAAACTCCGTGATTTAGTCTGTGGGAATTTCCGGAAATCCAAGATCCCATCTGAGACCAAAATTTGCATCGGCACACCGGACCCTCGGTTGACCAGTGTGACGTCCGCAGACAGCCAATCCGACACTTGGAAATTAGAAAAAAGCACACGATCAAGGCCCTCTATGTCAAACTCAATGCGGCCCTCAGTTGATAAACCCGCTGCCTTAAACTCGAAAAAATTCACCATCATAGGTTTGCTAAAAGACCCTGTAACCTTTAATTCACCAGAGGTTGATTGGCTTTTTTTCCATTTTATAGCAGGGACTTGGAGGCTAGCACCTTTAAGATCAGAGACAAGTTCGAAAGCAACTGGCGTGTTTTTGACAATATCCAAAGTTAGCTTGATCACAGCTTTTCCGGAGATGCTGTTATTGGGCAATTCTACATTGAGAGCTATTAAAGACTTCGCAGACAGCTCAAGCATGGCTACCACTTGACTTGCAAGGCCTGGCACTCCCAAGGGCTGTACCCAGCGGCCTGTAAAGGGAATACCTGAAAGGCTCCCTGCCCCCGAAACTTCTAGCGCAGTTGGATCCACAGACAAAGCCATCGTTTTGGCCAATAATATTCGCCCAGGCACCAAAACTTCACTACGAACATTTTGAAGCACCCCGCTTATATCAAAGTCAACATCTTTAGGATCCACACCTTTTTTTAACCAAGTGCTAACCTGCGCTTCAAAAATAATTTGTCCTGAAACATCATCTACTTCACGTTTGGCTTTAGTAGAAATTTGAAAGGGTTTGTTGTCAAGCAGGGACATAGTCGCATGAATGGGGCCACTGCCCCTGAGTATAAAAGTCGCTGGCGGTTCCGGAATTCGGGTATTTGGAACCCGCATAACCGAACCATCAAATATAACTTTACCGCCTTCAGACGCTTGCACATGTCCACTTTTCAGGGTCAGAACAAGTTCGTCTTTCTCAAATGTACCATAACCAACCGCATCAGAAATCACAGGCATAAAAGGCATAAATTTGACATCGGCCTGATCAAACTCAAAGCTACTCGCCAACGTTACAGTGCTTCCAGCAGATTGACGGGCTTGCAAAAATAAATTTTTGATATTGCCCTTTTTTACATTTGTCTTGAACCAAAGGCGACTTTTAGGTTTTAAAGCCTCTGGCCAAAGTTTTATAATGGTTTGCGCTTGCAAATCTGGTGCCTTGGCACGCAGTTCATAGGACCAGCCCAAAGGCTCCAGGTAGGCTTTACCAGATAAAGACATTTGCGCGCCATTTACTTGTGCATGAAGCTGTCCAATGTCAACTTTGAGTGGACTATAATTGATTTTCATTTGGGTGGAAGCATTAGAAATTGTTACAGGGTCTGGCAGCCAAGGTGTTTCGAAAAAGACAGCGTTTTCCACATCAAGATGAAGCACCATACCATTTGCGGATCTACCATTGCCTAAATCTGGCATCAACAAAGCATACCCGCCTGCCGATAGGGAACCCCAGTCGCTTTTTATTGAAGCAAGGTCTATCTCCAATCGCCCCAGTGATGGCGTGTAGGAAAAATAGGTTTTGGCCTCGGAATAGGACACAGGCGCGCTGCCCGGCACAGCAGTCAAAGTCCCTTGGCCAAAGTCCAAAATAGCATTGAGATCTCCAAATTGACCTAGTGTCCGGGTACTTCTAAAACTGCCGGACAGATTACCATCCACAAGATTCAACCAAGTCAGAACCTGCGATTGCAAAGCTAGGTCCTTCGCCGGGAGATTGTTAAACTCAGCGCCAATAGTACCACTACCCGTCTCTGTGCCGCTATAAAACAAACCCAATGTCGCCAACTCACCGCCACCTGTCAGTAAGGCTAAGTCACCACGTAGCTTGAGCTCACCGCCGGTACGTTGCACGTTGAACCGCCCACCATCAAAAGTCCACGATCGGTTATTGACCAGATCTACGTAATTCACAGACAATTGGTCCAACTGGCCCAATTCAAGCCTAGCAAACCCTTGCCTCTCAAAGAGTACTTCTATGGCACTAAGTACATCATCCAGTGATTGAATTGTGTGTGACCCTGAAGACAACGAAAATCCCAGATCAAAGCTTCCGTCCCGTTTGCGAGTGATATCGAATATAGCATCAGAAAGTGTTACCGTTTTTGGCGCAATTTGACCAAGAAATAGCGCAAAACCATCAAACACTACATCCAAAACACCAAAACGAACCCCTGTTCCAGTTTGGGCATCCATTAATTGCGCCCCCACCAAAATTAATTTGGGGTGAAATAGTTCCGTCAAACCAATTTCAGCGCGTTCAAAGCTGATATTAGGAAAATCAGGTCTAGCATTTATAACAGCGTGGATTTTGGTTTGTAGCCTTTCAGGCAGAGGCATAGACCTATCCTGCAGCACCGCAACCAACAGCCCAAAACACAACAACACTGACAAGCCCAACGTATAAAACGCTAAAAGGAAGCGCGACATCGGCCTGCGCCGCGACTTAGGTATATTTTTTTCTGGAAGTGTAGTTTTTTGCGACATTGCGTAGTTAGCCCCTTTCAATTTTGGTATCGTGGACTAAAATACGATCTCCAACAATGGACTTTAGTAAACTGAGGGTATGATGATCTCAATCGGAGATAAAGCACCAGAATTCAATGTATCAATCAATGGTGGCGCGCAGTTCACTTTGGCCGATGCGGCTGATAAAAATCTAGTTTTGTATTTTTACCCTAAGGATGACACGCCAGGCTGTACCAAAGAGGCTATCAGCTTTTCCGAAAACCTCGATACTTTTAAAGATCAAAATACTGTTGTTTTAGGTATTTCTCGTGACACTGTAAGCAAACACGATAAATTTATTACGAAATTTGATCTGCGTATCCAATTAATTTCAGACGAAAACGGCAGCCTTTGCAAGGCCTTTGGCACATGGGTAGAAAAAAAAATGTATGGTAAAACTTACAGGGGTATTGAGCGAGCTACATTTTTAATTAACGATAAAGGCGAAGTAGCTCAAATCTGGCGCAAGGTAAAAGTACCAGGCCATGTGGAAGATGTTTTGGCCACTGTAAAAGCCTTGAACTCATGATGACATTGGCTGAAATGGCCTGCGTTGTACTCAACACGGCAGACGGCCGCACGAAAACAGAGCGCTCACGTGAGTTTGCTACACAGTGGTTTAGGCAGCGGCAAGCGGATTTGCCAGTTGAGATTGGCACGGCCGTACCGCCCGACATCCCTGCACGCCCTGACGCGCCAGTCCTATTGGCGCCCAGAGACGTCCCACGCCGCAAAACTGGGTCTGAATCGGGTCGGAACGCATTGTTGCATGCAGTGGCCCACATCGAATTGAATGCAGTTGATTTACATTGGGACCTCATTGTAAGGTTTTGTAACACGACCATGCCTATAGGATATTACGACGATTGGGTGAAAGCTGCAGATGAAGAAAGTAAGCATTTCAATCTAATGTGCGACTGCCTAGAAGCGCATGGAAGCTTTTATGGTGCCATGCCCGCCCATGCCGGCATGTGGCGCGCCGCTGAAGATACCGCCGAAGACTTTTTAGGCCGTTTAGCTGTAGTTCCCATGGTGCTAGAAGCCCGAGGCCTAGACGTTACGCCCGGCATGATCCGGGTTTTTGAAAATGCAAAAGATCAGCAAGTTGTAGATGCATTAAATGTAATTTACGCTGAGGAAGTCGCTCACGTGGCCTATGGCTCCAAATGGTTCCATTTTCTATGTGGTAGGGGCAATATTGATCCCAAGCCAAAGTTTCATGAGTTGGTTCGAAAATACTTTCATGGCCCACTGCGCCCGCCGTTTAACGAAGAAAAACGCGCCGAAGCAGGAATTGCGCCCGATTTTTACTGGCCCTTGGCCGGCAAGATGCCACCGCCACCTGCCACGCGATAAGCCTGCGCTGGCGTAATTACGCCGTTCAGTCGGATTTGCGACAATTTAATACAAATTCAACCATCAAATTCATTGCGGCATATTGGCCTGATGTCTATCAGTTATATCAAGGATAAAAAACAAGAGTACTTTTAAGAATGGAATCTAAATTTGTTCACTAAATTTAAACTTCGGTGGCAGCAAATTTTAGAGCGCCTCATGCCCGAAAAAAGGCTTTTTTTGCGCACAGATAATGAGACACGTTTCGTTCGCCTCTCACCCATTTCACAAATCCTTACTATATTAGGTTCGATAGGCTTCATTGGTTGGGCTATTGTCGCAACCGCGATTGTGCTGCTTGACACAATCGGTTCTGGTAATTTTCGTGATCAAGCAAGACGCGATCAGGCTATTTACGAAGAACGGTTAAATAGCCTTGCTTCAGAACGTGATAATCGGGCTCAAGAAGCCCTAGCAGCACATCAACGTTTCAACACAGCTTTAGCCCAAGTATCCAGCATGCAATCCCAATTACTTACCTCAGAAGATCACAGCCGCGAACTGCAGCGCGGAATTGATGTGATGCAATCCGGGCTGCGCCATGCAATAAATGAGCGTCAAATTCTTCGAGAAGAATTAGCTGGAATTAAACTGCAAATCGATCTTACGAATGAGATGACGACAGATGGCTATGCAGCGCAGGCTGTCGCCAAGACTATGGACTACGTGCACGACACACTGGAAGACGTCGCCCAAGAACGCGATTATGCTAATAAACGAGCGCTTCAAGCATACGAAAAAATGTCAAGTCTTGAGCTGGAAATTCAATTTCTTGAAGAAAAAGCTGATCAAATTTTTCGCCAACTCGAAGATGCAATGACCATATCCGTAAAACCATTGGATAAAATGTTTCGTAATGCTGGCTTGAATACAAACCGCCTGCTTGAACAAATTAAACGAGGGTATTCTGGCCAAGGCGGGGCCTTAGCGCCCATCCCATACGCACCAAAAGGGATGGAAACCATAGATCTGACAGTAAATAGGGCTAATAATATTTTAGGCCAACTGGATAAATTAAATATTTATCGCATAGCTGCAGAAAAAGCGCCATTTGCCATGCCATTAAAAGGGTCATTTCGCTTCACTAGCGGCTATGGCCCACGTTGGGGCCAAATGCACCGCGGCACTGACTTTGCTGCAAAAAGCGGGACCCCAATTTATGCTACTGGCGATGGTGTAGTATCACGCGCTGAATGGGGCGGCGGTTATGGACGAGTTGTGTATATAAAGCACGCCTTTGGTATAGAGACCCGCTACGCACATATGGCGAAAATCCGCGTAAAGAAAGGCCAGCGCGTTTCTCGTGGACAAAGGATCGGTGATATGGGAAACTCTGGCAAGTCAACCGGCACTCATCTTCATTATGAAGTACGGGTGAACGGCAAAGACGTTAATCCGATGATCTATATCAAGGCAGGAAGAGATGTTTTCTAAAAGTAAAATAAATGAACCCTCCGCGAAACCTGATAACAAATCAGTTGAAACGGGCTCACCGATCAATAAGCCTGCGGCAGAATTCAAGCCAGCAGCGCCCAAGGCAAAACCGCCTGCTTCGATCCTATCCGCTGATCTTCAAG
>LAQD01000034.1:6181-7384 GCA_000981705.1 Rhodobacteraceae bacterium ASP10-04a
ATTGCAGATGATGTTGTTGTTAACGGGCACGTAATTGGCCGCGTGCGTGGCTTGAAAGTCCGACTTACCTCAACAGCTCAAGTTGAAGGTGATATAATCCATAAGACTATCGCGATTGAAAGTGGAGCCCATTTTGAGGGCTCTGTTCAACGCCAAGACGATCCGCTGAACCCGGGTTCAGCTAAGAAAGTGCCTGCGCCAGCCAGTTGATGATTGTTCTAGAATGACAAGGCGCAACGTTAGTTGCGTTCTTTTCATCCTTAGTCGCCCTTTGCATCTGCACGTGATTTTCCAGACACATTCATAGCCAAAGTTGCCGCCATAAGAGCATCCAGATCACCGTCCAACACACCTTTGGTATCAGAGGTCTCAAAGGACGTACGAAGATCTTTGACCATTTGATAAGGCTGCAACACATAGCTGCGAATCTGATTACCCCAACCCGCATCGCCTTTGTTGTCATGAGCTTCATTGATAGCAGCATTGCGACGATCCAGCTCCATTTGATACAGGCGAGATTTCAATGCTTTCATTGCAATATCACGGTTTTGATGTTGGGATTTCTCGGAACTGGTCACCACAATCCCGGTTGGGTGATGCGTAATACGCACTGCAGAATCCGTGGTATTCACGTGCTGCCCACCGGCACCCGAACTGCGATAAGTGTCAAGACGAATGTCAGAGGGCTTCACCTCAATATCAATATTATCATCAACCACCGGGTAGACCCAGATTGAGCAGAAAGATGTATGCCGTTTGGCCGCCGCATCAAAGGGACTGATGCGTACCAAGCGGTGCACGCCAGACTCAGACTTCAGCCAACCATAGGCATTGTGCCCCGTAATTTTATAAGCTGCAGATTTGATCCCGGCTTCCTCGCCAGCAGTCTCCGACTGCAGTTCCACAGTATACCCCTTCTTCTCAGCCCATCGCACATACATGCGCGCCAGCATCAGAGCCCAGTCACAGCTTTCCGTCCCACCTGCCCCTGAATTGATCTCCAAGAAAGTATCATTGCTGTCCGCCTCACCGTCTAAAAGCGCTTCAAGCTCTTTTTCAGCTGCGGTTTTAGCAAGTGTCTTGAGGGATTCTTCAGCTTCTCTAATAACTTCAACATCATTATCCAGCTCGCCTAATTCAATCATTTCCAGATCATCAGACAGACCTTGTTTGATCCCCTCATAGATAGAAATTGCATCAACC
>LAQD01000034.1:7501-8521 GCA_000981705.1 Rhodobacteraceae bacterium ASP10-04a
CCCATCACATTGGTCATTTCTGCGCGCATATTAAACCTATCAGATCATTATAATTTAGCTGTAACTGGTCTACCCAAGCCAGTTGCACTTGCCAAGCGGCAGTAGTAATTTTCGTCAGTAAAGCCCACCAGAGGAAATAGTCCCGAACGAAGCTTGTGGCGCCACTGTCATAGTACGTCCAGATGACGTTATTATTTGTTGTATCTCTTCAGTCTCACCCTGTTCAAACAATGGCATATTACCGCTTACTTGAAAACCACCATCAAAACCCATACCAAAAATTGGTTCACTTCCCTCACGGAAAAATTCGGCTACAATGTGATCGCCCTCAGAATCTTCTTGCAAACGCGCACCAGTAAAACGGTCAATATTTATAAATGTACCGTTTTCCGGTACTTCAAATTCTCCAGCACCATAGCGTTCAATTGCTACTTTCATAAACCTATTAAAAACAGGTCCACACATGCCACCACCACCAGCGCCTTGGCCAAGTGGCGTAGGTTGATCCATCCCCATATAGCAACCCGCAACGATGTTGCTGGTAAAACCCACAAACCAAACGTCTTTGGCCTCATTAGTCGTTCCAGTCTTACCAGCCACGGGCACCGGAAGGTTCACTGTTCGTCTAGCAGTGCCACGCTCAACCACACCCTCCATCATGGAAGTTAACTGGTAAGCCGTGACCTGATCCATTACCCGCTCGCGGTTTGATACAATTTTAGGTAGCCATCCCGCCATAAGATCCGGTAGTTTGCACTCGTCACAGCTACGCTTATCATGCAAAAATACAGTTTTTCCATCACGATCTTGCACCCTGTCGACCAGGGTTGGTTGCACCCGTTCACCACCATTGGCAAACATCGCATAAGCTGATACCATTTTATAGAGCGTGGTTTCCTCAGACCCAAGTGAAGCAGCCAAATATGGTTTCATATTATCATAAACGCCAAATTTCTCAGCATAGGTCGCGATCGTATCCATACCCAATTCCTGGGCCAAACGCACCGTCATCAAGTTGCG
>LAQD01000034.1:8574-10187 GCA_000981705.1 Rhodobacteraceae bacterium ASP10-04a
CCTGTGGCGTGTCTACCTCAATCGGTGCATCAATCACAATGGTTGCAGGACTATAACCGCTATCTAAAGCCGCAGCATAGACAAAGGGCTTAAACGAAGAGCCCGGTTGTCTTTTGGCCTGAGTCGCGCGGTTAAAAACGGAATGTTGATAAGAAAATCCACCCTGCATAGCCATCACACGTCCAGTATGTACATCCATCGCCACGAATCCACCCTGAATCTGTGGCACTTGGCGTAATGACCAATTTAAGAATACGCCATCTGTCTCATCCAGAATTGGTACCACCAAAATGACATCGCCCACAGACAGTAGATCTTTGACACGTTTGGCGTTACTTCGACTGGTAGTTCCATCACTTTGCATTTTTTTTGCCCATTCCACATCTTTGGATGGCAAAACATGATCTTCTCCATTAAGTCCCTCAATTCCTAAACGCGCATCATTTTTCAAAAGTTCCAGAACCACTGCAGGGCGCCACTTTTGGTTGATGGTGATATCACGCGGTATAGTGATATCGCGTAAAGCTTTGCGCCAAGAACCCAATTGATCTGCTGCTATAGTCTTTTCTGTTCCATAATAAACGCCCTTTGAACGATCGTAATCCTCGAGCCCCAGCCGCAGGCTTTGGGCGGCAACCTCTTGCAAGGTTGGGTCAACCGTAGCACGCACAGAATAGCCGCCGGTAAAGAATTCAGCCTCCCCAAAATCTCTGGTTAATTGCCGCCTAATTTCATCCGTAGGATAATCACGTGGCGGTAAACTGCTACGGAAGCTAGAAAAATCACCATTCTGCACTGTTTTCAGCGGCTGTTTACGAGCTATTTCATAGGCAACGTCTAACAAAAACCCATTCTCGTTCATCTCACGCAGAACAAAATTTCGTCGCAAAACTGCCCTCTCACGCTGGCGAACGGGGTGATATTGAGATGGCGCTTTAGGTAGGGCCGCGAGGTAGGCCACCTCTTCCGGCAAAAGGTCCTTAAGAGATTTGTTGAAATAAGTTTGTGCTGCAGCGGCAACACCGTAGGAGTTTTGCCCCAAAAAGATCTCATTGAGATACAGCTCGAGGATATCATCCTTGTCCAGCGTACCCTCAATGCGCGTAGCTAAAATAATTTCTTTGATTTTTCGCTCCACCGAACGAGATCCATCGAGTAAAAAGTTTTTCATAACTTGCTGAGTTATAGTGGATGCGCCACGCAGGTTTTCGCCGCGAGACACAATAGCATCACGCAGGGCCGCAGCCATACCAGCTGGGTCATAGCCCACGTGGCTGTAGAAATTTTTATCCTCCGCCGAAATAAATGCTACTTTTACCAAATCAGGAATTTCAACCGCTGCCGCAAACAATCGCCGTTCAACAGCAAATTCGTCAATAATTTGTCCCTCACCTGAATAAATGCGGCTAATCGTTTTGGGTTGATAACTAGACAATTCATCATGTCCGGGCAAACCTTTGCCATAGATTAAAAACACAGCCCCCAAGGTAAGAGCACCAAACACGGCTGTAAGCGTCATTGTGGAAAAAATAGTACCTAATAGGCGCAGCACAGGCATCCATATGCCAAGGCAAAGCCAAATTACTAATTTTCTAATGGCGCTTAGGCTTAGC
>LAQD01000034.1:10576-22201 GCA_000981705.1 Rhodobacteraceae bacterium ASP10-04a
ACATTAACCTACGATTCTCAGCATAGACAGCCAAATTTTTTTCCATTTCCTCACCGCAGTCTAAAGCTTTCAGAGCCGCAATTTGACTGATATGTGGTGGGCAGATGAACATATTCTGCGCCAAACGCTCAATGCTGCGAACGTGATCTTGCGGCACTACCAACCAACCAACCCGCCAACCAGTCATCGAAAAATATTTAGAAAATGAGTTAATAACATAAACACTGTTAGTAACTTCTAAAGCTGTTACGGCTTTTTTCTCATACTCAATACCATGATAGATTTCATCAGATATAAAGCCAATCCCTGATTTTTTGGCGTAATCAGCCAGAGCTTGCAAAGCGGGCTTTTCCAACATTGTACCGGTAGGATTTCCCGGTGAGGCAACGAGTATACCATCCAACTGAAGTGCGGCCACATCTTGCACACTCAGCTGATAGCCTGTGCTTGCATCAGTCGAAATATCGACCGGTTGTAATGACAGAGCCTTGAGTATTTGCCGGTAGGAAGGGTATCCTGGGCTAGCTAAGCCTACGCGAGCGTTGGGGTCAAATAAGGCTGTAAATGCAAGCAAAAAACCTGCAGAAGATCCAGATGTGACCACAACCCTACTCGGATCTAAATCCAGACCATACCAATCCATATAAAGCCGAGCGATTCCGTGTCGCAGATCAGGAAGGCCAAGCGCAACAGTATAGCCCATAGGGTTGCTAACCAAACTTTCAGCAACAACTTGACGCGCTTGAACCGGGGCTAATGTGCTAGGTTGCCCAACTTCCATATGAATAATTCGGCGGCCTTTCGCTTCTGCTGCTCTCGCGGCTTCCATCACATCCATAACAATGAAAGGATCAACTTGACTACGTCTTGACAGTTTCATGCCTTCACTCTTTTAGCTATAGGGACGAATTACCAAAGGAAACGCTGATGTTCAACACCAGTTTAAAAACGCTTTTATTCTCAATTTTTCTGACGGTGACGGCAACTGCAGGGCAAGCTACTAATCTCTTAAGAGATCCAGACATCGAACATGGATTGCAAGCTTTAGCCAACCCCATTTTGCGAGCTGCAGGACTCAACAGTAGCGAGGTAAAGATTTTTGTCGTCCATGATATGTCACTAAATGCATTTGTAATCGACCACAACCACATCTTCATCCATGCTGGTCTCATACTACGCCTCAAAAGTGCAGAACAACTACAGTCGGTCATCGCCCATGAGGCTGCCCATATTGCCAATGGCCATATAGCCCGGCGTATAGCCAATATTAAACGTGCTGAAATTGCTTCTATTTTTGGCGTTTTAATCGCTGCAGCAGCAGCAGCAGCTGGAGATTCAGAGGTAAGTCTCGGCTTAATTTTAGGTGCTTCCAGCTCGGCGGGCCGAGTATTATTAGCGCATACTCGAATCGAAGAATCCTCAGCCGATCAATCCGCATTACGCTATTTGACCCAAGCAAAGATCAACACAACAGCCATGTCCGAAGTTTTTCAGATTTTCAGCGGCCAAACGGCCTTAAGCGAAGTACGGCAAGATCCGTATACACGCAGCCACCCACTGAACCGCGATAGAATTCGTGCAATAAATGCATACAGTTCTAAAGGGAAAAAGAGTCCAGAAGACAAAACCCAAGCGTATTGGTTTACTCGTATTCAAGCAAAATTATCAGGGTTTTTGCGAGCACCCAAATGGACTTTGACCCACGCTAAGAGTTCGAGTGAGATAGATTTGTTGCGCCAAGCCATAGCTAATCACCGCAGTGGCAGTGGCAACTTGGCCAAGCAAAAAATTGATAAATTAATAGCGGTACGCCCCAATGATCCATACTACCAAGAGCTTAACGGTCAAATATTACTGGAGAGCCGGAAATATGCAGCAGCAGTTGATGCATATGGCGCAGCCGCGCGTTTGGCCCCATCCAATGCTCTAATCTTGGGTGGGCATGGCCGAGCTTTGCTGGCAATCAACACTAAACACTCCAATAAAAAAGCCCTCAAAATTTTACAAAAAGCCCATGGATTAGACAATCGGGACGCCCGAATTTTACGCGATATAGGAACAGCTTATGCCCGTTCAGGTCAACAAGGCCAAGCAATTTTGGCTATTGCAGAGCGCTACGCATTATTAGGGAATATAAAGAATGCAGTCTTGCAGGCAAAAAGGGCCAAGGCCATACTACCGCGCGGATCGACAGCCTGGCAAAGGGCTCAAGATATTTTAGACTCAGTAAAGGAGCCTTAATCGTCGGCCAATGCTGCCAGGGCCGCTTCAGCATCCAAAATTACAGCGCGAGCTTCTACTTGCTCAACAATATGCTCCACCATCTGCTCATTAGACAACTTATGGCTTTGCTGGCCGGCCAGATAGACCATGCCAGATCCGTTTCCACCGCCCGTAAATCCGACATCCGTCATCAAAGCCTCGCCTGGCCCATTAACAACGCAGCCAATGATAGAGAGCGACATCGGAGTTTTGATGTGCTCTAAACGTTTCTCGAGAGCCTCTACAGTTTTGATTACATCAAAACCTTGGCGAGCGCAGCTGGGGCAAGAAATGATATTAACTCCACGGTGTCGCAGGCCCAGTGATTTCAAAATATCATAACCGACTTTCACCTCTTCCACCGGATCGGCTGACAAGCTTACACGGATGGTGTCACCAATCCCCATCCAAAGCAGATTACCAAGGCCAATCGCTGATTTTATGGTGCCCGACATAAGTCCGCCAGCTTCGGTTATCCCCAAGTGGATTGGGGCGTCTGTAGCGTCGGCTAGAGCCTGATAGGCTGCTGCTGCCATGAAAACATCACTGGCCTTTACACTTATTTTGAAGTCTAAAAAGTCATTATCTTCTAGAATTTTAATATGCTCAAGTCCACTTTCGACCATCGCATCGGGACACGGTTCGCCATATTTATCTAGCAAATGTTTCTCAAGAGATCCTGCATTTACACCAATACGCATTGAACAACCGTTGTCACGCGCAGCTTTGATTACCTCACGCACTCGCGCCTCATTGCCAATATTTCCTGGATTAATGCGTAGGCAGGCCGCCCCAGCCGCTGCCGCTTCAATACCACGTTTATAATGGAAATGAATATCTGCTACGATCGGGACTGGGCTTTCAAATACGATTTCTTTGAGCGCCTTTGATGAGGCTTCATCAGGCACAGATACACGCACAATATCTACTCCCGCATTGGCACAGGCTTCAATTTGCGCAATAGTGCCCGCGACATCTGTTGTAAGAGTGTTTGTCATGGTTTGAACAGTGATCGGGGCATCACCACCCACGGGCACAGAGCCCACCATAATCTGACGGCTTTTACGGCGATATATGTTACGCCAAGGGCGAATATGGTTGAGCGACATCTCAAAAATCCAATTAGTGCAGTTGCACGATCACTATTGCGTCACACCCTCAGCTTCAAGATCATATAAAAAACTATAAAAAGAAGATTTCTTATCTGGACTGTAAGTATCATAGATTAGCATCAAATTTTCTGGTGATAGCTCAATATTTTTAACTATACGCCCACTGTTACCAGCTGGACCATACAACTGTCTATTTATTAAAAAGAATAGAGCCCCAGAATTTCCAGCTCTCTCAATCACCGCCGGACGATCAGTCAAAGGCACTTCAAATGGACTTTGGGCATCCATGATTTGCTCATAAATGATTGAGCCATCCGCATCTTTCACACGCAGCCAAACGCCCTGTTCTGCAACAAGGCGGACGCGATAAGGCAGGGGTTCTACCAATTGCAACTCATTTGGCAGTGCCTCTATAATATCTGACGACAGTACAGCTTCGAGCGTGTCATTTATAGATGTGACAATAGCCGGTTCTACCAAAGCAAACGAGCCTTGGTCATTGGGATCCAAGTTTAAAATTGGCCCATCACGCGGAACTAAGACTGGCTTGTCCAGCGCCTGCGGTAAATAAATACGACTGTAGATTTCATCACTGCGACTAGCCGCTTGATCAATAATTGAATCCGCTGAGACCCGAGGCCGCAACGGATCAAGATCTAATGCAACTAGAGGTGGTATTTCCCCTGGAACCATTTGCACCCGTTGAATTTTCTGCACCACCGTATAAGCCCCGTAGCCCAAGCCCCCCAACAGAAAGACCAAGATTAATGATGAGAGAAGTGCACGGATATCAACTCGGTGAAAAAAACTTTCTTTAGGTGGTAAAAAAGGGGTGGTCGAAATGCCTAAACCTCGGGAGGGGCGAGCGGCGGAGGCGGCCAATCTTTCCTCACGACTCAACCTATTTGGCAGGGCCTTATTAGACATGCCATGAATAGGTTTAAAGCCACTTTCCTTGCAAAAAAGCCCAAACGCATATTCAGGATTCATACCTAAATATTTAGCGTAGGAACGAACGTAGCCCGCAATAAAACCAGGCGTATCAAAAACTGAAGGATCTGAATCCTCCACCGCTGCAATATAGGCCGCTTTGATTTTAAGTTCTCGCTGAACATCCATCAGAGATTTGCCGCGTGTTGCTCGCTCACCACGCATAACATCACCGAGACGTACTTCAAAATCATCAAAGCCTTTTAGCTTTAATTCCTTTTTGGTATTTCCCAGCCGATGTGACTTCAGGTTAATCATGCACCTGTCCTATTAGTTAATACCGCAGCTCTTGAAACACAGACATCATAATTACTAAATTAACGATAACAACAATCTGTGCAAAAATATAGTGTTACAGTACCATAACTCGGTTAATCATTATAAAATACGTGTATAATGTGCGAATTTCCGCCACATTGAGACAAACTTGAGCGTATCTAAAATGTTTTGAGCTGACTGGCTTATATTAATTGGCTAGACCTCTGAGCTGAACTCGATAGAATCGTACTAAAAATTACTAGGAGACACCATGTCAGCACCCACCCTTGATCCCGTTTTGGCTCATATCGACGCGCACATAGAAAACGCTATCGCACATTTATTTGAGCTGTTACGCATCCCCAGCGTGTCAACCGATCCAGCCTATAAAGACGACTGTGATATGGCCGCTGATTGGTTGGTGCAAGATCTGAAATCAATCGGTTTTGATGCTACAAAACGCGCAACATCCGGTCATCCAATGGTGGTGGCTCATGCAGGCGACACAGGTCCGCATGTGATGTTTTACGGCCACTACGACGTGCAGCCAGTGGATCCTTTGGATCTTTGGGACAGCCCCCCATTTGAACCATCCTTAGAAACTGGCGATTTGGGCCCAGTAATAAGGGCACGCGGATCGTCGGATGACAAGGGCCAACTAATGACCTTTGTGGAGGCCTGCCGAGCTTGGAAATCCGTGCATGGTACCTTACCAGGAAAAATTAGTATGTTTTTTGAAGGTGAAGAAGAATCCAGCTCTCCGTCACTGGTACCCTTTATGACGGAAAATGCAGAAGAACTAACCGCAGATATCGCCTTAATCTGTGACACAGGTCTATTTGGAAATGACACACCTGGGATCGTGACCCGTTTGCGCGGACTGTTGGGCGAAGAGTTAACAGTGACCGGCCCGTCCAAAGACCTGCACTCCGGCATGTATGGCGGAGTTTCTATGAACCCAGCTCGGGTTTTGGCAAAAATTATCACTGCTTTGCACGATGATAACGGCCGCATCACTATTCCAAATTTTTATGATGGCGTGCGTGAACTATCGCCAGAAATTGCCACGCAATGGGACCGCTTGAACTTCGATTCGGACGGGTTTTTGGCCCAAGTCGGCCTTTCAAAACCAGCGGGCGAACAAGGGCGCACGGCTTTGGAGATGATCTGGTCACGCCCAACCTGTGAGGTCAACGGCATTTGGGGTGGCTACACTGGAGCCGGATTTAAAACTGTTTTACCTAGCCAAGCAAGCGCTAAAATTTCCTTCCGGCTAGTTGGTCAACAAGACCCAAATGCCATTCGGGAAAGCTTTCGTTCCATGGTACAATCCCTATTGCCGTCGGATTGTAGTGTTGAATTCAAGGAACATGGTACCTCTGCAGGCTCAGAAATGGCGACAGACAACCCCGCATTTGAAGCCGCGCGTTTGGCTTTGTCGGATGAATGGCCACAGGCTGCGGCCTTTGTCGGGTGCGGTGGCTCAATCCCAATAGCGGGGCATTTCAAAACTATTCTAGGCATGGATGCGATGTTGATTGGCTTTGCGCGCGACAATGACGCTATCCACAGCCCTAATGAAAAATATGATCAACGCAGTTTTCACAAAGGCATTCGTAGTTGGGCGCGGATTTTGCATCAGCTATATTCGTGAAAATGTTCAGAGTGCTCACGCCATACGGCGTGGGTTATATTAAATAAACATTAAAATAATGGCGCGGTTGACGGGACTCGAACCCGCGACCCCCGGCGTGACAGGCCGGTACTCTAACCAACTGAGCTACAACCGCGCATTAGACTTTCAAAACTTACAGTGGCGCGGTTGACGGGACTCGAACCCGCGACCCCCGGCGTGACAGGCCGGTACTCTAACCAACTGAGCTACAACCGCTGACTGTGTGTCTTGTAAGACGTGGTGTTTCTCTAAGGAAGGTCCTTAGCAGCGTCAAGCCGGCAGTGCGTTTTTGATGATTATTTTGTAAAACTTTTACTACAGAGCTCAACTGCAGATATTTCACGTACAACACGGTGTGATAATTATTAGGTCACGCCCACAAAAGATAAACTATTCTACTCCTCCAAACTCAACCCGCCACCGGATTTCAGCTCTTCCATACTCAACAATGCTGTAACGTTAAAAACACGTACTTCTGTTATCAGTGCTTGGTAAAAAGTGTCGTACGCCCGCGCGTTCGGCACCACTACTTTAAGGATATAATCGATCTCACCGGCCAAGCGATGCGCTTCCAGGACTTCGGGACGGTTTTTGAGAGCCTTGAGAAACTTACTCTGCCAATCGGCCTCATGCTCTGAAGTGCGGATCAGCACAAAAAAGCAGGATTCAAACCCTAGTGCCTCAGCGTCAAGCTCTACCGTGGTACGTTTGATAACCCCCGCAGCCCGCAGCTTTTTGATTCGATTCCAGACTGGGGTCTTTGAAGCGCCAATTGTCCTAGCGATTTCATCCAACGACTGGCTGGCATCTTTTTGCAGTGCGGACAAAATTTTGCGATCAACTGCATCTAGGCGAATAGCCATTTAGATTTCCTTCCAATATCAGAACAAGCCCCCAAAAGCATACCCGACTTTGCATATTACATACTTATTATTTCAGTATACCAGTCAATTACTAGAACAATTTTCTATATATGGAAAATAGAGGTACTATTTGGAAACATTTTCCTATTTTCTTAATATCAAACAGAAACATATTGCCGTAGTGGGCCGTGGCGATGCGGCCTTCAAGAAGATAGCACATGAAGCGAACACCCTTTTAAATTGAGTTGATAACCTGTCACAATATAGTTTTAACAACCCCGCCATCGTATATCCTGATCTGGTGACAATCGCCGTTTGCACCGAAAGCGCTAATTCTGATTCAGGTGACTATGTGATTGAGAAGGTCTTTGTGGGATAGCCTCGACCGGCCTAAAGTAGCTATTTTTGTTTATTTTACCTAACCACATTAGTGAAAGTTCCATGATATTAGTTCAATAGTTAAGGTTTTTATTGCAAAACAAGCCTGTAAAACGGCCTTCATTGAGCCACAAATGAATATTCACCTTGAAACTGTGTGGGCGCGAGGCTAAATAGGCCACGTTAAATTTATCTACAAAAGGACGATAGCTATAGCCCGCAGACCTCACAACGCGCCTCCGCAGCGCGAAACCGGACCCCGCATCAACGAACGAATTCGTGGATCTGAGCTTCGTTTAATCGACGAAGATGGTGAAAACATCGGAGTGGTGACACCAGAACGCGCGATGATCATGGCAGAGGATGCCGGGTTAGACCTGGTTGAAATCTCCCCAAATGCTAATCCACCCGTATGCAAGATCATGGACTTTGGGAAATTCAAATATGAAACCCAAAAGAAGGAAGCGGAAGCGCGAAAAAAACAAAAGATCATTGAGATCAAAGAGGTTAAATTTCGCCCAAACACTGATAAGCATGACTATGAAGTCAAAATGCGCAACGTGTTCAAGTTTTTAGAAAATGGCGATAAAGCAAAAATAACTTTGCGATTTAAGGGGCGTGAAATGGCTCACCAAGAATTAGGTCGTCATCTTTTATTGCGTGTTGCGGAAGATACCAAAGAAATTGGTAAAGTTGAGAACATGCCTAAAATGGAAGGCCGTCAAATGATTATGTTGATTGGCCCTATGCCTAAATAAGAAAAATTAAAAAGATTTTTGGAAGCCCAGAGAGAAATTTCTGGGCTTTTTTTGTTTATTGCCCCTATTTGTCACAGGAATTCCTATTGTCAGGGGGTTGTGCTTTAGGTCGAGTTAGATAGATATTTTAAGAAATATAGATAGGACCAACCACAATGGCAGAACTCAAACCCCAGCTTGCAGAATTCAATTGGCAAGACCCGTTTCTGCTGGAAAATCAATTGAGCGAAGATGATCGAATGTTGAGAGACGCAGCGGCGCAATTTGCTCAAACCGAACTCCAGCCTTTGGTGATCGATGCCTATCGTGAGGCCACCGTAAGTCCCGAACTGTTCCCCAAAATGGGTGAAGCCGGGCTCTTGGGTGCAACTATACCAGAAGAATACGGTGGATTTGGCGCAAGCTATACTGCATACGGCTTAATTGCACGCGAGATTGAGCGTGTTGACAGCGGCTATCGCTCGATGATGTCAGTGCAATCATCCTTGGTGATCTACCCAATCCACGCGTATGGCAGCGAAGAACAACGTAAGAAATTCTTACCAGGCCTATGCTCTGGTGCATTGATTGGTTGTTTTGGCCTCACAGAACCTGATGCGGGATCTGATCCTGCAGGCATGAAAACCCGCGCTGTGAAAACTGCTACCGGATACAAGATCACTGGATCCAAAATGTGGATTTCAAATGCTCCAATCGCAGATGTGTTTATTGTTTGGGCAAAATCGGAGGACCATGGTGGAAAAATTCGTGGGTTCATTCTCGAAAAGGGTATGAAAGGGCTGACAGCTCCAAAAATTGGTGGAAAACTGTCGCTTCGAGCATCAGTTACCGGCGAAATTGTCATGGATGATGTTGAGGTGGGTGACGACTCGTTGCTGCCAAACGTACAGGGGCTTAAGGGCCCATTTGGCTGCCTCAATCGAGCCCGCTATGGCATTTCTTGGGGCGTTTTAGGCGCTGCTGAATTTTGCTGGCACTCTGCTTTGCAGTACGGCCAAGACCGCAAGCAATTTGGCAAACCTTTAGCGCAGACACAATTATTTCAGAAAAAGTTGGCTGATATGCAAACCGAAATATCTCTTGGGTTGCAAGCTGCATTCCAAATGGGGCAAATGATGGACAATGGCACGGCCAGCCCTGAGCTGATTAGTATGATGAAGCGTAACAACTGTGGCAAAGCGCTGGATATAGCCCGGGTCAGTCGTGACATGCATGGCGGGAATGGTATCTCAGAAGGATTTCAGATCATGCGCCATGCTGCCAACCTGGAAACAGTAAACACCTATGAAGGAACCCACGATGTGCATGCCTTAATTTTAGGGCGCGCGCAAACTGGGCTTCAGGCATTTTTCTAAAAGGCTATGTTAATGCCAACTACGCTAAAATCTTCATAATTTTATTCTTACAAATGACTTTGTGATCACAGAAAATTTTTCTGTGATCACAAATGTACGATAAATAGATTTTTAGAATTAATTCACTATATTAGAAGAGTTAATATGCATTAAATGCCGCAAAGAACAAATTGCGGGATTAACTCTATGAACATTCACGAATATCAAGCCAAAACATTGCTTCACAGCTATGGCGCGCCCGTCAGCGAAGGCAGAATTGTACTTAGTGCCGATGAGGCCAAAAGGGCCGCGAGCGAGTTGGAGGGACCTCTTTGGGTCATAAAAGCACAGATTCACGCAGGAGGTCGCGGTAAGGGTAACTTTATTGAGGCTGATGCTGGTTCAAACGGCGGTGTTCGTTTGGCTCATTCGGTAGAAGAAGCGGAAAAAGAGGCCAAGGCCATGTTGGGAAGGACCTTGGTCACAAAGCAGACCGGTCCAGTGGGCAAAATGGTGAATCGTATCTATATTGAAGATGGATCAGGCATCGAAAAAGAATTCTATTTAGCTATCCTTGTCGATCGTCAATCAAGCCGTATTTCTTTTGTAGCCTCCACTGAAGGCGGCATGGACATCGAAGAAGTCGCTGAATCTAATCCAGAAAAAATTCTGTCATTTTCCGTAGATCCCGCGACTGGCTATCAAGGCTATCATGGACGGCGCATTGCATTCAATCTGGGTCTGGATAGCAAACAAACCAAACAATGTGTAACCTTGATGGCTAATCTATATCGCCTATTTGTCGACAAAGACATGGAAATGCTAGAAATCAATCCCTTGATTATTTCCGATAGTGGCGATTTGAATTGTCTGGATGCTAAAATGAGCTTTGACGGCAACGCAATGTATCGACACCGCGACATAGCCGAGCTGCGCGATACTACCGAAGAAGATCCGAAAGAGCTCGAGGCTAGTAAATATGACTTAAACTATATTGCTTTGGACGGCCAAATTGGCTGTATGGTCAATGGTGCAGGGCTAGCAATGGCAACAATGGATATCATCAAACTTTTTGGTTCCGAGCCAGCCAACTTCTTAGACGTAGGTGGCGGTGCCACTAAAGAAAAGGTCACTGAAGCATTTAAAATCATCACTTCTGACCCAAAAGTCAAAGGCATCTTAGTTAATATTTTCGGCGGCATCATGCGATGTGATGTGATTGCCGAGGGTGTGGTATCTGCGGTAAAAGAAGTGGGCCTTCAAGTGCCCTTGGTTGTACGCTTAGAAGGCACAAATGTTGCGGAAGGAAAAGCCATAATCACTGACAGCGGATTAAATGTGATTGCAGCCGATAACCTTAAAGATGGTGCTGAAAAAATTGTCGCAGCAGTGAAGGCTTTGCAATAATTAAATGCTAAATTCTGAATTTTAGTGACTGGTTCCAAAAATTAATAATTTTTTGTGTAATCGTCACTAAACACAATAACTAGGAGCGCCTCATGGCCGTACTGATTGACGAAAACACCAAAGTAATTTGCCAGGGTTTTACTGGCAGCCAAGGCACATTCCACTCGGAACAGGCAATTGCATATGGTACCAAAATGGTTGGTGGCGTGACACCAGGCAAGGGTGGAAAATCTCACTTGAATTTACCCGTATTCAACTCAGTTCATGAAGCTAAAGCCATCACAGAAGCAAATGCCTCGGTAATCTACGTACCCCCTCCTTTTGCCGCCGATTCAATTCTGGAGGCTATCGACGCAGAAATGGAGGTAATAGTTTGTATAACTGAAGGCATCCCAGTTTTGGACATGATGAGAGTTAAGCGTGCGCTAGAAAGCTCGTCCAGCCGCTTGATTGGTCCCAACTGCCCAGGCGTAATAACACCAAACGCTTGCAAAATTGGTATTATGCCCGGCCATATCCATCGTCGTGGTTCTGTGGGCGTAGTTTCACGCTCTGGCACCCTCACCTATGAAGCCGTCAAGCAAACGA
>LAQD01000034.1:22299-25961 GCA_000981705.1 Rhodobacteraceae bacterium ASP10-04a
TAATCATGATTGGTGAGATTGGCGGCTCAGCCGAAGAAGAAGCTGCCCAATTTTTAGCTGATGAGAAGAAAAAAGGGCGTTGGAAGCCAACAGCCGGCTTTATCGCAGGCCGCACAGCCCCTCCAGGCCGCCGCATGGGCCACGCGGGCGCAATTGTTGCGGGTGGCAAGGGCGGCGCAGAAGAAAAAATAGAAGCTATGAAAATAGCTGGCATTATTGTGGCAGAGAGCCCAGCCGGTTTAGGTGAAGCAGTTTTGGAAGCTATTGGTTGATATGATGAGGGTGATGATGGCTTCTATAAAAAATGAGATGAGGGGTGTGACGGTCACACCGCCTGCCCCTTACTCTAACCCTGAGACGCATTTAACTTCTCCCACTGTATTAGAGAATAATGGCGCCGATATGCTTGAAACTAGCAGAGACACTTCGGCCGTTAACCCACACATAAGGTTTACTCAAAACCCCTACAACCATTCGTCTTTTCACCAAGGTGCCAATCGATGACCAACTATCCAGCAAACGATCAATTCCATGCCTCCAGTTTTATGCAGGGCCATAACGCAGAATATCTCGAGAAAATGTATGCTAGCTATGCCAATGACCCAGTTTCAGTAGACTCACAATGGGCAACATTTTTTGCTGAGATGGGTGACTCAGATAATGATGTAATGGCTCAAGCCGCTGGCCCCTCGTGGGCGCGCAGCGATTGGCCACCCACTCCAATGGATGATCTGACATCCGCGTTCACCGGAGAATATCCAACCACTGCTGAGGCGCAGGATACGGGCCAAAAGATTGCGGCCAAAGCTTCTGAAACTGGGACACCCGTGACTGAAGAACAAATTAAGCGGGCGGTGCTTGATGGCCTGCGCGCACTAATGTTGATCCGGGCCTACCGGATCCGAGGACATTTAGCCGCTGATCTAGATCCTTTAGGAATGCGTCAAGAAGATGATAGGCCCGAATTAGACCCCTCAAGCTATGGGTTTACGGCGTCAGATATGGACCGTCCTATTTTTCTTGATAATGTATTGGGACTACAATTTGCCTCCATGCGTGAAATCCAAGAAATCGTTCGCCGGACCTATTGCGGCACATTTGCCCTGCAATATATGCACATATCCGATCCCAAGCAATCAGCTTGGCTAAAAGAACGTATTGAAGGCTATGGTAAAGAGATTATCTTCACCCGAGAGGGCCGCAAAGCTATTCTTAACAAATTGGTTGAGGCAGAGGGTTTTGAAAAATTCCTACATGTAAAATACATGGGCACCAAACGCTTTGGCCTAGACGGCGGCGAAAGCCTGATACCTGCTATGGAGCAAATCATAAAACGTGGTGGCGCTTTGGGTGTTGAAGACATAATCATTGGAATGCCACACCGGGGCCGCTTGTCTGTTCTGGCTAACGTAATGGCCAAACCATACCGTGCGATTTTTAACGAATTCCAAGGTGGATCGTCCAAGCCTGAAGATGTTGATGGATCTGGCGATGTAAAATACCACCTAGGCGCGTCATCTGATCGTGAATTTAATGGCAACTCTGTGCACCTATCGCTCACCGCCAATCCAAGCCACCTTGAGGCTGTAAATCCTGTAGTTTTAGGAAAAGCTCGCGCGAAACAAGATCAAAAAAATGACGCGGAGCGGACAACCGTTATGCCGATCCTCCTGCATGGTGACGCAGCATTTGCCGGTCAAGGAGTTGTGGCCGAGGGCTTTGGCCTGTCAGGCCTCAAAGGTCATAAAACCGGGGGCACCATGCATATTGTGGTAAACAATCAAATTGGCTTCACTACAGCCCCACATTTCAGCCGCTCGTCTCCCTACCCCACCGATATAGCCCTTATGGTCGAGGCACCAATCTTTCACGTTAATGGCGACGATCCCGAAGCTGTGGTCCATGCAGCACGCGTAGCCACCGAATATCGCCAAAAATTTAAAAAAGACGTTGTCCTCGATATTATTTGTTACCGCCGTTTTGGTCATAACGAAGGCGATGAGCCGATGTTTACCAACCCGGTAATGTACAATAAGATCAAGACACAGAAAACTACCCTAACCCTTTATACCGAACGTTTAGTGCGAGATGGGCTGATCCCTGAGGGCGAAATTGAAGATATGAAGGCAACCTTTCAGTCTTATCTCAATACTGAATTTGAGGCAGGGAAAAACTACAAGCCGAACAAAGCAGATTGGTTAGATGGCCGCTGGTCTAAAATCAATCGCCACGGCGAGGAATATCAGCGCGGCGCCACCGCGATGACTGAGGAAACATACGACAATGTCGCTACAGCACTGTGCCGGATCCCAGAAGGTTTCCCTGTTCACAAGACCGTTCAACGTATGTTGGATACAAAATCAAAATCACTGACTAATGGTAAGAATATTGACTGGGCTACAGGCGAAGCTTTGGCCTTTGGTTCCTTACTAACTGAAGACCACGCAGTCCGCCTATCGGGGCAAGACAGCAGCCGTGGCACCTTCAGCCACCGCCATTCAGCATTAGTGCATCAAAACACCGAAGAACGCTACTATCCACTCAACAATATTCGTGAGGGCCAAGGCCAATATGAGGTCATCGACTCGATGCTCTCTGAATATGCTGTTTTAGGCTTTGAATATGGCTATAGCCTTGCTGAGCCAAATGCTTTGGTGATGTGGGAAGCGCAATTTGGTGATTTTGCTAATGGAGCGCAGATCATGTTTGACCAATTTATTTCAAGTGGTGAAAGCAAATGGCTACGGATGTCCGGCCTTACGATGTTGCTTCCGCATGGCTTCGAGGGGCAAGGTCCAGAACACAGCTCTGCACGCCTAGAGCGGTTTTTGCAGATGTGTGGCCAAGACAACTGGATCGTGGCCAATTGTACTACCCCAGCCAATTACTTCCACATCCTGCGTAGGCAAATTCACCGCACCTTCCGCAAACCCTTGATTTTAATGACACCAAAATCGCTACTACGGCATAAAATGGCAGTATCAAAACGCGAAGAGTTCACCACCGGCTCCAGCTTTCACCGTGTGCTCTGGGATGATGCGCAATATGGTAACTCTGCAACCAAGTTGGTGTCTGATAAAAAAATCAAACGCGTAGTGATTTGCTCAGGTAAGGTTTACTTTGATCTTCTAGAAGAGCGCGATGCTCGCAGTATCAATGACGTATATCTCCTTCGTATTGAGCAATTCTATCCATTTCCAGCCATTTCAATGGTCAGTGAATTGGAACGCTTCAAACAAGCTCAAATATTCTGGTGCCAAGAAGAACCTAAGAACCAAGGTGCTTGGAGCTTTATTGAGCCCAATATCGAGTGGGTCCTGACCCGTATTAACGCCAAACACGCCCGCCCCAGATACGCTGGCCGCGCCACATCTTCTTCACCGGCAACCGGCCTTGCATCAATACATAAATCACAACAAGCCGCGCTTATCGATGAAGCGCTTTCGTTGAAAGGATAAAACCATGTCCACCGAAGTTCGTGTCCCAACTTTAGGCGAATCTGTAACTGAAGCCACCGTTGCTACATGGTTTAAAAAAATTGGTGACCAAGTGGCTGTTGATGAAATGCTTTGCGAGCTGGAAACAGATAAGGTTACTGTTGAAGTGCCTAGCCCGATTGCAGGTACCATTTCTGAAATAGTAGCCCCGGAAGGTGCCACAGT
>LAQD01000034.1:26040-38002 GCA_000981705.1 Rhodobacteraceae bacterium ASP10-04a
TGGTGCCAACATTGGGAGAAAGCGTTAGCGAAGCTACAGTTGCCACTTGGTACAAACAGCCTGGAGATACAGTAGTACAAGATGAAATGCTCTGCGAATTGGAAACTGACAAAGTAAGCGTCGAAGTTCCGGCACCTGCCAATGGTGTCTTGGGGAAAATTATAGCCCCTGAGGGAAGTACAGTGCAAGCAGGCGGCCAACTGGCTGTAATCGGCGGTGAGATCTTTTCAGCCCCTGCTTCCATAGTTGCCAACGACGCACCAGTGCTTAGCAAAGACATTGAAGATGCTCCCTCGGCCAAGAAATTGATGGACGAAACAGGTCTCGACCGTGCAAGAGTCACAGCAACAGGTAAAGGTGGACGCGTAATGAAGGAAGATGTCCAAAACACGCTTGCCGCAGTACCCAAGACCACAATAGCTGCTGCGGCAGCCCCCCGCGCTGCAGTTCCTGTTAATGATGCGGCCCGTGAGGAGCGTGTGAAGATGACACGTCTGCGTCAAACCATCGCGCGCCGTCTTAAAGATAGCCAAAATACTGCCGCTATGCTGACTACATATAACGAGGTCGATATGACTGAGGTCATGGCACTTCGAAACGAATACAAAGACTTGTTCTTTAAAAAGCATGGTGTGAAACTTGGTTTCATGTCTTTTTTTACCGTTGCTTGCTGCCATGCGCTACGTGAGGTGCCCGAGGTCAACTCCGAAATTGATGGAACAGATATAGTCTACAAAAAATTTGTTCACATGGGTATCGCCGCAGGAACACCTACAGGATTGGTAGTGCCGATAATCCGCGATGCGGATGCGATGTCATTTGCAGAAATTGAAAAAGCCATTGCAGAAAAAGGTGCTCGTGCTCGCAATGGGAAATTGTCCATGGCAGAAATGCAGGGTGGTACCTTCACGATTTCCAATGGTGGCGTGTATGGTTCCTTGATGTCTTCGCCAATCATTAACCCACCACAATCAGGCATCCTAGGCATGCATAAAATACAAGATCGCCCAGTGGCGATCAATGGCCAAGTGGTTATTCGCCCAATGATGTATTTGGCGCTAAGCTATGACCACCGCGTGGTGGACGGCAAAGGTGCAGTCACATTTTTGGTGCGGGTCAAAGAGGCGATGGAAGATCCACGCCGCTTGTTGATGGATTTATAGGGACCCTAAAATGGTGTGAGAATATTCATTCAGATGATTTATAATAGTTAGCTTCTACAGCCGTCCTCTGCACTCAAGTGTTACGCGGTTTGGCGCACCAGCCAATTTATTGATAACAGATGGGCAAAGGCCCACATTGCCTAAGGTAAAGGACCTCCTCCATGGATTCTTATGATGTGATTGTGATCGGCTCCGGCCCCGGCGGCTATGTTAGCGCTATTCGTTGCGCGCAGTTAGGCCTTAAAACCGCCTGTGTGGAAGGGAGCGATACCCTTGGTGGCACCTGCTTAAATGTGGGCTGCATCCCGTCCAAAGCGCTGTTACATGCCAGCCACCAACTTCACGAAGCTCAGCATAACTTTGCAAAAATGGGTCTTATTACTGATAATCTTGTTGTGGATTGGACAAAAATGCAAAGTTACAAAACCGAGGTAATTAACGGCAATACCAAGGGCATTGAGTTTTTGTTTAAAAAAAATAAAATTGACTGGATTAAAGGCTGGGCCAGTATACCTGCTGCTGGCCAAGTCAAAGTCAACGATAAGATCTACAATGCTAAACATATCATCATTGCGACCGGCTCTGAACCCTCCACGCTCTCAGGTATAGAGATCGACGAGAAAACTGTCGTAACATCCACCGGCGCGCTAGCCTTGGATGGGATTCCAGAAAAGATGATTGTCATCGGCGCTGGAGTGATCGGCCTTGAGCTTGGGTCAGTCTACGCCCGATTGGGTAGTGAAGTAGAAATTATTGAATTCTTGGACGACATCACCCCCGGCATGGATGCAGAAGTGCAAAAAACCTTTCAGCGGATTTTGAAAAAACAAGGTCTTAAATTCACCATGGGTGCAGCCGTACAATCAGTATCTGTGAAAAAGGGAAAAGCCAGCGTTAGCTATGTAAAACACAAAAAAGATACTCAGCATCAGGCGGGAGCCGATGTAGTACTTGTGGCGACTGGCCGCAGGCCTTTCGTCGATGGATTGGGCCTAGAGGCGCTAGGCGTAAGCCTCACCGATCGTGGTCAAATTCAAACTGATACCCATTACGCTACCACAGTTTCAGGAATTTATGCTATTGGTGACGCTATAACAGGGCCAATGCTTGCCCATAAAGCGGAAGACGAAGGTATGGCAGTGGCAGAAATTATAGCCGGCCAAGCGGGACATGTTAACTACAACGTCATTCCTGGGGTGATCTACACCCATCCTGAAGTCGCAAGCGTTGGTCAAACTGAAGAGCAATTGAAAGCAGCAGGACGTGATTATAAGGTAGGTAAGTTTTCCTTCACGGGCAATGGTCGCGCTAAGGCAAATTTTGCGGCCGATGGTTTCGTGAAAATCTTAGCCGATGCTGCAACAGACAGGATATTGGGGGCGCACATCATCGGTCCAATGGCTGGTGATTTGATACATGAGGTCTGTGTTGCAATGGAGTTTGGGGCAGCCGCTGAGGATTTGGCGCGTACCTGTCATGCACACCCCACCTATTCGGAGGCAGTGCGTGAAGCAGCTCTCGCCTGTGGCAATGGTGCAATTCATAGTTAAATCAATATTTTATATTTATAAATTAATCTTATTGCGCTAGCATTCTCAGACCCTGAGTTACATCTGCCCTCAACGCCACCCGCAGACCTGGCTCGTCGCCAGCCTTTAGAGCTGCTAAGATAAGCCGGTGGTTAACTGGCGGATCCTTGCGTTGCAACCGGCCATAAAGCGCCCGCATTGTTGGGCCCATTTGCAGCCAGACGGTTTCTACTGTTGCCAACATGGCCGGCGCTTGTGCACGCAGGTATAGGGTTCTATGAAATTCGAGATTAGTACGGATGTAGGTCACCGCATCGGCCTTGGCTACAGCAACGGATATAGCATTATTAATTGTCTGCAACCGCTCCACCAGCGCCATGTGCGCGCGTGGCAAGGCCCGCGTGGCGAGCTCAACCTCAATCAAAGCCCTCAACGATGCGAGCTCTTCAATCCGATCATTCGACAGTTTAGGGGTCTGAAAACGCCCAGTAACCGAAATGCTTAAAGCCCCCTCGGCTGCCAAGCGCTTTAACGCCTCTCGTACTGGGGTCACTGATAACCCAAATTCCGCAGCTACCCCTCGCAGAGTAATTGCTTGGCCAGGGCTCATTTCGCCATACATAATCCGCATTCGAAGGATCCGGTAAAGCTGATCATGCGCAGCCAGGTAACTATCTTGTAATTTATCTACCATATGTGTTTGTGATCACATTTCTACAGGCTGTCAAATAAGAAAAGTTTAAAGCACAGATGGGTTACCTAAGCTTTTAAAACCTTTGACGCTGTTAGTGCGTTGATACACATATTTATAATTCAATTGAATTATAGGGTTTTTTAGAACACATAACGATGCAAATCTTCGCCATGCTTACGAAGCCAAACCCGTTGCTCTGAGTGGTCAGGATAGAGCCGTTCCACAACCGCCCAGAATTGGGCAGAATGATTCATCTCCGCTAAATGCGCCACCTCATGGGCCACCACATAATTCAGTACATCCGGGGGAGCCATAATAAGCCGCCAAGAGTAGTTAATGTTGCCCTGGCTGGAACAGGAGCCCCAACGGGACGTAGTATCGCGTAGCGTGATCTTACCATAAGGTTTACCTAAAGCCGCAGCGTAACGGTCTGTCGCCTGATGCAAATGTAGCATCGCTTGAATCTTAAAAAAGGCTTTCACTCGCGAGGATACCATATTGTCAGGGCCTGGTACCAAAAGCTCAGAACCAATTTGGTGAACCTGCCGACCCTGACCAAGGCAAAGGTCCAAAATCTGACCTTGATACAAGACTGTGGTTCCAAATGTCGTCTCAGTATTTTGGGGTAAACCTTTCAAATGTGTCCGAATCCAAATTTCTTTTTCTAAAATAAATTTTTCTGCCTGCGCAAGAGGGCAAGATAGTGGTAAACTCAACGTCACATGGCCTTTCAACCTCGAAATACGCAGTGACATACGCCGAGCCTGACGAGATCGCCGCAAAACTACGGTAATTTGAGGGCTACCAGCCAGCATTATTTGCTGAGCCGGGGCAATTGATGCCGAATTCATCCAAGACATCCACGAATTAATAGATTTCACCTTTGACACTGCCCCTTCTCTATGGCACTCGGCATAGACTGTCACCTATTGCGAGAGGGGAAAACCCATGCCGAAAGAAGAATGGGGTACTAAACGTGTTTGCCCCACCACAGGCAAGCGTTTTTACGACTTGAATAAAGATCCGATAATTAGCCCATACACGGGTGAAACTGTTGCACTTGATGGAAACAAAGGCCGCACGATGGTGGCTGATGCTGAAGATGCTCAGACAAAAAAGCAGAACGAAGCTGATGCTGAATCTGAAGAGGTAGTATTGGAAGACGATGATGTTGACGTAGATTTAGGCGATGATGTGCTTGATGACGACGACGATGACACCGTTTCACTTGAAGAAATTGCCGATGTAGCTTCAGAAGACGACGATAGCTAAATTTCTTCGCTTGGCGCGATGATTTACTCTTGATCCCGCGCCAAGCCTTGCCTAAATAAAGATGTATTAGAGGGCCCTTAGCTCAGCTGGGAGAGCGCCTGCATGGCATGCAGGAGGTCAGCGGTTCGATCCCGCTAGGGTCCACCATTTCACAAAAATTTTGATGCAGTCAACGTAATACTGCCCTGAAGTGTGAAGTTGCCTTTTTAATCATCCCTTTAGGGTATGAACAAGGTGTCCTACAAAGCCTTTTCCAAGTAACTCCAAAAACCAATATGTATCTAGAGGCACCCAAGTCTAAAGAAAATGGTCTGGAATCACTACTACATCCAGATATACACTGAGGCAGCTAAGCGGCGGTCTGATGCCAACTTAATTATGGCCGCTAGGCGCTTCTGAAGATGGAATGTTAACTTTAGAAGCCTTAGTCTGGTTAGGTGTCTCACAGTTATTTCTTACAGATAGTTTGGTCAATAAAAAATAACCTAAAGGCTTACCATTAGTGGACCGCTAAGTGTCACTAATAATACAATATATTGAACAGAGTTCAGTAGCATAATGGTTAAATATAAATGCCATTACCCCAACGTACGTCGTACGGCGTCCTGCCAGCCTTCATAGAGCGCGTCGCGTACATCAAGCGTCATTTGGGGCTCAAATCTTTGTTCTAAGGCCCATGTTTTTTCCATAGTACCTTGATCTGGATAGACACCTGCCGTCAACCCAGCCAGCCATGCGGCGCCAAGTGCTGTAGTCTCCAGAACTTGTGGACGGTCAACCGGTGCACCAAGGATGTCGGCCAAAAACTGCATAGTCCAATCGCTCGCAGTCATGCCCCCATCTACTCGAAGCACTGCTCGGCCATCTATTCCCATATCCTCCTGCATAGCAGTCAAAAGATCGCGGGTTTGATAGCCCACGCTCTGAAGGGCCGCTCTGGCAAATTCCTTTGGGCCTGAGTTGCGAGTCAACCCAAATATTGCCCCTCTGCACTCCGCATCCCAATAGGGTGCTCCAAGCCCAGTGAATGCAGGTACTAGATACAATGATTGTGTGCGATCGGCAGAAGCAGCCATATCTGCTGTTTGGTAGGCATCCTGAATAATACCCAAGCCATCGCGTAGCCATTGCACTACTGCGCCAGCTATAAAAATAGAGCCCTCGAGGGCATAGGTTGGTTTACCATTAAACTGGTAGGCAATTGTACCTAGAAGACCATTTTTCGATTTAACTAAATTGTCACCCGTGTTCAAAAGTGCAAAGCAGCCAGTTCCATAGGTGGATTTCAACATACCCGATGTAAAACAAGCCTGACCCATGGCAGCGGCCTGTTGGTCTCCAGCAACCCCTAGGATCGCAATATTACCCCCAAAGAGGCAGGTGGAGCCAAATTCAGAGGCACAGTCACGCACCTCAGGCAGCATGGCTTGTGGCACATCCAAAAGACCACAAATCTCATGAGCCCAGCAACCCTGTACGATATCATACAGCATGGTGCGAGCGGCATTGGTCGCATCCGTCATATGCGTAGACCCGCCAGTCAGCTTCCAAATCAAATAACTGTCCATAGTTCCAAAGAGTAACTCACCGTTTTGCGCTCGCACTCGCGCTCCAGGCACATTATCCAAAAGCCAATTCACCTTAGTGGCAGAGAAATAAGGATCAATCAAAAGTCCAGTTTTTGCGGTAATAGCAGGTCCGTGCCCTGCATCACGCAAAGCGTCACAGAAGGGGCCCGTGCGGCGATCTTGCCAGACAATCGCATTGTGTATCGGTGCGCCAGTGGCTCGGTCCCAAATTACAGTAGTTTCACGCTGATTAGTAATTCCTATGGCCGCTATATCCGCATGTCCACAGGCTCCTTTTTGCATCACATCATGCACCACCGCTAAGACTGAGGACCAAATTTCTTCGGCATTGTGCTCAACCCAGCCAGACTGTGGAAAATACTGAGGAAATTCTTTTTGGCTGGTGAATGCTGGGCGCATTTGGGCATCAAACAAGATAGCACGGCTGGAAGTGGTGCCTTGGTCAATTGCCAGAATATACATTCTAAGGTCCCTCATCAGATTAGCACAACCAAAATAGGTTAGGATTTGGTTGCAAATGTGCTGTTGGTGTTACTTGTTGTAAAGTGGCACTGCACCACAGCCAGAGCTACCGCACAATGGCAAAACAGCCCAACAGCGAATACTTACTCCGACAAAAGTTTAGCCCCGAAACCCGGTGGCCACCACGAATTTTTCCGATGAATTAGAGCGCGAAGCTGGTGGCTTAATATTAGATACTTTGTTAAATTTTTTCTTAAGTAAAGCTTGCATATCACCTTCAGCACCACCTGCCAAAACTTTGGCAATAAAGGTCCCTCCCGGAGCCAAGACCTCAAAGGAGAAATAGGCCGCGGCCTCACACAGTGCGATGATACGCAGATGATCAGTCTGTTTGTGGCCAGAAGAGGCTGCAGCCATATCCGACATAACCACATCAGCAGCGCCATCCAGCCAGGCCTTAACCTTATCATCAGCACCCTCGTCCATGAAATCTAATACGTGAATTTCAGCACCGGGAATAGGTTCCACCTCTTGCAGATCAACCCCCAGAATAGTTCCAACCTTTTTGCCTGGCCTATCGCCCAAGGCATTTATGCGTGGCACCGCCACTTGACACCAACCACCTGGCGCACATCCTAAATCTACAATCCGAGCACCGGGCACCAAAAAGCGGTATTTGTCATCAAGTTCCAAAATTTTAAACGCGGCACGCCCACGATAGCCCTCGAGGGTGGCCCGCTTGACATAAGGATCATTGAGTTGGCGTTCCAACCAAAGCGTGGACGACAGCTTTCTACCACGCGCAGTTTTCACCTTAACTCGAAGTTCGCGTTGGCCACGGCCACTATTTTTGGTAGGGATCTTTGCCATTTAATTCAGCTCTTTTTTTCGCGGAAAACACCGTCTGCGCTCATTTGTGCATATAGTAAACCCTCACGTAAACCTCTATCCGCCACAGACAGCCTATGGGTGGGCCAACTTCGCAGTAATGCTTGCAAAATTGCGGCCCCAGACATGATCAAATCTTGGCGATCTTTGCCGATACGGGGATCATTTTTTCGTCCTACAGGACCCATTTTGATATATTCGTGTATAACCTTGTCAATCTCTATAGAAGACATCGATAGACCATCGACTTTATTGCGGTCATAGCGCCGCAAACCCAAATGGCTGGCTGCAACCGTTGTCACAGTACCACTGGTCCCAATGATCTGAAAATGTGACATGTTATAGGCGCGTTCATAGGGGATAAATTTTTCTAGCTTTTCCTCAAACATCAAACTCATGAGCGCGAAGCGCCCAGCATCATCATCCACATCGTTGAACAAGTCGCGCAAAGTTGCCACACCTAACGGCACAGAAATCCAATCAACAACCTTTGCACCATATTTATTAGGCCGCTCACCAGAGCGAAACCCCTTATGCATATGCATAATCGCCCGACTACGCTGCTTTGGCACCACATCAACTAAATCAATCCACACCAGCTCCGTCGAGCCGCCGCCAATATCAACTACCAACAATTGATCAGTGTCATTGGACACCAAAGGTGCACAAGACAAAACCGCCAACTGCGCCTCTTCCTCCGCTCGGATAACCTCTAGTTTAAGCCCCGTCTCCTTCCTAATTTGCCGCATTAGAGATGCCCCGTTGTCAGCACGACGGCAGGCCTCTGTCGCGACCAATCGCATCTTTTTAACTTGGTATTGTTTAAGTTTTTGACTGCAAATTCGCAGGGCCTGCAAGGTACGGTTCATGGATGCACGGCTCAGCCTCCCGGTTTCTTCCAAACCTAATCCAAGCTGGACTGATTTAGAGAAACTATCCACGACTTTAAATTGCGCACCATCAGGTTGCGCAATAAGCATACGGCACGAATTTGTGCCTAAGTCCAAAGCAGCATAAAGCGTTTGGGCTTGAGCCTTATGGCCTGCGGTGGATTCAACCGCTTTAGGAACCGCGCCCGCAGACCGGGGACGCTGTGGCGTCATAATTATACGCCTTTCGGATTTCGAGTTACCTTAACTTAAGCACATCCAAGTGGCCATGCAATCATTCATCAAGTTATTCTAAAATAATCCGGTATCTAACACTATTGTACCTCTTACCAATTTGTCATTACGTCGAAGTCGCTACCACCTGTTCAATTGTCGAAATTTGACCCTGTTTTACGCGCAGTTGCTTCTAGTAATCCATGACAGAAAGTTGAGGAATCGAATGGCGGACGTTTTTATTGTGTATTGGCGAGATATTCCAGCTCAAGTAATTGTTGGTAAAGGTCGTAAGTCCGCTAAGGTTCAACTGCCCGAACGATTCGAGCAGGCTATTGATCGTACAGCCATGAAAACTGGCGCAGAAGATACCGATTCCTATCTAGCCGAATGGCATAAAGCTGCTGCCTATCAGGTTGAAGGTGATCAAGCCGAAGTGGCGCAATCTGAAGCTAATCGTATCGATGCTGAATATGATCAAGCAAAAATAAAACAGCTGATCGCAAATAATGGCTGGTCCAGCTGACCCTTAAACACTTGCTCAAAGGAGAGGCCAATGGCCCTGCTTAATTTTGAATCCAAAGACGCGTCAGTGGTAGAAGTTAATCCACAGATTGAAGCTTTTTTAAAGGATTTTTCCATCGAAGTGATGCCCCGTACTGCTGAAAAGGTTGAAGACTTTCGCGACCTCTTGCCGAGCACCACGCGAGTGTATGTTGCACATATCGAAGGCACACCAATCGAGGAAATGGTAATAACAGCAAAGCGATTGGCGTCTGAGGGCTATGACGTAATGCCGCATTTCCCGGCACGCGTCATCAAGGATGAAGCCACATTGCGCGATTGGATCGCCATGTATCAAGGTGAAGCCGGGATCGATCAAGCCTTGCTGCTCGCGGGCGGCGTAACCACTCCACATGGTGATTATCACAGCGCGATGCAGTTGTTAGAATCTGGAGCTTTTGGCGATTCAGGGTTTAAACGCCTGCATGTGGCCGGCCACCCAGAGGGTAACAAAGACATTGATCCAGACGGTGCAATGACAAACGTCGATTCCGCCCTGCGTTGGAAACAAGCCTTTTCAGAAACTTCAGACGCCGAGATGGCTATCGTAACACAATTTTGCTTTGAGGCCCAACCTGTGATTGCTTGGGCGAATGAGTTGGTAGCCAATGGCATCACCTTACCAATACATATTGGCGTGGCGGGTCCTGCCAAGTTGCAGACCTTGATCAAGTTTTCCATCGCTTGCGGTGTTGGCGCATCCTTACGCGTACTGCAGCGCCGTGCCAAAAATTTGACCAAATTGCTCCTGCCATTCACCCCAGATTTTTTCCTCGCCGAGTTGGCAGCCCATAAGGCTGAGAACCCGCAATTTACTATCTCGCACGTGCATTTTTTCCCACTTGGTGGGATCAAGACTAATGCTAAATGGGCCATCAAAAACGGTGGGTCTTCTGCCATTCCTGTCTCTCAATCCTAAGGATTTCTAAAAATGACACGCACAGTTGTTGAGTCCAAAACCAAAACCGCAATTATCGGTTTTGACGAGCCCTTTTGCGTTATCGGGGAGCGTATCAATCCAACCGGCCGCAAAATTCTTAACGCCGAGCTTGAGGCCGGAGACTTTTCTCGAGTTGAAGCAGATGCCATTGCACAAGCGGCAGCTGGTGCATCTATATTAGACATCAACTCCGGTGCCGTCTTCTCCAACAAAATGGCTGAAGATCCCCGCTATGCGGATAATAACTTTGTCGAGCCGACCTTAATGCGCGAATTAGTACTGCGTGTACAAGCTGTGGTGGATACACCTTTGTGCATTGACAGCTCCGTCCCTGGCGCTTTGGAAAATGGTTTGGCAGCAGCAGAAGGTCGACCCTTGCTTAATTCTGTGACTGGAGAGGAAGATAGGCTTGAGCTAGTTTTGCCTTTGGTGAAAAAATATAATGTGCCTGTGGTCGCAATATCCAATGACGATACGGGAATTTCTGAAGATCCAGATGTGCGATTCGCAGTGGCAAAAAAGATTGTCGAACGTGCCGCTGATTTTGGGATTCCCGCCCATGACATCGTGGTAGATCCCTTGGTTATGCCCGTGGGTGCAATGGGTACAGCCGGCTTGCAGGTTTACACCTTAGTACGGCGCTTACGCGATGAGCTCGGCGTGAACACGACCTGCGGTGCCTCTAATATCTCCTTTGGCCTACCAAATCGGCATGGAATAAATAACGCCTTCCTCCCCATGGCCATGGTAGCCGGTATGACATCTGCGATCATGAACCCAGTGATGTTGCCTGTGAACCAAAAGAAAATTGCCGCAAAGAAAGAAGTCATCCGCGCTGCGGGCATCATTTTACCTGAAGGCATGGACGATGAAACCTTCGTCACCCTATTTGGTATGGGCTCCACACAGTCAAAAGCTGGTAAAGAAATGGAAGCCATTCGCGCAGCTAATTTTTTGATGGCCAATGATCCAAGCGGTGGTGCTTGGATCAAATTTAACAAAGTGCCAGGTGATGATGTAGGTGGGCGTGGTGGACGAAAACGCCGCCGAGGCTAATAAAATAAAGTTAAAAGGCGCAGTTTATTACTGCGCCTTTTAACTTTATGAGTTGCGCACGTTAGCAACTGTGGCTTTCAAAGCCGATTGCAGCATGATTACATCCGCCGCTACCCCTAAAAACCTTCCACCTTGCGCAATAAAGCGCTTTTGCTCGTCATCCACCAAACAAATCGAACCAGCGCAAAGGCCTGCTGCAGCAATATCCCTCATGCCTTGCGCAATCACTTCTAAAACCTCAGGATGATTCAAATCGCCCAAATGTCCCATATCTGCGCTTAGATCTGCGGGGCCTATGAAAATGCAATCTACCCCTGGAACTTTAGAAATTTCCGGAATATTACGTATCGCAGCCAGTGTTTCCACCTGCACAATCACACAAATTTGATCATTGGCAGTTTGTGCATAATCTGTAATCGAATTGTAACTACTCGCACGGGCCAAAGCGTACCCAACCCCTCGGTTACCATCCGGCGCATATTTGCAAGCTGCAACAACTTTGGCAGCTTGTTCTGCGGTCTCGACCATGGGCACCAAAATACTTTGAGCACCAATATCTAAGACTTGCTTTAGAATCCAATTCTCGCCTTGCGGCACGCGCACAATGGCACTGGCATTCACAGCTTGCAAAGCTCGCAGCTGCGCCTCAATCAGCGGCAAATCATTGGGGCCATGCTCACCATCAATCAAACACCAATCAAA
>LAQD01000034.1:38049-48971 GCA_000981705.1 Rhodobacteraceae bacterium ASP10-04a
TTTGCATTTCACCCGCCCAAACCGCAGATTTCAATTTATTAACAGGCGCGGGCATGATACAGTCCTTTTCAGATTAGCCTTAAAACATTCATAGAATTGATGTAATTACAAGCCTTTTCAGAACTATCCTCCACTACGCCCTTGCAAGAATTACCTAACATCAAGTATGCAATTAGATGAATTGCTAGTGAGTTGGACTAAGGAAATGGGCATGCAATATTTGATCGCGGACGTGGGTGGCACTAACACCCGCGTGGCGCTGGCCCATGACGGGATATTGCAGATTGACAGCATACAACGCTACCGTAATGCTGATCAACTTGGTGTTGCAGAAATTTTAATAGACTACCTACACACTCATGCCGCCGGAACGCACCCCTCAGCTGTTTGTATCGATGTAGCGGGACCTGTGGGCGAAGCTCAGGGCCAGCTAACCAATCTGGATTGGACCGTAACCACAGATCAACTATGTAAAGTATCAGGAGCACAGCGTGGTGCCATTATTAACGACATGCAGGCCCAAGGTCTGGCCCTGTCGCATTTGCCCGCTGAGGCATTCCGTAGTGTGATCAAAGGCACGGCCCAGAGTGGTAATCGCATCGTGGTCAATGTGGGCACTGGGTTCAATTCTGCTGTAGTTTTGGGTGATGGGCCAAAACTCACCGTTCCAGGCAGTGAGACAGGACATGTAAACCTCCCAGTGCCCAGCCCTGAGATATTTGAATTGCACCAATACCTTGCAGGCCGTTTTGGTTTTGCATCTGCAGAGGAAGTACTGTCTGGCCGTGGATTGAGCCATGTGTATGCCTTTCTGGCAAAGCATAGCTCCTCAGAGGCTCTGGCCAGCTCACAACATATCATAGAAAATTTGGACAACGATCCGCTTGCGGTCAAATCTATAGCTATATTATTAGAGGTATTTGGCTGTGTATGCGGTAATCTTGCACTCACCCACCTACCCTTTGGCGGTATTTATTTGGTTGGAGGCGTGGCACAAGCACTGGCAGATCACTATCCAGGCAGCCCATTCCACAGCGCATTTGCCGCAAAAGGACGATTTTCAGAATTCATGAGCCAGTTCTCAGTACATTTAGTGCAAGATGACCACGCGGCGCTTGCGGGATGTATCGCTCATCTGCAACTCTATGAGAATGACACTTACTAATTTTCTTTCAAATAAGCTAGCTCGGCAACATTTTTAGATCACCAACGCCTGCGTAAACCGCCACTAAGTACAACTCTAGAAAAAGTGCTAGGCAATCTAAACTTTGTGCAAGTCGATAGTATCAACACCATGGCGCGGGCCCATGACCTAATTTTAAGGTCACGGCAACAATGCTACCGGCCCGTTGATTTGCGAAAAATGGTTGATCATGAACGCAGCGCTTTTGAAGGCTGGACCCATGACGCCTCAATCCTACCTATAGAGGCCTTCCCCCATTGGCAGAATAAATTTACCCGCGACGCTGTACTACTTCAACAGCGTTGGAAAACTTGGCATCGGGGAGATTTTCTAGCGCAAGCGCAGACTATTTTGGACCAAATTGCCCGCCAAGGGCCCTTAGGGTCACGCGATGTTGGCAAGCAAGAGAAACGCAGCAGCGGCGGTTGGTGGGATTGGCATCCCTCGAAAACCGCTCTTGCATATCTTTGGCGCACTGGCCACATTGCCGTCACCCGTAGGAATGGTTTTAGCAAAGTTTAAGATTTAATCCAAAACGTGATCCCTGCCACGTACTTCCAATACCGCCCATCCGCTGCTGACAGCGCCGATTGGGCTTGCCACTCAGCTTTACAGACGCTGGGCTTCGCCACACCAAAAGAAATCGCAGAATTTTATAATTTTGTTGACCTTGCAGAGGTGACCCAGTGGCTGGAACTAAAGCAGCCTCAGGGTGAAATCCGCTGGATAAATGTTGAGGCCACAGATGGTACACAGCGGCCACGGGTAATCTTTGCTGAAAACTGGGAAAAACTAAAAACTCCGTTGCAATTCACCCAACGAGTGCGCATCCTAAGCCCCTTTGATCCAGCCCTCCAGAACCGGCAGCGTACACAAGAGCTGTTTGGCTTCTCATACCGAATAGAAATATTTATTCCTGCCAGTAAGCGTGTCTACGGCTACTATGTGTTTCCGATGTTAGAAGGCGATAAACTAATTGGCCGAATTGAGGTTAAGGTAAATAGAATAAAAAAATTTAGATTTACTAGCTTTCTGGCCGGAAGTCAGAACTCAGCTCACCCCGGCGAGAAAAGCTCGCATTCAGGCAGAATTGTTCCTATTATGCGGCTTGGCAGACTGTGGAACATTGAGTGGCCTTGGAGTTTTGGCCAACGCGCAATTCGTTAAATGTCAAGTTTTAACACAGCATTTTTTTGCAAGGCTCGGCTTTGGCACAGGATCATAGTAGTTTCGCGTTGCGCGGCAGATAAAACAAAATCTCGGTGCTCCACCGCACCAGAAATTAATGTGCATTTACACACACCACAGAGACCATCAGAACATTTCACGTCCACAGAGATCCCCGCTGCAATGAGCGCGTCACTGGCTGATTGATCGACGCTCACAGAAACTTTTTGGCCATTGTTACGCTCAATCTCAAATGGAAAGTTTACCCAATCAGGCATATCCGGAACCACAAAAAACTCCGCATGCAGCACTACATCAGGATAACCCATGAAGCGGGCATGATCTAGAATAGCGGTCATATAGGCATTCGGTCCACAAACATAGATATGAATACCAGCCTCATAAGGCGGAACAACCGAAGCAATATCGAGGCGGCTGCCTTGATCTGAGTAATGCTTACTGCATTTTTTGGCCCAAGGCTGCCCCTCAAAATCACTGTCAAAAGCGGCTGATGCTTGCGTGCTGGAGGAATACATCAGCTTAAAATTACGTCCTGCGCTATCCAGTTCATGGGCAAAAGCAATCATGGGCGTAACACCAATCCCCCCACCAAACAACAAGGATAGACTTGCCGAGGCCTCCAGTGCAAAATGATTGATTGGTTTTGAAACAAACACCCGCCGGCCCTCCTCAAAGATTCGTTGCATCAACTTTGAGCCACCACGGCCCTCAGGCTCTAAAAGAACGGCAATTTCATAGCAGCTGCGATCTGAAGGATCCCCACACATAGAATATTGACGCAGGAATTCTGGGGCCACGACGATATCCAAATGCGCCCCTGCTGTCCAAAGTGGCAAATCCGCACCACCTACAGCTACCAATCTATATTTCATAACAGCCCCAACACTTTCAGTGACTTGATCCACAATCATCTGAATGACCGGCGCCTCCTGATCGTTTTGGTACAGATGTAAGTGGTCGCGGGCGCCAGTGGCAGATTTAGCCTGATAGACCTCTGCGGTGATCATCGCTTGATAGGCCTCAATTCCCGCCTCACGATCCATGAGTGCCGGATAGGGATAAGGATGTGGTGCCAAGGGAGCTGGATAGACCGCCAAGGTTTGGTCGGCATATTTAAGGTTTATATCCTTCTGAAGCGCACGAGCATTTACCATATGCTGGCTTGGTGCATAGGATCCCTGCTCAGTTAGCTCAAGATCCCACCACCATTTTTTTACAGTGTTCAACTCACCGTGACCAGCCATATCATCAAGCTTGGCCAAAACTGGAGCCATCTGCGGCACATTCATCGCGGCCCAACGAAAAGGCGCTTCAGAAAATAACCCTTCTAGGTTCCACGGGCAGGTCTTCATGCAACGGCCACACATGGCCCCACCAAGAGTATTGATCCGATAAGTAGCACATTTTTGACTATCAGACTTCCAAATTTCATAGCCATTAAACATAAGCTTTGGCCCAGCTGTTATAGCACCAGACGGGCATTCGCGCGCGCACTTGTTGCAGCTGTCACAGAATTTTTGCAAACCAAAATCAATCGGCTTATCATGCGCCATAGGCAATGATGTGGTAACCACACCTGACTTCAACCGTGGCCCTAGGAACGGATTCAAGATCACCTCACCAATCCGGCTTACCTCCCCAAGACCCGACAGTAGTAGTAAGGGAGGTTGTAGCACCTCGCCATCCATTACCGTGTGAGCCTTGGCAGGATAGCCCATATTCCGGATATGCTGGGCCAAAATACCACCCAACAGAGAAAATCGTAGGTAGGCCCGCATGGATTGTGCAACGCTGATCCAATCATCGCCCGAAGCCCCCTCCATTGTCTCAAACCCCTGATCCACAATCATGCTAATAGCATGGTCGTGGGGCGGGATAATTGGTGTGCCATGGGCATCATGAGAGTACCAGCTCCAAGTAGGGCAGCGCGATAGGCCCGTGGCATCAATGCCGAGAAAGTAACTCGCACCTTTGATATTTTTGGCTGCAATCTCTGGTGGAATTAATTTTACCTCTTTGGCAGGTTCACCGTCTTGCAAAAGTACAAAGGCTCCCAATAGCCGACGTTGCGCAGTGCTAGGCGCTGCTTTACGCACGTAGTGACCTCCGGTAGCACCTTTTTGTACCTGCGGGCCCATATCTCCAAACTGTGCACGTGCAAACATATCTGTACGTTTAGGCACCCGCGCAATATTGATCTCGTCCATATAGGTGGTTGGTGTTTCCACCCGTTTAAGTGTCTCGAAAGGATGAGCACCACTAACATAATCCCGCTTAAGATAAGGATCATGATTACTCCGGCAAGCACCACCGTGCCGCCCCAAGACCCATTCCATGCAGTTCAGGGCGGATTTTGGTTGCTTAGCGGCCAAAGGCTTATCAAAAGCCAAAGGCATATCGGTCGTCACAGCGGCCAAGCCAAAACGGCGGCCCAGCCAAGGATGAATTATCTGATCACCCTCGACCTGTGTTAAGCCCGCCTTTACTGCCAATCGCGAAAGCTCCACATCAGTAGTAGTAGCAGTATGCGCACGCGCGCTAAAGCCTAAGACCCGAAGGTAATTGGCCAATACTGTTGCCGTCTCTGCGCCCAAGATCGCAGCCAGTTCGGCCTGCCCGTCTTGAACCCAATCACAGCCAGTCTCATCAGGCCTCGGATCGCGGCGGTAGTCTACTAAAAATACTAAAGCCCCAGTGTGGTGCGTGATAGAATCTGGTTTTGCGGCCATACTTTCCTTAAGATCAGCCATGATAAGGTCAATGCCCGCCGCTAAGGTTTTAGTCTGCCGGTTACTTAAGGCATAGGCCAAACGTTTAACGTCTGGATTCAGGCGGGGGATTGTGAGATGGTCATCTGCAGCCAATGCCGTAAGACCCACCATGGCTATGTCATTAAAATAAGCAAATGCCTTAAGATGATTGGATCGCTCTTGTAAATCTGTTGGGATGTCTGAGGCAACAGAGTTTGCGATGCCATCCCGCACTGCATCCATCATAGCCTGAAATTCCGCCATAGCGGGTACAATGCTGGCACTCCCAGCAGGGCGTTGAAAACTCAACATGGGCCAAGGAGCAAGGCCTGACAAATCTGAGCACTTCGAGGCCCGTTTCAAGCGCTCTGTTGGAAAGCGTCCCATATGGATGGGTCGGTTGCGATCTGAAAACAGCTTACTCATGTGACTTTTTGCCTTAGACACTGGGTAATTTCCGCAAGAATGGAAACGGCAATTTCCGCCGGAGATTTACTACCAATGGACAGTCCAACGGGACCTTGAATGCGGTCGAATTGTGAAGGAAGCACTCCCAATTCCAACATTGATGTACGACGTTTGGCATGTGTGCGCGTCGAACCCAATGCACCTATATAAAACGCATCGGTAGCCAAAACAGCTTGCAAGGATGGCGTATCCATTTTCGGATCATGGGTTAATGTCACGAGAGCTGTGCGACTGTCTATGGTCAAGTCTGCTAAAGCATCCTCGGGCCAATCAACAATAAGCTCTTGGTGCAAAAACCTCTGCGGGCTAGCGAACGACCCACGTGGATCAATAATAGTAACATGATAGCCAGCCATTTGTGCCATGGGAGCCAGAAATTGAGCAATATGGACTGCGCCAATTAGCACCAATCGCAGCGGTGGATTTTGAATATGCGTATAAATTTGCCGAGTAACACCGCCCGAACCAGAGAATTCGTCTGGATGGCTCTGCGGCGTGAGCACTGCTCGCTCCCAAGTATCTAAATTGACCCGCAGGCCTATGGCTTGACGTACGGCGCCCGCACGCTCAAAATCTTCCAACAAGGAAGGCGCAATACCCTGGCCTATACCCACTGGCTCAACCATGATCCTTATGGTACCGCCACAAGCCAATCCAACGGAAAAAGCGTCGGCATCATTCACACCGTATTCCAATAGCCTACAAGTACCAGTAGCCAAGGCTTCCAAAGCCTCCAAAACCACGGCGCCCTCAACGCAGCCTCCAGAAACTGAGCCATGAAAAGAGCCATCCTCACAAACAACCAATTGCGCACCTACTGGGCGGGGCGACGAGCCCCATGTACCCAACACAGTCGCTAAAGCAACTTTTTGACCCTCTTTGTGAAATGCAGCAGCTAAGCCGCCCATATGCTTTGAAATAATCATTTTAGCATTCCAATCAATCGCTTCTTGTGATCCGCATGCAAACCATTTCTCAAACTATCAGATAATTCTTGCAGACTGTCCAGATTATGACAGGCTACGAAGGACGATACATAGGGGAGCATGGCGCGAATGCCAGCCGCTTGTGGGGAAAACTGCTCCCACCGCAGTAGTGGATTTAGCCATATCAACTCACGGGTTTGTAGTGCCATCCGTGCCATTTCACTCTCCAGTTTTGCGATACCCTCACGCTCCAGCCCATCCGTAATCAGCAGCACTACTGAAGGGGTCGACAGTACACGTCGCGCCCAGTGCATGTTGAAGTCTCCAAGACTACTGGCGATCCGAGTACCGCCTTCCCAGTCACGTACGTGGCTGCCAATGGCCCTTAGCGCTGCGTCTGGGTCTTTGATCGTCAGCAAGGGCGAGATATTGTGCAATCGGGTACCAAAAGTGAAACCATGCACCGCCGCCCATGATTGCCCCTGAAACTGTGCCACAGAATGCACAAAATGCATCATCATTCTGCTATAACTTGTCATCGAACCTGATATATCGCAGAGTACCACTAGGTTAAGCCTGCGGGGTTTGGCGCGGCGTTTGGGAAGAAGTATCATTTCACCCCCACTTCGCCGCGCACCTTGCAACGCCCTACGACGATCAATTTGCACTGCATTTGCGGCCAAGCTATACCGCCGTCCGGGTACTTTAGGTAAATTCAGCCCCATGGTTCGAATTGCGGTTTCAGCCGCATAGATTTCGACCGCAGTCATGGCGTCAAAATCTTTTTCTGACAGTTTTTCCACGTCAGAATGCGAAAACTGCGCATCAATTTCTAATTGTTCTTGTTGTGGTGCGCAGCGCGGCTTGCCACCCCCAGAAGCCATTGCCTCAGCTGCTCGGGTTCGAGCAGGCTCCATCAAGGGATCCACTGGCGGTGCTGTTATCACTGGCAAAAGATTAGTAATCATATTTTCTAAAAATTCAGGGTCACGCCAAAACATGGTAAAAACCTGATCAAATACCAACAAATGCTCAGCCCGTGTCACAATCATTGCTCGTAGAGTGGTATGAAAATCTAAGCGATTAGTAAAGCCTACCACAGAAACCGCACGCAGAGCCTCAAGAATTTGTGCGGTGCCCACCGGCACCCCCGCCCGCCTCAAAGCACGAACAAAATAGACAATGTTATCCGGTAGTGTTCCGGCAGCTGAAGTCATTTCAGCGCCTGCATGTCCTGTTTTATCTGATCCAAAATGCGCGTCGCTGCTCCACCAGTAATTTTGGCAATATCGTCTTGATATTTAAGTACCGCTCCTATCGTGTCGGTAATCACATCTGGCGACAGAGCTACAACGTCCAGCGCAATAAGACATTTAGCCCAATCCAGCGTTTCCGCTAAACCGGGACGTTTGAACAGATCCTCTTCGCGCAGCTTTTGTATGAAGGCCACCACCTCTAGGCTTAAGGCCTGTTTAGCCTCAGGTACGCGGGCCGTCAAAATTTTCATCTCACGATCAAAGTCTGGGTAATCCACCCAATGATACAAACAGCGCCGTTTCAGAGCGTCATGTACCTCACGAGTACGATTTGAGGTCAGAATTACGATAGGCGGCTCTTGCGCTTTGATAATGCCAAGCTCCGGCACAGTAACTTGAAAATCTGAGAGAGCTTCCAGCAGAAATGCTTCAAACGGTGCATCTGTACGGTCAATCTCATCAATCAACAGCACGGGTGGTCCAGAAGCATGCGGCTCCACCGCTTTCAGTAAGGCGCGTTTGATCAGATATTTCTCATCATAGATATCTGCCTCGCCTACCCCATTTCGCATGGCCAGCATTTGAGCTGCAAAGTTCCATTCATAAACTGAAGTCGACGTATCCAACCCTTCATAGCATTGCAAACGTATCAGGTCTCTACCCAACCCTTTCGCTATCACCTTGGCTAGTTCAGTTTTACCGACGCCTGCCTCACCTTCCAAAAAAATTGGGCGGTTGAGGGTGAGAGATAGATAGGTCAGTGTCGCCAGTGACCTATCTGCCACGTAACCCTCAGAAGCGAGAAGCTCAGAGGTTTTATCAATAGATTTAGGTAGTTGCTGCATGGTAGTTATCCCCAAACATGCAACACCAGCCCCAAAATTTTAGAGCTGGTGTGAGATGTAAATAGGCAGGCTATACCAAAGCGCGTTTGGCCATAACCTTAATAAGATTGGCGCGGTAAGCCGCAGTCCCATGTAGGTCGGACATAAGCCCATCCGCCGAGACCTCAACCGCATCGATCGCTGCCGTAGACCAATCGGCAGACAGAGCCGCTTCCAGTCCCGCGTGGCGGTAAACACCATTATCACCTGCCCCAGTCACAGCAACGCGCACGTCACCTTCAACAGATTTGGCAACAAACACGCCCGCCATTGCATAGCGTGACGCCGGGTTAGGAAATTTGCCATAACCGCCCAATGCTGGTGCCTGAAAGCTCACCGCAGTGATGATCTCATCATCAGCTAACGCTGTTGCAAACATACCTTGAAAATAGTCCTCAGCTTTGATTTCACGACTGTCAGTATGTATCGTAGCTCTCAAAGCCATCAATGCGGCAGGATAATCAGCAGCAGGATCATTATTGGCCACAGATCCACCGATGGTACCACGATGGCGCACCGCAGGATCACCAATATTAGCTGCCAATCCAGAGATTACAGGACAAACTTTAGCCAGCTCTGTGTTACCAGCCACTTCAGCATGAGTAGTCATGGCGCCAATGGTTATGGTCTCACCACCATCGGCCTTCATTATACCCATTTTTTTGCGCTTAGTGATCGTAACACCACGCAACGCCACAGCCTGGCTTAGATCAATCAGATCAGAGGGGGCAGCTAGTCTTTGCTTCATAGTAGGGATCAAAGTCTGCCCCCCAGCCAATATTTTACCGTCGTCTGTTTTGGCTAATAGTGCTGCCGCGTCTTGCGCCGTGGCCGCTTTATGAAAATTGGTCTCATACATCGTCCAAACTCCTTATTCAGCTGCTAATTTACTGCTCACAGCCTGCAAAGCGGTCCAAACCGCAGCAGGGGTGGCAGGCATAGAAAGATTGTTGTTGCCAATGGCATCTGTAATCGCATTGATTACAGCCGGTGGAGATCCGATGGCACCCGCTTCACCACAGCCTTTCATGCCAAGAGGGTTTCCTGGGCATGTGGTTGACGCGTGATGCACCGAATAATTTGGCAAGTCATCTGCTCGTGGCATTGTATAATCCATGTAGCTGGCAGACAATTGTTGACCGGCGTCATCATAGACCACGTTTTCTAGCATCGCTTGGCCAATGCCCTGAGCGATCCCACCATGCACCTGGCCCTCTACTATCATAGGGTTGATGATGGTACCAAAATCATCAGACGCCACAAATTGTACAACCTCAGTCACACCCGTGTCCGGATCCACCTCAACCTCACAAATGTAACATCCCGCTGGGAAGGTAAAGTTAGTTGGATCGTAGAATGCAGTTTCTTTAAGGCCAGGCTCCATCCCATCAGGAATATTGTGCGCGGTATAAGCCGCTAGACCTACTTCATGCCAAAGCATCTGCTTATCAGTGCCGGCCACTTTCACAGCGCCACCCTCAATCACTATGTCATCTTCACCAGCTTCTAGGACGTGAGCCGCAATCTTTTTGACTTTAGCTTCGACCTTATCCATAGCTTTTACAATGGCAGACATGCCCACAGCCCCAGAACGAGATCCATAGGTACCCATTCCAAATTGGACTTTGTCAGTATCGCCGTGCACAATTTTGATATTCTCAGTCGGAAGATCAAAGCGCTCAGCCACAATCTGAGCGAATGTGGTTTCATGACCTTGGCCGTGGCTATGGGAACCAGTGAGAATTTCAATAGTGCCCACAGGATTGACGCGCACTTCGGCACTTTCCCATAGACCTACACCCGCGCCCAAGCTACCCACAGCCGCTGAAGGTGCGATGCCGCAAGCTTCAATATAGTTGGAATAACCGAGGCCACGAAGCTTGCCGCGGCCCAGCGCCTCTGCTTTGCGGGCTCCAAATCCGGCTACGTCTGCCGCTTTCTGCGCTTGCTTCTGGTTGGTTGCAAAGTCGCCGCTATCATAGGCCATAATCACTGGAGTTTGATGAGGAAAGGAGGTTACGAAATTTTTAGCACGCAGTTCAGAGGGATCGACTCCCATTTCACGCGCAGCGGTTTCCATAATCCGTTCAATTACATAGCATGCTTCAGGACGACCAGCACCGCGGTATGCATCAACTGGCACTGTGTTGGTGTAAACTGCCTGCACATCGCAGTAGATATTAGCTATATTATACTGGCCCGAAAGTAGTGTCGCGTAGAGATAGGTTGGGACTGCCGAGCTGAACAAAGACATGTAGGCGCCTAGG
>LAQD01000034.1:49042-49477 GCA_000981705.1 Rhodobacteraceae bacterium ASP10-04a
CTTCAGTGCGATCGGAGGTCCATTTAACTGAACGCCCAGACTTCATAGCAGCCCATAGGCAAGCAATTTCTTCGGGGTAAATATAGATTTTTGATCCGAAGCCACCGCCCACGTCCGGCGCTATAACCCGCAGCTTATGCTCCGGAGCCACGTTATAAAAGGCAGAGAGTACCAAACGCGCCACATGGGGGTTTTGGCTGGTAGTGTAGAGGGTATAATGGTCTTCAGCATCGTTAAATGTGGCAATCGCAGATCTCGGCTCCATCGGATTGGGCGCCAAGCGATTGTTGGTGATGTCCATTTCAGTTACATGAGCCGCAGTCTCTAGAGCAGCATCAGTCGGAGCCAAATCACCTATTTCCCAATCGAAAATCAGATTACTTGGCGCATTGTCATGCAGTTGCGGCGAGCCTTCAGCAAGGGCCTGCAATGACC
>LAQD01000034.1:49541-65640 GCA_000981705.1 Rhodobacteraceae bacterium ASP10-04a
CCGCATCACCGACATAGCGCACTTTTTCAGTGGCCAGGGCCGACCATGCGCCCATATTCATCGGGCTGCCATCTTTTGAGGTGACTCCCCAGCCACAAATAATGTTACCAATGCCATCTGCCACTAGTTCTGGGCCCATAAGCACGGTTTCAACACCCGCCATTGCCATTGCAGCAGACGTGTCAATCGAGACAATACGCGCATGGGCATGAGGGCTGCGGACAAAGGCTGCATAGGCCTGATTAGGCTCTACAATATCGTCGGTATACCGACCTTTGCCAGTAATGAATCTTTTATCTTCCTTGCGTAAGACCCGAGCTCCAATTCCTTCAGACATTATCATTCCCCCTATACATTCGTCATCTTGGACGCACCGTCCGCGATAGATTTCACAATATTGTGGTAGCCAGTACAGCGGCAAATATTGCCTTCCAGTTCATGGCGTATGGCGTCCTCGGTGAGTTCTTTGCCCTGCGTATGATATCGTGTCACCATATCTGTCGCAGTCATAATCATGCCTGGGGTACAAAATCCGCATTGTAGGCCATGGTTTTCTTTGAACGCCACTTGCATCGGATGCAGTTCATCTTTTGATTGAGCAAGGCCTTCAACCGTCGTCACAGCCAAACCCTCAGCGCTAGCGGCCAACATAGTGCAAGATTTCATTGCTTGGTCGTCTACGTGCACCACACACGCACCGCATTGGCTGGTGTCACAACCCACATGGGTACCAGTCAGTCTCAGGTGGTCTCGAATATACTCAACAAGCAAGGTATTTTCCGCCACCTCACGGGATACAGATTTCCCGTTTACAGTCATCGCAATTTTCATTTTTTTGCTCCCTAGCCGTACTATGTTTTAAAAATACGTATAATTTTTTTCCAAAACCCAATTGTTTGCATCGGTACTTCAGCCACTGATAAGTTGGCACCTTCCACTTCGCCCTGAAACGTCTCGAAAAACTGATTTGCCATTTGACTGACAAAACTATCGATGATGCGAGAGCCCAGCTGCGCTAACTTTCCACCAATTTGTGCCTTTACCACATAACTTAATTTTGTTCCTAACTCATCGGCCTCCAGAGTGACGTCAGCACCACCTCGGGCAAACCCGGCAACCCCACCTTCTCCCTTACCACTAATGCGCAGACTGTGTGGGGCATTAAGTTCACTTAAATGCACAGTGCCTTTGAACTTAGCTTTAACGGGGCCAACTTTCTGAACAACAGTAGCCTCAAAACCGTTCTCGACGTCGCCCGTAAGGCTCTGACATCCTGGCACGCACTCCCTTAATATCTCTGGGTCAAGCAAGTACGCCCAAACTTTTTCAGGTGATGCAGCTATAATGCGGTCGTCCTTGAAATCCAAATATCATGCCTCCCAAGCATGTTAATAGTGCACAGGCCGCCAGCATTTACTTGAAAACCTAATTGTAGCTTAAGTTATAATTTTTGCTATGCAAGCTATGATTTATATTTTATCTATAACAAAAATTCTTTTATTAACTTTTGTGCATTCAACAAAATATTGCACCAAAACCTGAGGTTGAAGTCCAAGGCTCAGATAGATTTCCATAATTAGGATAGCATACTATACTTCAACCAGACCATTGAGATCGCGTAGTTCCAGATATAATGCAGAGTGATCAAGCTTTGCACCACCAAGATCGCTGACTAAACGCTGGAAACGGTCGCGGGTATTGATCAGAGTTGGCAAGCTAAGCCCAAAGCTTTCAGCCTCTGCCAAAGCATTATTTAGGTCTTTGAGCTGCAATTCACTCAACCCTCCAGGAGTGAAGTCTCCAGTCGTCATGCGAGCGCCGTGTTGCTGCAAAATTGTACTATCCGCAAAGCCACCCTTTAACGCAGCCCTAACCGCAGCCGGGTCAGCTCCACCGTTTTGCAGCATCAACATAGCCTCAGCAACAGCAGCGATTGTAACCGCTACAATGGCTTGATTGGCCAGCTTTGCGAGTTGGCCAGCACCCAAAGGCCCCACATGCACAGGACGCCCCAGGGCGTTCAATACCACTTTCACAGTTGCAAAATCCTGCGGGGAACCACCAGCCATAATAGCGAGGCTTGCCTCTTCAGCACCCTTGGTACCTCCGGACACCGGGGCATCCACATAGCCGACACCCAACTGCGCCAGATCGGCTGCAGACGTACGCGCCTCCTCCGGCTTAATTGAGCCCATTTCCACCCAAATAGCACCATCCTTCAACTTAGCACGCACATTAGGGTCGGACTGCACTAAGACCCCAGTAGGTCCATCAGACAACATTGAGATTACTATATCTGCCTGAGCGACTGCACCTGCTGCACTTTGGGCGACTGTTGCTCCAAAGTAGGACAACGGCTCAGCCTTTGTAGTTGTGCGATTCCACACGGTAGTGTCCACACCAGCCTGACAGAGGTTTCGCGCCATCGGCGCTCCCATCAAACCCGTGCCTAGCAGGGCAATTTTTTGTACTGACATAAATCTTAGAACCTTTTTTTAGACACTAGAACTGCGATATCTTGAGGTTTATTTTGGTGGTGGAACAGACAAATTGCAACACATCAATTCCGCTTAGCGCGAGCAATGGTAAGTTTTGTCTGCTTAAAAAATATTTGTGCCATCCGCATTAGTTTTGCTTTAACCCCAAGTAAAAATATAGTTTAAATCACGAACATACGGCCTCTCCATGAAAATATGGGTCGGCTTTACGATATCTTGAAGGATGGACAGATGGAAAGACTAGCCGGAAAACGCGCCTTGGTCACCGCCGCAGGGCAAGGTATTGGCCGCGCCACAGCCTTAGCAATGGCCGCTGAAGGCGCACATGTTTTTGCTACTGACGTCAACCCTGACACGCTGGCTGAGTTAAAAAGCGCCAGCAGCGGCACGCTTGAGGTAAATGTTTTAGATGTTTTGGACGAAAGCTCTGTCACCGAGGGTGTGGCGCATGCCAATCCAGATATATTGTTCAATGGTGCAGGGTTCGTCCATCATGGCAGTATCTTGGAAGCAATCGACGCAGATTGGGAATTTGCCTTAAACCTCAACGTCCGCTCGATGTTGCGCACAATTCAAGCGGCTCTTCCCGGAATGTTACAGCGTGGTACTGGTTCGATAATCAATATGTCTTCCGCTTGCTCATCGGTCATTGGCGCGCCAAATAGGTTCATTTACGGAACCACAAAGGCTGCAGTGATTGGACTGACTAAATCCGTGGCCATTGATTACATAAGCCAAGGTATTCGCTGCAATGCCATTTGCCCCGGCACAGTGGAGAGCCCTTCCCTTCACGAGCGGTTGCGCGCCACTGGCGATGAAGTGCAAGCCATGAAAGACTTCACCGCTCGCCAACCAATGGGGCGTATTGGAACAGCCGAGGAAATTGCTGCTCTTGCAGTTTACTTAGGATCAGACGAAAGTGCATTCACTACTGCCACAACCCAAGTCATCGACGGCGGCTGGTCGAACTAATCGATGCGAACAAACCATTAGAACTTTACGAGGACCTTAGCTTGTCAGATAAAAAAACAAAATTACGCTCTCAGCTATGGTTCAATAATCCAGATAATCGGGAAATGACTGCTCTATATATTGAGCGATATCTTAACTATGGTCTAACTAGAAACGAGCTCCAATCTGGTAAGCCAATAATTGGCATAGCACAAACGGGTAGTGACCTTAGCCCGTGCAACCGCCACCACATTGAACTTACGAAACGGGTGAGGGATGGTGTGATTGCGGCTGGTGGAACAGTGATTGAGATCCCCGTGCATCCTATTCAGGAGACTGGCAAGCGTCCAACTGCGATGCTAGACCGAAATCTAGCATATTTATCACTGGTGGAGACCCTGTTTGGCTACCCAATTGACGGAGTTGTGCTCAACATTGGCTGTGACAAAACCACACCTGCGCTACTGATGGCTGCAGCCACGGTTAACATCCCTGCGATTGCTCTATCGGTGGGACCGATGCTAAACGGCTGGTTCCGTGGCAAACGCTCCGGATCAGGCAGCATCGTTTGGAAAGCCCGCGAAATGCTTGCTGCCGGTGAGATCGACGACGACGGATTTATGGAGATGGTGACCTCCTCCGCACCTTCGGTTGGGTATTGCAACACCATGGGCACGGCAACCACTATGAACTCTTTAGCTGAAGGGTTGGGTATGCAGTTACCAGGCGCGGCTGCAATTCCCGCACCTTACCGTGAACGAGGGCAAATCAGTTATGAAACCGGCTTGCGCATTGTCGATATGGTGCATGAAGATCTACGCCCAGACGCCATTATGACGCGCGAAGCTTTTGAAAATGCTATTGTGATCAACTCCGCTATTGGTGGCTCAACTAATGCGCCAATTCACCTGAACGGGATCGCCAAACATTTGGGCGTAGCTTTAAATAATGACGACTGGCAGGGCCTTGGCCATAACGTACCTTTACTAGTTAATTTGCAGCCAGCTGGCGAATATCTCGGCGAAGATTACCATCGGGCGGGCGGCGTACCTGCAGTGATAGGGGAATTACTGGCAGCTGATTTGCTGCCTCACCCGAATGCGCAGACAGTCAATGGCAAGACAATCTTAGAAAACTGTGGTCACCTAAGAAGTGAAAACAGTGATGTGATCAAACAAGTGAACGCGCCACTGGTACAATCGGCTGGGTTTATAAACCTTAAGGGCAATTTATTTGATAGTGCTATCATGAAAACATCGGTGATTTCACCAGAATTTCGTTCGCGCTATTTGTCCAACCCCGATAGCCCTAACGCTTTTGAAGGGCGCGCTGTTGTATTTGATGGTCCAGAGGATTTTCACCATACTATTGACGACCAAAGCCTGATGATTGATGCTAATTGCGTATTGATCATGCGAGGCGCAGGGCCAATTGGCTATCCTGGCGGCGCCGAAGTGGTGAACATGCGTCCACCCTCCTATCTAATCACCCAAGGCATCACCTCGCTACCCTGTTTAGGTGATGGACGACAGTCAGGTACGTCTGGCTCTCCTTCCATTCTCAACGCCTCCCCAGAGGCTGCAGACGGTGGTGGCTTAGGCTTAGTCCAGACAGGCGACACAATTAGGATTGATTTGAACGCTTGCACTGCAGACATGTTGGTGGATCCAGCTGAATTAGAACGTAGGAAGGCGGTCCTCGGCCCTCGCCCATTTACCCCCGACAGCCAAACACCTTGGCAAGAGCTGTTTCGTGAAAAAGTTCAACCCTTTTCCGAAGGTATGACCCTCGAAGGTGCCCATAAATATCAGGATATCGCCCGTAAACATACGCCACGTGACAATCACTAGGAGCATGACATGAAATTGGTTCGCTACGGCAATGAGGGCGCAGAACGCCCCGGTTTGATAGATACGGATGGCGCCTTGCGTGATCTTTCTGCGCATATTGAAGATATTGACGGGCGCATGCTCGATGATGCGTCGCTGGATAGTCTACGCGCTGTAGACACATCGTCCATGCCAAGAGTCGAAGGTACGCCACGCTTCGCACCTATTGTGGGCAATATTGGAAAGTTTCTTTGCATAGGTCTAAATTATTCAGATCATGCTGCAGAAACTGGAGCTGCGATCCCGGAGCATCCAATCCTATTCTTCAAAGCCAATTCTGCGATCGTAGGTGCCAATGATGATGTGATCATGCCGCGTGGATCCACTCATACAGATTGGGAGGTCGAGTTGGGCGTAGTAATTGGCAGTACAGCCAAATATGTGTCTGAACAGGACGCCCTGTCGCATGTAGCGGGCTACTGCATCGTAAATGACGTTTCTGAGCGGCATTTTCAAACTCAATTAACCGGCCAGTGGACCAAGGGCAAAAGCTGCGACACCTTTGGGCCAACCGGACCTTTTTTGGTAACCCGCGACGAGGTTCCAGATCCACAGGCCCTTGATATGTCACTGGATGTTAACGGTAAGCGCATGCAAACTGGTAATACGTCCACAATGATCTTCACCGTGGCCCAAATCATTAGCCATCTGTCACAACTGATGACATTGCACCCCGGTGATATCATCACCACAGGGACCCCACCAGGCGTCGGTATGGGAATTAAGCCTGACCCTATTTATCTACAGAACGGTGACGTGATGGAGTTGCGAATTACCGGCCTCGGCAAGCAACGCCAACGTGTGGGGCAAGACACTTAAATCATAATATCTAATTTTCTGGCACAGGTTATACCAATTGCCAACAAAACCTACAATTTGAAAGTCCCAGCATGGCTAACCTTCTACGCAAACCCACAGCCCCCACCGGAAAGTGTCATGATATAACCGCCGATAGCGCAAATTGGGGTTACGTGGGATTCGGTCTGTATAAGTTGCAGCCTGGCGACAGCGTACAAGAGGCCACGGGCGACCGAGAGGTCATCTTGGTGCTGGTAGAAGGCAAAGCCCAAATAACAGCCGACGGTCAAGACTTTGGAGAAATGGGCGAGCGCATGTCAGTGTTCGATCGCTTACCCCCCCATTGTCTCTATGTGCCCAATAATAAAAGCTGGCAAGCCATAGCCACCACTGTTTGTACTTTGGCGGTCTGCACCGCACCGGGCAAAAGTGGCCACAGACTGCAACGTTTAGGGCCTGAGGGAATTACCCTAACCCCACGTGGAAAGGGGCAAAATACGCGTTTTATTAACAATATTGCCATGGAAGACCGTGACGTGGCCGACAGCTTATTGGTCACTGAAGTCTTCACTCCTGCAGGTAATTGGTCCAGCTATCCCAGCCACCGACATGACGAAGATATTTACCCTGATATGACCTACCTCGAGGAAACCTATTACCACCGCCTCAACCCTGCACAAGGCTTTGCAGTCCAGCGGGTCTATACCGAGGATGGGTCTCTGGATGAAACCATGTCTCCGGCCGATGGTGATGTGATCTTGGTGCCCAAGGGCCACCACCCGTGCGCGGCTCCCTATGGTTATGAACTCTATTACCTAAACGTTATGGCCGGGCCCCTGCGTAAGTGGCGTTTCAAAAACGACCCTGCCCATGATTGGATTGCTAAGCGTGACGCAGATACTCTACCACCAGCCTGAGCCAAGTATTTTCGTGCAATAATCTTAATTTTTCTTGCTAAATAAGCAAGTAAGAGAGAGGGCTAGAGACTCACGTTCCAATAATCCTATCTTGTCAGACTTAGCCGAATAATAATAGATATCTCCTACATTCAAAATTTTGACCCTACTTTTGATACTAAATTTGGAGCCGCAGGTATTGCCAGCGCAGAACCCTTGGACAACCTAGGCCCAGATAAAAATTACCCGTTGTTTTTGTCAGCTGGAACACACTCTCATTTCATAAACTGTTATGTATTACACATGTCGCCTAAAATGGTTATGCAGGCTTCGTTCGGTCCACTTTGCCGTACCGTTAGGAGGCTGTGCCAACTATATGGTCACAGAATTAAAAATCTCTTAAGTAAAATTAGTTCCAGCCAACGACTTTACTATAAAAAAAGACCGCACTCACAGTTGAGTGCAGCCTTTTTAAAAAAATATATGGTTAACCCACAAGCTCAAGACCGGAAAAGAAATATGCTATTTCCAAGGCAGCAGTTTCTGGAGCGTCAGATCCGTGCACAGAGTTTTCACCCATCGATTCTGCAAAGTCAGCCCGGATAGTGCCAGCAGCGGCGTCTGCAGGGTTAGTGGCACCCATCACTTCACGATTTTTAGCAATAGCGCCTTCACCTTCAAGGACTTGTGCAAGGATTGGAGCAGAGGCCATGAATTCGCATAATTCCCCATAAAATGGGCGTTCTTTATGCACGGCATAGAATTCGCCAGCTTGTTCCATAGTCATGTGTATCCGCTTTTGAGCAATAATACGCAGGCCAGCGTCTTCAAATTTAGCATTAATCTTGCCTGTCAGGTTGCGGCGCGTTGCGTCTGGTTTAATGATTGAGAATGTGCGTTCCAAAGCCATTGGGGTCGTCCTTTTTATATTTGGTTATCATATCTAATTGTCTGGACGCGCGGTAGCATGGCACAGGATCGATGAAAAGGTACGATTGACGCCCAGCCAAAGCTAGGCCATGGGTGCGGCATGTTAAAAATCCAAGATATCACCTATGCCATCGACGGTCGGCGTTTATTTGAAAACGCCAGCGCCACCATTCCAACCGGACATAAAGTTGGCTTTGTGGGTCCTAACGGGACTGGCAAAACTACGCTTTTTCGTATCATTCGCGGCGAACTTGCCTTGGAGGGTGGAGAAATTGAGCTGCCACGTCGTGCAAAGATTGGCGGTGTCGCGCAAGAAGCGCCCGCGAATGATCTCTCCCTGCTAGAAACTGTATTGGCCGCTGACATCGAGCGGGCCACACTTTTGGCCGATACCAGTCAAGAACCCAACCGAATTTCCGAAGTGCAAACGCGCCTTGCGGATATCGACGCTTGGTCTGCCGAAGGCCGTGCCTCGGCGATATTAAAAGGTCTCGGCTTTGATGAAGCTGCACAAAAGCGCCCCTGCGCTGATTTCTCTGGTGGTTGGCGGATGCGAGTAGCGTTGGCAGCAGTCTTATTCTCGGCCCCTGATATTCTGCTGCTCGATGAGCCCACCAACTATCTCGATTTGGAAGGTACCATCTGGTTAGAATCCTTCCTTGCGCGCTACCCACATACTGTTGTGGTAATTAGCCATGACCGTGACCTGCTCAACCGGGCCGTCGGTGGAATCTTGCATCTCGAGAATAAGCAGTTGACTTTTTACCAGGGCAACTATGACACCTTCGCTAAAACTCGCGCTGCGAAACGCGCAGTGCAGGCTGCAGCTGCAAAAAAGCAAACAGCGCAGCGCGATCACTTACAAAGCTTCGTAGATCGCTTCAAAGCTAAAGCCTCCAAGGCCAAACAGGCGCAATCGCGGGTAAAAGCACTTGAACGTATGGAGCTGATAACACCACCGGAAGAAGTGGCAAAGCGCGTCTTCACTTTCCCACAGCCCGAAGAACTGTCACCACCTATCGTGGCAATAGAAAACGGCGCAGTGGGCTATGGTGGACCGGATATTCTTTCGCAGCTTGAACTGCGCATCGACCAAGATGACCGCATAGCACTTTTGGGTAAAAATGGAGAGGGGAAGTCAACCCTTGCGAAATTAATTTCAGATCGGTTGAAAACCTCCTCAGGCCGTCTTGTTACCCATAATAAGTTACGCATCGGTTATTTTGCGCAGCATCAGGTCGATGAGCTGCAATTAGACGAAACTCCATTGCAACACCTGCAGTCAGAGCGCCCAGACCATAGTCCTGCCCGCCTGCGTGCCATGCTTGCAGGTTTCGGCTTGGGTCCAGATCAAGTGGACACTGTGGTGGGCCGCCTGTCTGGTGGTCAAAAAGCTCGCCTATCACTTTTGTTGGCCACATTGCCCGCGCCGCATTTGTTGATCTTGGACGAGCCAACCAACCACCTCGACATTGAAAGCCGCGAAGCCCTGGTCCAAGCGTTGACTACCTATTCTGGCGCAGTTATTCTGGTAAGCCATGACATGCACCTACTATCATTAGTCGCTGATCGGCTTTGGTTGGTCTCAGATGGTCGTGTTACCCCGTTCGAACAGGATTTGAGCGCTTATCGTGATTTCTTGCTGGGCGGGCCTGCCCAGAAAAAATCATCCGAAAAGCCAAAGGCTAAAAAATTTGGTCGTGAGCACCTGATCGCTGCACGTAACGATGTGCGACGAAGTGAAGAGCGGATCGATAAGATCACCCTGATGCACAGTAAACTTCAAGAAAAACTTGCTGATCCTAAGCTTTATGAAGATCATAATGCGGTAGATCTCGCCGTTTGGCAGAAAAAATTCCATGAGATTGAAACGGCGCTCCTTCGAGCTGAAAAGCTTTGGCTTACTGCCAGCAACACAGTAGAGAAGCTCGAGAAGGTTTAATTTTATGGATTTTGCAATTCTATTTACCGCCTCTGCAACATTATTTGTGGTGATTGATCCGATTGGCTTAGCACCTGTATTCGTAGCATTAACCCAAGGTATGGCACCCAAAAAGCGCAAAGCCATCGCCCTGCGGGCTTGTGTCATCGCCTTTGTTATTCTCTCGTTGTTTGGATTGATGGGTGAGTCTGTTTTAAGCTTTGCGGGCATCTCCATGCCTGCCTTCCAAATTGCAGGCGGGATTTTACTATTTCTTACAGCGTTTGAAATGTTATTTGAACTGCGTGGCAAACGCCGCAGTGACAAGGGGGAAGAGAGCGAAGAGGATGATCGTGATCCATCAGTTTTCCCTCTAAGTATCCCGTTAATTGCTGGTCCAGGCGCGATTACCTCAATGATTTTGCTGACTAATGAGGTGCAAAACAATATCTGGCAATTAACCGGCGTATTTTGTGCGATGTTTATTGTTGTTTTGACGGTTATGGTGCTGTTCATGATGGCTGCGTTAATAGAAAAAATTCTAGGAAAAACTGGTATTTTAGTAGTTAGCCGTATTTTGGGCATGCTTTTAGCCGCCCTTGCAGTACAATTTATTTTGAACGGGCTCACAGGCTTTGGGATTGCAATTGGCTGATCTAACAACAACCTAGGCTTTGGGGAGACCTGCTATGGCTGACACACTTGCAAGCGTTGGATATTTGACCATTTTACTGATGGCAGTAGGTGGCTGGTATATGGCCAGTAATCGTCCCTCCATTGGAAAGTCGCTTCAAATAGCTCTAGTTTGGGGGATGATTTTTATGGTAGGTATGGCAATCTACGGCATGTGGAGCGACATTACTCGTAGCTATGTTGCCCAAGTTACGAGCGAAGACGGAGCAATTACCCTGCCGCGTGCTCGCGATGGCCATTACTATGCTACAGTCGAAATCAATGGGGTCAATATCAACTTTTTGGTCGACACAGGCGCTACTGATCTGGTGCTTAGCAGAGCCGATGCAGACAAAATAGGGCTTGATGTATCGGAACTTCCTTTTCTGGGCACCGCTAATACCGCTAATGGCACCGTCCCAATAGCATACACCATCCTTAGAGAAGTGCGCCTCGGGCCACATCTCGACCGCAGCGTCTCGGCTTCAGTCAACGGTGGGGAAATGGATAAAAGCCTTTTGGGTATGAGCTATTTAGGGAAATATGACCGTATTGAAATATTGAATGATAGGTTAGTGTTGCATAGGTAGCGCCATCTTGTGCTCTATCCTATACTGCAGATTTTTGAGCCTGAAGTTCCCAACTACCCTGAGCTTGGCTCCAGTATTTGGCGGCAAGTCCAGCTTGAGTTAGAGATTTCCATTGGTTGCGTGCAGTTTGCATATCGCTTCTATTTTCGTTTTGAAACACAACGCAAACACGTTTGGCTTTCTCAACTTCTTGGGCAGAAACATCAGCCCCATCGATACAGATTAGGCAGTCATGCGGGTACGATTGCCCCGCAATGGTCAGCAGGATCGGTTGATCTGCCTCTCCAGCGTCGCCTGCCAGCCCGTGTGGTACAAAGGTGTCGGAGGGTCCTTGCCAAAGCTTATCATTAAGCGACGCCATCGCTTGGGGATTGTGGCCCCGGATCACCACCCGCCAGCTGTTTGACAAGCATTTAGAAAGCAAAGGAAGCAACGCTTGGTCAACAGTTTGGCGGGTCAGGTGGTAGAAATAGGCTTCACCCACTAGCCGCTTCCTCTTTCATCTCATAGTGATCCGCGATCATTCGGTTCAAGGCGCGCACGCCCCAGCCCGTGGCCCCTTTTGGCGAGAACTCACTTTCCGAAGCAATAGAGGCCACACCTGCAATGTCGAGATGAGCCCAGGGCATATCTTCTTTGACAAAGCGTTGCAAAAACTGACCCGCTGTAATGGAACCCGCAGCCCGAGAGCCCACGTTCTTCACATCTGCGATCCGTGACTTTAGCAATTTATCATAGGCAGGAGCCAAGGGCATGCGCCATGCGCCTTCACCCTCTGCGGTAGCCGCATCAATAAACTGTTTACACAGCCTATCATTGTTGGAAAATACACCCGCCATTTCATGACCCAACCCAACGATAATGGCTCCTGTTAAGGTTGCAAGATTTATCATGCCGGTGGGAGCAAAACGTTCTTGAGTATACCACAGAATATCAGCCAAAACGAGGCGCCCTTCGGCGTCTGTATTTATCACCTCGACCGTATCACCCTTCATGGATTTAATAACATCACCGGGACGGACCGCATTACCTGATGGCATGTTCTCCACCAAACCCACTACGCCTACAACATTAGCTTTTGCCTTGCGCAGCGCCAAGGCTTTCATAGCACCAGCCACGACACCAGCACCGCCCATATCCATGGTCATATCTTCCATACCACCAGCGGGTTTCAGCGATATTCCACCAGTGTCAAACACCACGCCCTTACCCACAAGCGCAAAGGGCGCTTCATCTCCACCACCGTTCCATTGCATAACTACCACTTTCGAGGGGCTATCAGAGCCCTGGCCCACGCAAAGCAGCGTGCGCATTCCCAACTTTTCCAGTGTGCTCTCATCAAAGACCTCGACTGTAATACCTAGCTCAGATAATGCCGATAACTCTGAAGCGAAGGCCGTTGTGGTCAACACATTGGCCGGTGCATTAATTAGATCACGGGTGAAAAATACACCATCGACCATAGCCATTTTAGTATCAATCTCTGCTGCTTGGCCAGCAAGATTATCTACCATTACCCTTACATCTAGGGGCTTTGGATTGGTGTTAGTTTTTTGATCGAGGTATTCATAGTTGCGCATGGCTATTCCTTCGACAAGGTCCGCGATACGCTCAAATTTTCCACCCACCAATAAGATTTTTTCGCAGGTTAATGTTTTTGTAATTTTTACGCCACAACTGCGCGCTTGTGCTATGGTAGCATTACTATTTATTTTAGCTATCATCACAGATTTTACATATAAATCAGTTGGGTAAGCCAAGGACAAAGTATTACCTAGCAACAGGTTTTTAAATTCCTCAGAACATAAAAACCGTTCCAGAGCGCCTTTTGTAACTTTATTGATCCAGCTCGAAACCGCATCTAATTTCTGATCGTCCGACACCAAAATAACAATTTGTCCAGTACACTCTAGTAGCGCGTCAAAGTCCGTTTTTATAACAGAAAATTTTGGTAGCGGTGTCATATAAATTCCTTTTCAAAAGCTGTTAGTAATAGCCTAGCCTTTGTATCCCATATTGACCAGATTCATGTTTCTGTTTTGCTAAAATTACTTTAGCAGGGATGTAGGGGTTATCGAGGGGGGGGAATGACGCGTATAAACACATATATCCTTAAGCAACTACTGACGCTGTTTGGCTTTTTTGCTTTGGTACTAGTGTTGATCTATTGGATCAACCGCGCAGTGCGTCTATTCGACCGCTTAATCGCAGATGGTCAATCAGCCATAGTATTTTTGGAATTTACCTCTCTTACCCTGCCGTGGATGATATCAGTAATCGCCCCAATCGCCGGCTTTGCCGCTGTGGTTTATGTAGTTCATAGGCTGGCGTCGGACAGCGAATTGGTAGTGTTGCAGACCACAGGCCTGTCAGCACGCGACGTTGCCAAACCGGTGTGGATTTTTGCAGTCAGCTTGGCAACCTTGATTATGATTTTAAGCAATGTTTTAGTGCCCATAAGCCAAGCGAAGTTGCACCAACGGCAATTAGAAGTAGCTGAAAACATGACCAGTCGATTACTGACAGAAGGCACATTTTTAAGCCCAAGTAATAATATAACATTTTATTTGCGCCAAATCACTGCAGAGGGTGAACTAGAGGGGGTGTTTCTCAATGACACATCTAACCCCACTAAAAACCTAACCTATTCAGCAGCTAAAGCGTTTTTAGTACGCTCCGATGACGGCCCAAGGTTGGTATTAATAGATGGGCTAATTCAAAACCTTGATCTGTCTACAGACCGGCTTACCGTCACTAAGTTCAATGACTTTGTCATTAATATTGGCCAGATTATCAGTCCACCCTCTGCAACAGTAAAGAATATCGATCATTTTACCAGTTTCAAAATACTTAATCAAATAATGCGAGGTGCCACTCCGGGCAGCGCCACACAATTTGAAGCCATATTCACTTTGCATCAACGCGTTGCAGGACCTTTAATGAGTATTTTTGCTGTGTTGATTGGCTATGCGGTCTTGGTCACTTCCAACTTCAGTAGATTTGGCCTCTGGCGTTCAGTTCTGACTGCCGTGGTATTCTTGATAATATTGAGGTTTATAGAGGGGCTCTGCCTAGATTACGCCCGTCGCTCGGCAGGTGCAATTTGGGTTATGTACTTGCCATTGATTTTTGGTTTTTTGTCGGCTTATGTTTTAATTCTACGTTCTGACCGACCGTGGGCTAAATCAGTGGAAACAGCGCTATGATTCTGCACCTCTATTTTGCCCGTCGGTTCATAATAGCTTTTTTATCAGTAACAGGAGCTTTTTCAGTTTTGGTGATTTTCCTCGATTTCATCGAACAACTTCGACGATTTAGGGGAAAGGATGTAGCTTTAAGCGAAATCATGCATTTAGTAACACTCAATATCCCAGCAACTCTGTACCAAATGTTGCCTTTGATTATGGTGTTATGCAGCGTTATGCTATTTTTAAACCTCGCAGGGAACAGCGAATTGATAGTGGTTCGCGCAGCTGGGCGCTCTGCGCTGCGCTCACTCATCGGCCCCCTACTGGCCGCGCTGGCCATTGGCCTCTTTGCCGTTTTGATTCTAAATCCCGTGATTGCATCAACCCAAAAGCAATATGAAACAATGTTTTCCAGCTTTTCTACTAAAAAGGTCAGCGCTGTGGCACTATCAGCCAATGGCCTTTGGTTGCGGCAAGGCAATGATCAGGTGCAAACAGTGATCCACGCCCAACGTGCCAATCTTGACGGTACCAAGCTTTACGACGTAGCACTTTATGAGTTTGATCTGTCTGGTAAGGCCACAAGACGGGTAGCTGCATATATGGCGACTCTAGAAGAGGGGCATTGGAATTTGTTGAACGTTAAAGAATGGCCATTGCAACTCGGCGGAAATGCAGAGGCCGATGCAGATCAAATGCGCCAATATAAAATTCCGACAGAGCTAACAAAGGAGCATATCCATAATAGCTTCGGTAGCCCAGCTTCAATTCCAATTTGGAAACTACCAGCCTTTATAAAACGGTTAGAAAAAGCGGGCTTTTCAGCTCGGCGTCATACCGTTTGGTTTCATATGGAATTGGCATTGCCTCTATTTTTGGCGTCTATTGTCATGATCGGTGCGGGCTTCACTATGCGACAAGCGCAGAGAAACCGCACTGGGCTTCAAGTTTTGTTAGCGATAATGTTTGGATTTGGTTTGTATTTTCTACGAAATTTTGCACAAATACTCGGTGAAAACGGTCAATTGCCGGAGATTTGGGCAGCTTGGATTCCGCCAATCGCAGCCATTGGCTTATCGCTTGCATTTCTTTTACACACAGAGGACGGTTGAATGCGCTTGTTCCTAAGTGTCATATTCCTAGCGTTAAGTAGTCTCACAATATCCGCGCAACAGTTGACCAATTTGATCGCAGATCAGATAGAAATCAACTCGAATGGCGTTTTAGTGGCCAGTGGATCAGTCACAGTATGGCAGGGCGACACTAAGATCACAGCTAATAAAATCTCCTATGAGAGCACAAGAAATTCTTTGAACATAACGGGACCAATACGCCTAACCGATGGTACTAGGACAGTGATTTTGGCAGATCAGGCCTCTCTCTCACAGGATTTGCGCCAAGGTTTAATCAAAAGTGCGCGTATAATTTTCAACAAACAAGTCCAAATTGCAGCGGCCCAAATATCACGCGCAAGCAGTAGATATACTCTGGCCTACAAAGTGGCTGCAACCTCGTGCTATGTATGCGCAGGCGAAACCCCACTGTGGCAAATCAGGGCTCAGCGTATCGTACACGATAAATTGGAGAAGCAATTACATTTTGACAACGCGCAACTGCGTATTATGGATTTACCAGTACTCTTTTTTCCCTATTTGCGCCTACCCGACCCCTCATTAAAGAGGGCTTCAGGATTTTTAACACCGCAACTCACCACATCCACCACCCTAGGCACAGCCATAAGAACTCCTTATTTTTTCAAACTAGGA
>LAQD01000034.1:65856-69648 GCA_000981705.1 Rhodobacteraceae bacterium ASP10-04a
TCTTATTTTTTTGAATATGATGTAGCCAAAATTGATAGGCTAGAAACAAAAATTAGCCTCAACCGTACAAAAAGATACGAAAACTCAGAGTTGCGGTTTTCAAATTACCATTCCCTACGTGACAGCGACAGTAATGCAACACAGCCCACTCTGGTTACCGAGGGTATTTACCAGCAACGCATAGTCCCTAGTTCTATCGGTGGAGTTCTGGACCTTGAAAGCAGCTTTCTTGCCAGTTACCGTTATTCAGACATCGACGTCGACAGCGACAGCGATACCGATGGGTATGTTGACGGTTATGACACCGCGCGCTTTTCGCTCGTAGCTAATTGGCAACGCAATTATAGCTATCTAAATGGTATTATCGTAGACGTAGAAAGTCAGGTAGAAACATCGCAATATTTGGTACGCCAGCATAAAAATGTTGATCCAAATATGACTCGGATAAGCACCGCTGCCGCTGTTGGTTTGCGCTGGCCGCTGTCGCGCCACCTTAAAGGTGGTGGAATGCAACATATTGAGCCACACATCCAATTGGTAGGCATGAACAGTCAGTCAGAAGGAATTCCTAACCAAGACAGCACTCGAGTGGAATTCGACGAAGGTAATCTCTATCGTTTAAACCGCGGTCCCGGCTTTGACCAAATAGAAAAGGGTGCCCGAATTAATATTGGCGTTAGTGGCTCCAACCACTATAAAACAAACACAAAAATTGGTTGGGAAATTGGACGAGTCTTTCGCGGAAATAGTTTCGAAAAATTTTCAGAAGCATCTGGACTATCAGGCTCTGTCTCAGATTGGTTGGTGGCGGGGGCAATTGAGACGCCATCAGGCATTGAGCTGGTGGCACGCGCATTGTTGAAAGATTTGGGTCATATCCAAAAAGCAGAAGCACGTATGGCGTGGAGAAATCCAACACACAAAATCGCTGCAACCTATGTCGGCCTAAGCGCAGATACACAAGAGGATCGCGCCACCCCCCTAAGCTCACTAGCGCTAAACTGGCAATACAGCTTTGCACCCGACTGGCAGTCGATATCAGATATTCATTTCAACTCTACCAATGGCAAGCTGTCAAAACTTAATTTTGGCTTGAAATATGTAAATGAATGCGTAGATGTTAAGTTCTCGGCCTCGCGTCATTTCTCTACTTCCACTACTTTCTCCAACAAAACCGAATTTGGTTTGAGTGTGGAACTATCAGGTTTTTCCTCAGGCGTTCGCAAAACACCAAAAAGTCGCCAGTGCGGCGCATCATGACCGGAGATTCCAAATGTTGAAACTAAGCGTGCACAAATTCGTAGCAACCCTAGCAATAATAATTGGAGGAACCGGGCCGGTATTGGCTCAAAGCTTGTTTGACTCAGTCATCTCAGTCGATCGTGCAGCCATCACTAGGTATGAAGTTAGCCAAAGAATCCTTTTTATGGAAATTTTCAAAGATTTAGAAGGTGGTGAACAGAAAGCTAAGGAAAGCCTGATCGAAGATCGCCTGAAAATGGCTGCCGCACGTCGCGCCTCTATAATGTTAAGCGAACAGGATTTAATTGAATCAATGTCTAACTTTGCGGCACCCTTTAATCGAAGTTTAAATAAAATGTTAGAGGATTTGGCTGTTAACGGCATTGATGAGCAAACATTTCGGGATTATGTTGAGACCCGTACCAATTGGCGCAGAGTTGTGACCCGTCGCTTTGCATCCCGTAGCAATCCAACCGAATCCGAGATTGATCGCGCGATGGCTTCTACTGGCACTCAGGGTGGCATTAGAGTTTTGCTTACAGAAATTGTTCTGCCCGCCTCTCCGGATCAACTCACCAACGCCCAACAAACTGCCAAACGATTGGGTCGCATAAAATCTCCTAACCAATTTTCGGAGCAGGCGCGACTGTTGTCAGTTTCACAATCAAGAGGAAATGGTGGAAAATTAGATTGGATAAACCTCAATGACCTACCCGAAAGCCTACGGCCAATTATTTCTGGCCTGCGACCCGGACAAATCACTAAACCACTGAAAGTCGAAAACGCGATTGTGTTATTTCAACTACGCGATGTTGCGGAAACCGCATCCATTGCCCCAGAAGTTTCAACTATAGAATATGCCCAATTGTTGGGCCCAGCTTCTGCCCTAGTAACTGCAAACAGCAAGGTTGATACCTGTGATGATCTCTATAGTCTTGCAAAGACAGACCCACTGTTGGAGCTCTCTATTCAATCGCAGCTGCCTGATAAAATCGATCGCACAATAGCTTTACGATTGATCAGCCTAGACAAAAATGAGACCAGTATCCTTATTACGCCAGAAACAGATCAGGCTGATATGTTAATGCTTTGTGCACGGATTTACACAGCACTAGAAGATGTGTCACGCATTCAAGTCGCAAACAACCTGCGCTCTGCACGGATAACAAGCCTTGCAGATAGCTACCTTGCTGAATTGCGTTCGAACGCCAAGATTTTCTATCACTGATGGTAAAGCTTCCCTTAGCTATCACTTGCGGCGATCCTGCTGGCATCGGAATTGAAGTTTTTCTTGCGGCTCACAAAGAGATTGGTCGCGAGATTCCAATGGTTTTATTTGCTGATCAAAAACACTTACCAAATAATTTAGATTACACACTTTGGACCCCTGATATCCCCACAAATTTTGATACAGGGGTAGCCTTATATCAAATTAATTTTGATAATATAGCAGTTCCTGGTCAAGCTGATCCACAAAACACTGCGGGCGTCATTCGTGCCATTGAACAGGCCTGCCATCTGACCCAAAAGGGTCAAATGGCAGGCCTTTGCACTGCACCTATTCACAAGGCTAACCTCCAAGATGGTACCAATTTTGAATTTGGAGGTCATACTGAATTTTTGGCACACCTTTGCGGCGCAAATAAGGTTGTGATGATGCTCACCTGTCCCACGTTAAGCGTTGTGCCACTTACCATTCATATCCCCATTAGCGAAGTACCTCAGGCAATCACACGCAAGCTATTTCGAACAACCGTCCAGATAATTCATGACGGGTTACAAAATGATTTTGGTATTAAAAATCCTAGAATCTGCGTGGCGGGGCTAAATCCACATGCTAGCGAGGCTGGGAAAATTGGCGATGAAGATATTGACCGTATAGCTCCTTGGGTCACCGAGTTACAGGCCCAAGGCCTGTCTATAACTGGTCCACATTCTGCCGACACGATGTTTCATACAACAGCTCGCGCTAAATATGACGTGGCACTTTGCATGTATCATGACCAAGCGCTGATCCCGATTAAGACATTAGATTTTTTCGGTGGGGTTAACGTTACTCTTGGTTTGCCCATCGTACGCACCTCACCCGACCACGGCACAGCTTTTGATATCGCCGGTCAAGGAATTGCAGATGCTACCTCAATGATACAAGCGATACGCACCGCCGATCTTATGATAGAGGCCCGCAAGAATGCAAATTGATAGGCTACCACCGCTGCGTGACGTTATCAGCACCCATTCCTTAAACGCCAAAAAATCACTGGGACAAAATTTTTTACTCGATCTCAATTTGACGGCAAAAATAGCTCGATTAGCCGGTGATCTTGAGGGTTACGATGTTTTGGAAGTAGGACCTGGGCCCGGTGGCTTGACGCGGGGTCTTTTGGCTTCAGGCGCGCGCCGGGTTGTCGCCCTTGAAAAAGACCCACGTTGCATTCCTGCTCTAAATGAGATTGCAGAGGTCTACCCCGGTCAGTTAGATATATTCAATGCCGATGCACTTAATTTTGATATCCGTAGCCATTTGACAGTCCCTATCCGCATTGTGGC
>LAQD01000034.1:69759-71265 GCA_000981705.1 Rhodobacteraceae bacterium ASP10-04a
CCAGGCTCTAAATCTTATGGCCGTCTTGCCATTTTAGCACAGTGGAAGTCTAATCCAAAAATCATGATGGAGCTGCCCCCAGAGGCCTTTACACCACCACCTAAAGTCCATTCGGCCGTAGTACATTTTGACGCTTTGCCAGAGCCACGGTTTCCAGCCCCTGCCGGTCTGCTAACATCAACTGTGGCTATGGCATTCAATCAAAGACGCAAAATGCTACGCTCAAGCTTGAAATCAGCCTCACCCAATATTGAAAATGTTCTACGAGAAGCAGGCCTTGAGCCCACTGCAAGGGCTGAAGAAATATCTCTTGAGGGGTTTTGTGCTTTAGCCCGGCGTTTGGCGAGCTAATTAATCTTCGCTCGCCGATACCGGCGGTACTGACAAAACCTCAACTGACTCAACAGGTTTAGCTGGCCGACGTCTAACACGTTGCTTAGGCCGTTCTCCTGTCTCAGCTTTAGCTGCCTCTGTTGTATGCATCAGTTCAGCTGGGACTAAAGGTGCTAAATCTGGCTGTGGTGTCTCAGCTAAATCTGATACAGCCAATGTAGATGGAACAGATTTTTTGCCTTGTTCAACGGGTTCAGATTGTGGCTCTGAGCGATCGTGGCGTTCACTACGTTCCGGACGCTCATTGCGTTCTTGATCCCTTTGGGCTTGTTTTTCCCGATTTTCACGATCTTGCTGCTCACGGCGTGCATCAATTTCACGTTGAGCGTCAGCCTGCAATCGCATATAATGCTCAGCATGCTGCTGAAAATTTTCAGCAGCCACACGGTCACCCGACAATTGGGAATCACGAGTGAGTTGTTGATATTTTTCGATAACCTGCTGTGGTGTACCGCGCACTTTTCCCTCAGGACCGGAGCTATCAAACACACGGTTCATAACATTGGCCACTGACCGATTATTATTGTTGTTGTTACGATTATTCTTCGAGCGTGGACGCGGTTTTGAAGATCTCATGTGATGAAAAAGCCTATTTGGCGACGGACCTATCAAGCAAAAAATGCAATTGGTCATATATTAAGGTTTATTGCCTTGCACGCTTTCGCATGATTTCGACTAGGAATATAAACCACGCCCTACATAAATCAGCAAGAGAAAAATGCAGTTTAGCTCCATTAGTTACCATTATTGATGGCAAGATCGACAGGCCACGACCCTAGGGCAGTTGTCCAAATCAGGTAAAACAGTAATATCTCTAAACTGATGGTCAAATAAAATAGCAGACACAGCAGGGCCTTGATCAAATCCAATTTCAAACAATAGCCGCCCGTTGGGCGCTAAAAAATTATGAGCAGACTTGGCAATTTGGCGGTAATGGCTCAAACCGTCGCTGTAGTCGGTGAGAGCAAACTCAGGCTCGTGTAGAACTTCTAACGATAGGTCAGCCATAGCGTTAGGATGGATATAAGGCGGGTTTGATACGATCAAATCAAACTTAGTAATAGGGACCGATGAAAACCAATCTGACACAAAAAAATCAACCTGTTTACTGAG
>LAQD01000034.1:71340-80590 GCA_000981705.1 Rhodobacteraceae bacterium ASP10-04a
ATTTGCCAATAGAGACAGTAAGATACATCCCGAACCTGTACCTAAATCTAGCACTGTCATAAAGTCCTCTTCAAAAGCTAACGAAACTAAATTTTCAGTTTCAGGTCGTGGATCTAGCACGTCAGGCGTTACAATAAACCGATGTTCATAAAAGTCGCGGTAGCCCAGAATATGCGACATTGGCATTCGGGCCGCACGCTTAGCACACACTTGGTCAAAAATAGCTTGTTGAGATAGATCCAAAACATTATTGAGTAGAAGAGATATCTGATACGGTTGCACTCCAAGCGTAAAAGCCATCAACAAACGTACATCACGCGTGGCACACTGAACTCCAGCTGCAACTAGGACTTGATTTGCCTGTTTCAGAGCGCCCTGCACACTTTTAGTCATCCGTTCATGTCGGCCAGCAAAGCTGCTTGCGCTTCGGCAGTAAGCGCATCGATAATTTCATTTAGGTCACCTTGAAGGATTTGGTCTAGACGATACAGTGTCAACCCAATCCGATGGTCTGTCATCCGGCCTTGCGGAAAATTATAAGTGCGAATCCGTTCTGAGCGATCGCCAGACCCGACTTGGGACTTACGATTGGCAGAGCGTTCGCCATCCACCCGCGCGCGTTCTAAATCATAAAGCCTGGTTTTAAGCACCTGCATTGCAATCTCGCGGTTGCGGTGCTGGGATTTTTCAGCGCTGACCACAATCAAGCCTGTAGGTAAATGTGTAATACGTACCGCAGAATCGGTCGTGTTCACATGCTGACCCCCAGCACCACTGGCACGCATGGTATCGATGCGGATGTCGCCAGGGTCAACGTGAATATCCACATCTTCCGCTTCAGGTAATACAGCGACTGTGGCAGCCGATGTATGAATGCGTCCACCACTCTCAGTACTGGGCACGCGCTGCACGCGGTGCACACCAGATTCGTATTTCAGCTTCGCAAAAACTCCATCACCTTTGACATGTGCGACAAACTCTTTCACGCCACCCAACTCGGTGGTTTGGTTTTCAATGATATCAAATATCCAACCTTGAGTTTCAACATAACGTTGATACATCCTTATTAGATCCGCAGCAAATAATGCGGCCTCATCGCCACCTGTGCCCGGCCGAATTTCCAAAATTGCGGGCCGAGCATCCGCAGAGTCTTTTGGCAAAAGTGTAAGTTGCAAATCATGCTCAGCTTTGGGCAGCGCTGCACGTAAAATCGGTAATTCTTCAGCAGCCAACTCACGCATATCTGGATCATCCATCATAGCTTCAGCATCTAAGATATCACGCACCAAAATCTGATAAGCACGCACCTCATCTACCACCGGCTTAAGGTTAGAGTATTCTTTCGCCAACTTGGCAATATCGTTGGAACCCTCAGACATTTGAGCCTCAAGAAACTCAAACCTTTGGATAATTTGGATCAATGTATCTTCTGCTATCATATACTCAAGTCACCTATGTGGACTGCTTGGTCAAGGGACGCTTTCGTCTGACAAAATATTTTTAAGGATTAAGCCATTTTATTATACGTTTTTTATTACTACCCAAATCCCAACCACCCAAAACTGAATGGCCTCTAATATGCAGTGTCCCCGCATCCTCCCATAATTCAATTATATCTGGAAAGCCCCAAAACCAAGAGCGGTACACTGCCAGCAACGGCGGACCCTCCTTTATGACACGCAGCCCTGACGTAGATTTGAGAGCGGCTGTGACCTCGCCAAAATTAGCATCATTGCTTTGAATGTAATATCCGCCCAAGACGACCACCTCACGAGCATCAGCCACCATATAAATATCTTGCCACAGACTACTTGGTAAAGGCCAGAAACGAATTATAGTTTGTATACCCGCAAAGACTACGAGTAAGATTAATACTGTTTTCACCTAATACCCTTTTCGGAGTTAGCGGAATTGAACACCCGGCAAAATACTCAGAATTTCAAACATCAGATTAGCAGCCGTTAGGGCGGTATTACCTGAGGTGTCATACATAGGACTTACTTCCACCATATCAAACCCAATAATATTTAGTCCCCGCAAAGCGCGTATAAACTCCATGGCCTGCGGCGTCGTTAGTCCACCAATTTCCGGCGTGCCAGTGCCCGGTGCATAGGCAGGATCAAGGCTATCGATATCATAGGTCAAATAGCATGGATGATCACCAATAGCTTGGCGGATAGCTTGGCCCAAAGGTGTAAGAGATTTATGCCAGATCTCCGGAGCTGTAGTTATGTTAAAGCCCCAACCAGTCGCTTCAGTGAAATCCTCAGCGGTATAGCCCGTGCCTCGTAGGCCCACTTGGAAAACCAACTCTGGTACCAAAAGCCCTTCCTCATAGGCACGACGAAACACAGTGCCATGGGTTTCTCGCTCGCCAAACATCTCATCATTCACATCCGCATGTGCGTCTACATGCACAAGCGCCACAGGCCCATGCTTTTTAGCAATGGAACGCAGGATCGGTAGCGTTAGCGAATGATCACCCCCCATTGTGGCTGGCAACACAGGATAAGCATGCAGCTTGTCATAGGCCGCCTCAATGATATGCAAACTGTCTGCAAGCGAAAACGTATTGATTGCTACATCTCCCAAATCTGCCATTTGTAGACTATCGAATGGTGCAGCCCCAGTTTGTAAATTATAGGGGCGGATCATCGCACTTTCTTGGCGGATTTGCTTAGGTCCGAAACGGGTGCCACTGCGCCAGCTAGTACCAATATCCATAGGAATACCCATAAAGCACACATCTAATCCCTCAGGACTGGTTGCCTCAGGAAGACGCATAAAGGTTTGAGGTCCAGCAAATCGAGCCAAATCATTTCCAGAAATCGGTTGGTTGGGCATGGAGATTTTCCTTTTATCAATATCTTAAGATACTTTTTGAGCACGTAAGTTCCAGCAATATAGACACATCAGCTCCATCGCAGCATGGGCACCGGCCACAGCCGTCGCCCCTGAGACATCATACTGTGGAGAGACCTCCACAACATCGCCGCCGACCATATTGATACCACGAATATCCCGCAGAATAGCTGCGGCCTGCGCCGAACTGAGCCCGCCCCAAACTGGCGTACCTGTCCCAGGAGCAAAGGCCGGATCCAAGCAATCAATATCAAATGTCAGATATACCGGATGATTACCCACAATCTCTTTAACTTGCGCGGCAGTCGCGGATGGTGTTTGCCCATGCACCCTTGGCGCGTCAATCACATGCACGCCAGCGTCATAGTCATTTTGAGTCCGAATACCAATTTGTACGGATTTCTCCGGCAAAATAAGTCCCTCTTTTACAGCTTTATAAAACATAGTGCCATGGTCGATCCGTGTCATGTCATCATCGGGCCAAGTATCCGAATGAGCATCAAAGTGCACTAAAGCCATTGGACCATACTTTTCGGCATAAGCACGCAGGATCGGAAAGGTAATATAGTGGTCACCACCAAAGGACAAAGTGCCCACACCCTCCTTCAAAATAACACGGATATGGTCGGTTAGACGCTCTGGGAAAGCCGCCACATTGGCGTAATCAAATGCTAAATCTCCATAATCCACTACATCAAAATCAGCCAGTGGATTGATGTCCCAACCAAAAGGCGGATCACAGGGTTGCAAAGTGCTTGCCTCACGAATTGCACGCGGGCCAAAACGCGAGCCAGGCCGATTGGTAACTGCTTGATCAAACGGAATACCGGTAATCGCAAGATCTACTCCAGAAAGGTCCTTAGTGTAAGTGCGCCGCATGAAAGATAAAATACCACCAAACGCATTTTCAAAGGACATGCCTCGGTGCCCTTCTCGGGTGATAGCACTATCGACATTAAAAGCAGAATCTTTCAAAGCCATCTAAGCCTCCATTGGGTGAGCACGTTCAACCAAGCGCGCAAAGAATGAGGCACCAACTGGAGCAACATCGTCGTTAAAATCAAAAGCTGCATTATGCCAAGCGGCACCATCACCCTGCCCCAGAAATAAATAGCACCCAGGGCGTTTTTCTAAAAAATATGAGAAATCCTCAGCGCCCATTTCACGGGTGCGCCGCGTCTCAGTCAAATTATCTCCACAGATCTCACGCGCAACTTTACTGGCAAAAGCAGTTTGCTCTTCAGAATTAATCGTGGCTGGGTAGCCACGTGTGTATACGCAGCGCACATCCACCCCAAAGGCAGCAGCATGGCCCGCGCAAATCTCTGACATACGCCGCTCCACCATGTCCTGCACATGACCCAAAAATGTACGCACCGTACCACCAACAAACGCATCATCATTGATAACATTGTCAATTGCGCCTGCATGAATTTGCGTCACGCTGACTACGAGATCCTCAACCGAGTTATGATTGCGGCTCACTATAGTTTGAAAGGCTTGTGTGATTGATACAGCCGCAGGTATGGCATCCACCGCCAGATGCGGCATTGCCCCATGTCCACCTTGGCCTGTTATATGGATCTCAAATGTATCTACAGCGGCCATAATCGGGCCCGGCGTGGTGCTCAGCTGGCCTACAGGTGAGCCGGGTTCTGTATGTAAAGCATAGACTGTTTTGATATTGAAACGTTCTAAAATACCTTCCTGCACCATTACCTCACCGCCGCCACCATTCTCTTCTGCTGGTTGAAAAATAAGGGCCACAGTACCCACAAAATTGCGGGTCTCAGCCAGATATTTTGCCGCACCCAAAAGCATCGAGGTGTGGCCATCATGCCCACATGCATGCATTTTTCCATCTATAAGGCTGGCATACTTAGCACCCGTAGCCTCTTGGATTGGCAGAGCATCCATATCTGCACGTAGGCCAATCACTGGGCCCGGAGCCTGGCCATGGATCAAGGCAACCACGCCCGATTGAGCAATTCCATCATAAATTTCATTGATACCAAACTCCCGCAGCCGAGCCATTACGAAAGCTGCAGTTTTATGGCAGTCAAATCCCAACTCAGGGTTCTGATGCAAATGACGGCGCCAAGTTTTCATATCTTCAGAAAATTCAGCGATCCGGTTGACGATTGGCATGGTCTTGCTCCTTATAGTGCAAGAAAATCTGAAATAGAGGGGCAGCGCAATGGAAAACGATGATCTGGTGCATGCAAAAGATGGTGGAATTGAGCGGCTCTTGCATATCATGCGTAGATTGCGTGATCCGCTCACCGGATGCCCTTGGGACATCAAACAAACCTTCGCCTCCATTGCGCCATACACCATCGAAGAAGCCTATGAAGTCGCCGACGCCATAGAGCGCGGCGACATGGCCGAACTCAAGGGCGAACTAGGAGATTTACTGCTGCAAACAGTTTACCACACCGCCATCGGCGAAGAGGATGGGCTATTCACTTTTCACTCTGTAGCAGATGCGATCAGCGATAAGATGGTAGCACGTCATCCACATGTCTTTGGAGATCAATCCCGTAATAAATCCCCAGAGCAACAAACGATTGACTGGGAAGCTATTAAAGCGGCGGAACGAGCTGTCTCCAATCAAACACGAGCACTGGATGGAGTGGCGCTTGGATTGCCCGCGCTCACACGGGCGGTTAAACTCCAAAAACGCGCCGCAAGAGTGGGTTTTGACTGGCCTAAAATTGAACAGGTTTTGGACAAGGTACGTGAAGAAATACTTGAATTGACAGAGGCCAAAAACCCCAAACATCAATATGAAGAATTTGGTGATTTAATGTTTGTTATGGCCAATCTTGCGCGGCATATGAATATTGATCCAGAGCAGTCCCTACATGATGCTGGAAAAAAATTTACACGACGATTCAATGAGGTAGAGAGAAAACTTAATGAGAGAAATACTACGCCGTCATATTCAAATCTATTAGAAATGGATGCATTGTGGGATGAGGTCAAAAAGGAAGAAAAATAATCTGATTATTTTAGTCAGGTATTGACTATCACTATTTAAATCAATTAATAACCATTAAAATTTTTTCTGGAGACTAATATGAAACCTCATGCTTGCGCCGCCACTCTGCTTTCATTTTGCATGCTTTCAACACCGACAACCGCTGAAGAAGTTAATGTCTATTCGTATAGGCAACCACATTTGATAGCACCACTAACAGACGCATTTACTGAAGCTACTGGGATTATTGTAAACGTTGCTTTTCTAAAAAAGGGTCTGATTGAACGCCTGCGCGCAGAAGGTAGTAGATCACCAGCAGACTTGGTCTTCACTGTAGATATTTCTCGGCTATATGCAGTGGTCGAGGCTGGGTTAACCCAACCACTGCAGAACAATTCTATTAACAATAACATTCCATCAGACTTTAGGGATCCCAACGGCCATTGGTTTGGCCTCACCACTCGTGCGCGCATCATTTATGCCTCCAAAGACCGCGTAGCGCCTGGAGAGATCACTACTTATGAAGATTTGGCAAACCCTAAATGGAAAGGACGTATTTGTACGCGATCAGGTACCCATCCTTATACTTTGGCCCTAGCTGCAGCCCATCTATACCATCATAATGAAGCCGATACACTGACTTGGTTAAAAGCCATTAAAAAAAATCTAGCACGAAAGCCTCAGGGGAACGACCGCGCACAGATCAAAGCTATTTGGTCTGGGGAATGCGATATCTCACTGGGAAATACCTATTATATGGGTAAAATGCTTGCCGATCCGGAACAATCAGCTTGGGCAAAATCTGCCTCTATTGAATTTCCAATATTTGAAGACGGCGGCACACATGTTAACGTCTCAGGTGTCGCACTCACGAAAGCGGCACCAAATAAAGAATTAGCGATCCAATTAATGGAATTTTTGTCATCACCCAAAGCTCAAAAAATCTATGCTACAGAGAACTTCGAATATCCAGTAGCCCCGGGTACGAAAGCCGCGCCGTTGGTACAAAGCTGGGGTGACTTTGAAACTGATCCAGTCAATTTGACCGAGATTGCTAAACTACGCGCAACTGCCCTCAAACTAGTAGAAATCGCTAATTTTGATGGCTAATTAAGCAGTTAGTGACCTCAGTCGAAGCGGAAAAGAGCGTGAAAAGTATTTCTTCACGCTCTTTTCTAAAGTAAACACTGGCTTCTAATCAGTAATAAAAACAGTCTGCATTACGTCAGGTTTGCCATCGATAGCTCCCGTGCGTGGATCGCCGTGCTTAAGTACATCAACTATATCCATGCCTTCAGTCACGCGCCCAATCACTGTGTATTGATTATTGAGAAAATAACCGGGAGCAAACATGATAAAAAATTGACTGTTAGCACTGTCAGGGCTTTGCGAACGCGCCATACCAACGACCCCGCGGTCAAAGGGGACGTCAGAAAACTCAGCAGGGATATTCGCAAGGTCTGATCCACCCATGCCAGCACGCGACATGTCGCTCGGGTCCTTACCAAATTGCACATCTCCCGTTTGTGCCATGAAGCCATTGATTACGCGGTGAAACACAACACCATCATATGCGCCGTCAGCCGCAAGAGCGGTGATCTGTGCAGCATGCAAAGGCGCCAGATCTTCCAATAGGTCGATCTTGATCGTGCCGTTCACACTCTCGCCTGCCACCTTGATTTCAAGACCCGCGGAAAATGCCGGGCCGGCCATCAATGCCAGAAGGAAAGCAAGCCTACGCATCGGCTGCAACTTTCATGCTGATCATGCGGTCGGGGTTGGGTGCAGGTTCACCACGGGTAATCGCATCCACATGTTCCATACCAGAGATAACCCGGCCATAGACAGTATACTGGCCATTCAGGAAGTTATTATCAGAGAAGTTGATAAAAAATTGGCTATTTGCGGAATCAGGGCTTTGCGAACGTGCAGCGCCAATAGTGCCACGGTCGTGGGGGAGCTTGGAGAATTCCGCACGTACATTCGGCAGGCTTGATGCCCCCGTACCCGCAGAACGCAGATTGAAATTATCTTCCATATTACCATGCTGAACATCGCCAGTTTGGGCCATGAAGCCATCAATAACTCGGTGAAACGCCACATTGTCATATTGTCCAGTACGCACGAGATCCTTCATCCGTTCGCAATGCAGCGGCGCCACGTCGGGCAAAAGTTCGATGGTAACGGTGCCATCTTTGAGTTCCATCAATATTGTGTTTTCGGGATCTTTAATTTCGGCCATTGGGTCGCTCCTTTTGATTTGCATGCCAACTTAATGAGGTTTGCAGCAAAGGAAAAGGCCCAACCGGTTGACCATGACCACGATATCAGATGTTAACAGGACAATAAATACAGGAGCAAGGCGATGGACTGGAAAACACTGGACGAGATGGATCTGATGGGAAAACGCGTATTGACCCGGGTCGACATCAATGTGCCCACTAAGAATGGCATTGTAAGTGATACCACTCGTATTGACCGTATAGTGCCCACAGTGCAACATATCCTACAAGCCGGTGGCACCCCCATATTGATTGCTCATTTTGGGCGTCCCAAGGGGAAGCAGGTGCCTGACATGTCTCTCTCCGTCACCCTACCCGCCTTGGAGGCGGCTCTTGGAATGCCAGTAAAATTTACCACATTGGCCGCAGCGCGCGAAACCATCACCTTCGCTAAAAACCAGGTAGTTTTGATTGAAAATATCCGTTTTGAGCCCGGTGAAGAGCAAAACGACTCAGCTCTGGCGGAACAACTGGCAGAGTTAGGCGATATTTACTGCAATGACGCTTTTTCTGTGGCCCATCGCGCCCACGCTTCCACCGAGGCCCTTGCCCGTTTGCGGCCGGCATGTGCAGGTAGGTTGTTGGCCGAAGAGTTGGGTGCTTTACACGCTGCTTTGAGCACACCACAACGGCCCGTTGTCGCGGTTGTGGGCGGGGCAAAAGTATCGTCAAAGCTTGATTTACTTAGCAATTTGGTCGGCCAGGTGGATCACTTGGTAATTGGGGGTGGAATGGCTAATACGTTTTTAGCTGCTCTCGGCAATGAGGTGGGCAAAAGCCTTTGTGAGCATGATCTAGCCGATACCGCACGCGATATTTTAGCCGCGGCTGAAAAATTAGGCTGTGAGATTATCTTACCATCTGATGTGGTGGTTGCACGCAGCTTTGCCGCCCACGTAGATTACGAAACTGTGGGCGCTGACGCTTGCCCAAGCGACGCCATGATTTTGGATGCAGGTGACGAAACCGTCGCGCGTATTGGAGCATGTTTTGCACAAGCACACACCGTGATTTGGAATGGACCTTTGGGCGCGTTTGAGCTGGAACCGTTTGACCGTGCCACAAACGCCGCCGCACAAGCTGCAGCCACCCTAACCAAATTAGGCAGACTAATCTCTGTAGCTGG
>LAQD01000034.1:80649-104458 GCA_000981705.1 Rhodobacteraceae bacterium ASP10-04a
GCTTTTTTAGAGTGGATGGAGGGCAAAGATTTACCAGGTGTAGCAGCCTTGATCACCTAAGTTAATTTAATTACAGACCGTTAGCGCCAACAATATTGAAGCTTCGATCCAAGCACCATATGCCCGAAGTATAGCTTTAACTTTGGGTGGGTTCACAACATGGCAAATCAAGAGCAAATAGACTTAATTCGTGCAGGCCAAGGCTTCATTGCTGCGCTGGACCAAAGCGGTGGCTCAACTCCCAAAGCACTAGCTGCTTATGGTATTGAGCAAGATTTATTCGCCTCTGATGCCGATATGTATAACCTGATCCATGAGATGCGTACCCGCATCGTGAAATCCCCCAATTTCATAGGACAAAAAGTTGTAGGAGCCATCCTGTTTGCAGACACAATGGACCGCGAATTTGAAGGAAAATCCGCCCCAACCTATCTCTGGAAAAATCGTGGCGTAGTGCCGTTTTTAAAAGTCGACACAGGATTGCTAGACACTGCGGACGACGTGCAACTTCTCAAAACTATCCCCAATTTGGATAACCTGCTGGTACGTGCTACCAAGCTTGGGATTTTTGGAACCAAAATGAGATCTGTCATCCATGCAGCTAATCGTGATGGCATTTATCAAGTGGTCGCTCAGCAGTTTGAAATTGGACGCCAGATAGCATCCCAGGGGCTGGTTCCAATACTAGAACCAGAAGTAAACATCACCATTGCCGATAAAGCCAGAGCAGAAAAAATACTCAAAGCTGCGTTGATTGAGCAGTTGGACAACCTACCTTCCAATCAATCCGTAATGCTGAAGCTCACGCTTCCAGAAGTACCTAATCACTATTTTGAGCTATGTAAGCACCCACGTGTTTTGTCTGTGGTAGCACTATCTGGCGGTTATAGTAGAGCTGAGGCAAATGAACGTTTGGCGCAAAATACATCTGTAATTGCGAGCTTCTCGCGGGCCCTTACTGAAGGGCTCTCAGCCCAGCAAAATGATGGTGAATTTGATCAAACTTTGAGCAAAACTATTAATGAAATCAAACAAGCATCAATTTCTGGATAAAATACGAATCAGGGGATTCACAATAGGGAATCAATATGTCATAGTTATTAAAACCCTATAAAAAGCAGAAGGCAGAAAATGATTCATCACAGCACTCCCCTTGTTGGATCTTTGGCAGTCACCCTTGTGTCGCTTACTTTGGCAGCATATTTTATATTTTCAGCAATCCAAGGGGATTATGGAGTTTTACGTCGAGCTGAATACCAATCTGAATCCAAATCCCTAACTCAGAATTTCAAACAGCTGCAGAGATCAATAGCCCTTTTAGAAAATAAGACTTTGCGATTGTCAGATCACTACCTTGATATCGACCTTTTGGACCAGCAAGCCCGAGATATCCTTGGATTTATCCGGCCTGACGAAATAGTGATCCAATAACTATTCGGACAATACACTGAATCATATATAATATTTATATATAAAATAATTTGCTCCCATTCCATATATTTATGTGATACAAAATAGTTTAACGCTAAACTATTTTTAACGAGGTCCTAATGGCGGCTAAAAAAACCAGCAAAGCAAATGTATCAAAAGACGATTTGATGCATTTCTATCGCGAGATGCTTCTCATCCGACGCTTTGAAGAAAAAGCCGGCCAGCTTTATGGTATGGGGCTCATTGGTGGTTTTTGTCACCTTTACATTGGACAAGAAGCTGTTGTCGTGGGCTTAGAAGCGGCGGCAGAGGACGGCGACAAGCGTGTCACTTCCTACCGCGATCATGGACACATGTTGGCCTGTGGCATGGAAGCAAACGGCGTTATGGCAGAGCTGACCGGCCGCAGTGGAGGATATTCAAACGGCAAAGGCGGCTCCATGCATATGTTCTCGAAGGAGAAGCATTTCTACGGTGGCCATGGTATTGTGGGGGCACAAGTACCTATCGGTGCCGGATTGGCCTTTGCAGATAAGTACCTTGGCAATAGCCGCGTGACCTTCACCTACTTTGGTGATGGCGCTGCCAATCAAGGCCAGGTCTATGAGACCTTTAACATGGCGGCCCTCTGGGATCTTCCTGTGATTTTCGTAATTGAAAATAATCAATACGCGATGGGTACATCACAGCAACGCTCCACTTCTTCCGCAGAAATTTATGAACGTGGTCACGCTTTTGGCATTCCGGGCGAGGCAGTTGATGGCATGGATGTTCTGGCCGTAAAGGCTGCAGGAGAGACCGCTGTGGCACATTGTCGTTCCGGAAAGGGCCCGTATATCCTTGAGATCAAAACCTACCGCTACCGTGGCCATTCGATGTCTGACCCAGCCAAATACCGCACCCGTGAAGAAGTTCAAAAAGTACGAGAAGAAAAAGATGCTATTGAGCACATCCGCGATCTGCTGTTGACCGGCAAACATTGCACTGAAGACGATTTAAAGACAATCGACAAGGAGATTAAGGCAGTGGTTAATAAAAGTGCTGAATTCGCAAAAGAGAGTCCTGAACCAGCTTTAGAAGAACTTTGGACAGATATTTACGCACAGGCGGAGGCTTAACCATGGCTATTGAAATCTTAATGCCTGCTCTTTCGCCAACAATGGAAGAAGGTACATTAGCGAAATGGCTGGTGGCCGAGGGTGATAAAGTTAGTTCAGGCGATATTCTAGCAGAAATTGAAACTGACAAAGCCACGATGGAATTTGAAGCTGTAGATGAAGGGATTATTGGCAAGCTGTTGATTGCTGAAGGTACTGCGGCCATAGCAGTTAACTCTGCTATTGCCATATTGCTGGAAGATGGCGAGAGCATGTCCGACGCGGCTCCTACTGCTACTCCAAGTTCGGTAGCCCATGCCCCATCAACCACCAAGGTACCCTTACCCGTAACTGCGCCTGCCCCAAAACAAGGCAATATCACCGAGCAAAACCTGCCCGAAGGGACTACATTCAAAACCCAAACTGTCCGCGAAGCTATCCGCGATGCCATGTCTGAAGAGATGCGCCGAGATGAGACTGTATATCTAATGGGCGAAGAAGTTGCAGAATACCAAGGCGCTTATAAAATTTCCCAAGGTATGCTGGATGAATTTGGTTCTAAGCGCGTAATCGACACGCCGATCACCGAGCACGGCTTTGCTGGCATCGCTGTCGGTGCATCTTTTGGTGGGTTGAAACCAATTGTAGAATTTATGACCTTCAACTTTGCCATGCAGGCTATGGATCAGATCATTAACTCAGCAGCCAAGACGCTTTACATGTCTGGCGGACAAATGGGCGCACCGATGGTGTTCCGTGGCCCCAACGGTGCCGCAGCCCGGGTTGGAGCTCAACATAGTCAAGATTACGCCGCATGGTATGCGCATATTCCAGGCTTAAAGGTTATTCAGCCATATTCAGCCGCTGACGCAAAGGGACTTTTGAAATCGGCCATTCGGGATCCAAACCCAGTAATTTTCTTGGAAAATGAGATTCTTTACGGCCAAAGCTTTGAAGTTCCTGACTTGCCTGACTACACCGTGCCTTTGGGCAAGGCACGTATTTGGCGTGAAGGTAACGACATTACGCTAGTTAGCTTTGGAATTGGCATGAAATATGCCTTGGAAGCTGCTGATAGATTAAGTAAAATTGGATTAAGTGCTGAGGTAATTGACCTGCGCTGTTTACGACCGCTCGATACTGACACGGTTGTAAGTTCTGTTAAAAAAACTAACCGTTGCGTCACAATTGAAGAAGGCTTTCCAGTTTGTTCCATCGGCAGTCATATCTCCTCAGTGCTAATGCAAGAGGCCTTTGACTATCTCGACGCACCTGTCATCAATTGCACTGGTAAAGATGTGCCAATGCCCTACGCAGCTAACCTAGAAAAATTAGCCTTGGTCACCACTGAAGACGTGATGGTGGCCGCTAAATCAGTCCTCTACCGTTAAGGAGCGCCCCATGGCACTTGAAATTCTTATGCCCGCCCTTTCGCCAACTATGGAGGAAGGTACACTTTCCAAATGGCTGGTGTCCGAAGGTGATGTTGTACAATCCGGCGATCTCCTTGCCGAAATTGAAACCGACAAAGCCACGATGGAGTTTGAAGCCGTTGACGAAGGTATTATCAGCAAGCTTTTGGTGGCTGAGGGCACTGCCAATGTAAAGGTAAACTCTGCAATTGCAATTTTGCTAGAGGATAGCGATGCCGAAGATGCGACTGTACCAGCTAAGGCCCCAACACTTATGACCACTGCGACAATAGCGCCGACTCTGCAAGTCTCTGCTACAACAGCACCTGTAGCCGCTAATGGCACCCGCATTTTCAGCTCCCCCTTGGCCAGGCGTATTGCAGCCAATAAAGGGTTGAACTTGGCAACTATCACAGGAACAGGCCCCAAGGGACGCATCGTTAAGGCAGACCTGAGCACTGCTGCCTCAACCGCAGATATCGCTGCACCTTCACCTAAAGTGACAATGCTAACGTCGACGAATGCAGCCACTGTTGAAGCTATGTATCAAGGTAGAGCTTTCAAAACCGTGCCACTGGATGGCATGCGCAAAGTTATTGCTGCACGTTTGACCGAAGCCAAGCAAACTATTCCGCACTTCTACCTGCGACGAGATATCCACCTTGATAAACTATTAAAGGCTCGCACTGAGATTAATAAAGAGCTTGAGCAACGTGGCGTAAAAACGTCAGTGAATGACTTTATCATCAAAGCCTGCGCTCTTGCCTTGCAGAAAGTTCCCAGAGCCAATGCTGTTTGGGCCGGCGATAGGGTTTTGCAGATGGAAGCATCGGATATTTCTGTGGCGGTAGCAATCGAAGGTGGTTTATTTACACCTGTGTTACAAGACGCTGAAGTGAAATCGTTGTCACACCTGGCAGTTGAGATGAAAGATCTGGCGGCGCGTGCGCGTAATCGCAAACTGGCGCCACATGAATACCAAGGCGGTAGTTTCTCAATCTCAAATCTCGGAATGATGGGCATTGATAATTTTGATGCTGTCATCAACTCACCACAAGGTGCAATTCTTGCTGTTGGAGCAGGGAAAAAGCGCCCCATAGTGCTCGAAGATGGCAGCTTGTCTGTGGCAACTGTGATGTCCGTCACTATGTCGGTTGATCATCGAGTAATAGATGGGGCTCTAGGCGCTGAATTACTCAATGAAATTGTTAGCTACCTTGAAAATCCTTTGGCCATGCTAGTCTGAACGAGACCTAAAAGTATAATGTGACTGGTACGATTGAACCTGTGGCTAGACTTACTTAATCTAACATAAATAAGTTATCCCAAAATTTGGTCCATCATGACGGATGGCTGATCGCAACCAGCGGTGCCTACGATCTTAGCTGGTACGCCTGCCACGGTTTTGCAAGGCGGCACCTCATGCAAAACCACTGATCCCGCCGCAATGCGGCTACAATGGCCCACTTTGATATTGCCCAAAACTTTAGCTCCAGCTCCGATTAACACACCGTCGCCAATTTTAGGGTGGCGGTTATCATCTTGCTTGCCCGTGCCTCCAAGGGTTACCGAATGCAGCATGGAGACATTATTGCCCACAACCGCAGTTTCCCCAATCACTATCGAATGGGCGTGGTCAATCATAATACCCTTTCCGATCACAGCCGCTGGATGAATATCAATCCCAAATACTTCAGAGATCCGTGATTGAAAGAAATAAGACAAATCCTTACGCCCTGAAATCCATAGGAAATGCCCCACACGGTAGGCTTGAATAGCTTGGAATCCTTTAAAAAACAGCAAGGGCTGGGTCAAGTTATGACACGCCGGATCGCGTTCGCACACCGCTACTAGATCAGCCCGCGAAAAATCTCCTATGCCACCTTCTTTAATCGCATGATCCGAGATTTCTCGCAGCATTTGCTCGGGCATCTCGGGCGAGGCAAGCTTCAACGCAATGCGGTAGGACAGGGCCTGCTCTAAACTGCTGTGATGAAGAATGCTAGAATGGATCATAGCGCCCAAGAGTGGCTCTTTTTCCAAAGCAAATTGAGCTTCCCTGACTACTTTAGCCCAAACAGGATCTAATACCCCAACTTCTGCAACAGTCTGCGCCATAGCGTTATCCCTTAATTCTACTAATTAACTATAGATGAAGTACGCAGAATGCCAAGGCTTTCAATCCATATCGCGATATAGGGAGCCCAACTTGAGGTATTGTATATGACCTTGACTATTAGGTGGCTATGGGAGGCTTCTTAATATTGATACCCTTTACTGTAATGTCTGATCATTGCAGCAATATATCTAAAGTTTTTGCATGACCGAATAACCATCAAGACAGGCAGTATCTAACTCTTTCTTGCAGATTTAATATAAAGGGAAAACGGGAAGTGAATTTAACTAAACGGCGTTATTTAGATTAGATGGCCTTACTGGTTACGCTCTGCTTCAATTTTACGCCACGCTACCACATTTCGATTGTGGTCTTTTAGGGTCACAGCGAAGGCATGACCTCCAGTACCATCTGCTACAAAATAAATATAATCTGTATCCATTGGCGCCAAAGCAGCCTGAAGGCTTGCAAGTCCAGGGTTAGCAATCGGTGTTGGTGGTAAACCACGGTTTACGTAGGTGTTCCAAGGAGTATCTCTGCGCAGCTCACTTTTACGTAACCCACGACCAAGCGGGCCTTTTCCCATCGTAATTCCATAAATAACAGTGGGGTCCGTTTGCAAAGGCATGCCTTTATTCAATCTATTAACAAAGACAGAGGCAACTTGAAACCTTTCGTCCGATACTCCAGTTTCTTTTTCAATGATCGAAGCAAGCACAAGAAGCTCATCGATTGTCTTCACTGGAGTATTTTTATCACGTCTCGCCCAAACCTCTGAAAGACGAAGGTCTTGCGCTACTGCCATTTTGGACAAAACATCAACACGCATATCACCAGTTTTTATTTCGTAACTGTCTGGAGCTAGAGACCCCTCTAAAGGGACCTCAAAGATATCTCCATCCAAAATATCAATAGACTTTAACGCCTTTACTATCTGCCAGCTTGTGGTGCCCTCAGCCAATGCAACGCGCATGCGGGTATCATCTAGCACTATTACACGAGAATAGGCCTCAGGGGTGGTGTCCTCAGCAGGATTAAAGCGCACAACTTCCACATAGGAACTCGTGGTAGGGTCCAACTCACGTACCAAAACGGTATCACGGGTTACACCCACCCGATAGATCACCTCTGTTCCACAAGTATTTCGACCGTTAGTGGTAATTTGATCAGCAATTTGGGCCATTGATGCACCCACAGGAATAAGGAAATTCCCAGCCTTTAGATCACCTGCTTTACCCGCATAATCCACCCCAATATGAAACAATCTCTTACTAGAAACAGCGCCATCCTCATCCAATTGCACAGCAACCTTTGACATAGAGCTACCCGCCTCCACCTTAAGGCAAATGGCTTGTACCAAAGGGCCCGGACTGTAATATTGTGATTTTAGCAGCGTCACCAAACCACCAAGGAGGAACAATACAACGACAAAAACTGTAAGAGCATTGGAAGCGATGTTCCGCCACATATTACTTATATTTCCCAAAAACAACGCTGGCATTGGTACCACCAAATCCGAAAGAGTTTGACAAGGCAACGTCGATTTTCCGCTCGACTTTTATATTCGGAGCGAGATCGATCACAGTATCAACTGCAGGGTTGTCAAGATTAATAGTCGGCGGGGCTACCTGATCACGGATCGCCAAGATACTAAAGATAGCTTCAATTGCGCCCGCGGCACCAAGCAAATGGCCAGTAGAGGATTTCGTCGAGGACATTGTAACCTTCGATGCAGTGTTTCCCAACAACCGCTCAACTGCAGCCAGTTCTATGGTGTCCGCCATAGTCGAAGTACCATGCGCATTAATATAATCAATATCTGAAGGGTGAAGGTCCGCGTTTTTTAAAGCTGCACGCATTGAGCGTTCGCCGCCTTCGCCTGACTCAGATGGCGCGGTAATGTGGTAAGCATCGCCTGACATTCCATAGCCCAAAACTTCTGCGTATATTTTTGCACCGCGAGCCTTGGCATGTTCCAGCTCTTCAAGAACCACTACACCTGCCCCCTCACCCATAACAAACCCGTCACGATCAATGTCATAGGGCCGGCTAGCTTTGGTTGGGTCTGCTTCCCCTTTCGTCGATAGCGCTTTACAGGCGTTGAAGCCTGCAATTCCAATCTCACAAATTGAGCTTTCAGCCCCACCTGCTACCATAACATCCGCATCACCGAACATAATCAGTCGGCTTGCATCACCAATAGCATGTGCCCCAGTTGAACAGGCAGTCACAACAGCATGATTAGGGCCTTTGAAACCAAATCTAATGCTCACATGGCCAGACACAAGATTGATTAAAGCCCCAGGAATAAAGAACGGAGATACCCGGCGCGGACCTTTTTCTTTGATTAATAAAGCAGTGGCCGCAATCGTTTGTAATCCCCCAATACCAGAGCCAATCATAACGCCCGTGCGTTCAAGGTCAGAATGAGCTTTAGGCAGCCAGCCACTATCTTCAACCGCCTGCTGTGCAGCAGCCATACCATAAAGGATGAAATCATCAACTTTGCGTTGTTCCTTGGGCGCCATGTATCTATCGCCATTGAAGGTCCCGTTGGATCCATCTCCCAGAGGCACTTCACAAGCGTATTTTGTAACTACGCCGCTTGCATCAAATTTTTTAATTGGGCCTGCGCCAGACTTACCTGCAAGCAACAGCTCCCAGGTTGCTTCAACCCCATCCGCCAGAGGGGATACCATTCCAAGCCCAGTAACTACTACACGCCGCATAATGATCTCCAATTTTGATCTCAATACAAACTATGGCCTAAATCAGTTAACAGGTCAGCCCCAATTCATCAACTATTTGGATAATTAAACAAAAACGGCACCCTAAATAGGATGCCGCTTAAAACTCTATAGTCAGTTGTTAAACTGCTTCAGAGATATGCTTTACAGCATCACCAAACGTCTGAATTGTTTCAGCAGCGTCATCTGGAATCTCAATTCCGAATTCTTCTTCGAAAGCCATAACCAATTCGACTGTATCCAGGCTATCTGCGCCTAAGTCATCGATAAAGGACGCATTTTCAACAACCTTATCCTCTTCAACACCCAGGTGTTCTACAACGATCTTCTTAACGCGGTCAGCTACATCGCTCATATCTCAGGTCCTTATTAGTTCCTAGGCCTTAGCCCGTGGTTCTCCGCAGCATGGCTACGATCTTGAGGTGCTCCAATATAGAAGCGGTGGATCCCCGTTAGTTTAGGGGGGGGGCGATGTGCGAATATTAAAGTGCAGTGCACGCCGTTAGGCCGCCTATAGCACAGGTTTGCCTAGGGGCAAATGTTTTGTAAGGGATAACCTGAAATAGGCAGAAAGACACTAAAGCATAGCCATACCACCGTTCACATGCAGAGTTGTACCAGTCACATAGGCAGCTTCGTCACTTGCAAGATACAATGCCGCCGCAGCAATTTCACCGGCAGTACCCATACGCCCCACAGGCACTTGGGTCAAAATTCCAGATTTTTGATTATCAGTAAGCTTTTCAGTCATAGCAGTTGTTATGAAGCCTGGGGCCACGCAGTTGACCGTAATACCCCGGGTAGCCACTTCATAGGCCAGCGATTTGGACATAGCCACAACGCCCGCTTTTGACGCTGCATAATTGGCTTGGCCAGGGTTACCTGTGGATCCCACGATAGAAGAGACATTTACGATCCGGCCCCAACGCGCCTTCATCATACCGCGCAGCACACCTTTGCACAGACGCATGGTACTGGTGAGATTAATATTCAAGACGGAATCCCATTCTTCATCAGTCATGCGCATAAAAAGGTTATCACGGGTCACACCGGCATTATTGATCAAAATATCAATACTGGACATAGCCTCAGCAGCTTGCTTGGGCAAAGCAGTGACAGCTTCAGGATCTGACAAGTTACACGGTAAAACATGTGCCCTGTCACCTAGCTCAGCCGCCAAAGCCTCCAAGGGTGCAATTCGCGAGCCAGACAACGCAACGATTGCGCCAGCTGCATGCAGCGTTTTTGCAATCTCACCACCGATGCCGCCGGAGGCTCCAGTAACTAATGCGTTTTTTCCATCCAAACGGAACATATAACTCTCCTAATTTTGATACTTTTGTTAGTGGGCTTAAAGAGGAAACCTAGTTTTAGATATCTCGCCTATATCCCTACCACACCGCTATTCGGTAGGAACCTCCAAAGCCTTGGCAATATCTTCAGGGGTGCCAATAGTTTTGCACGTTATAGTGCGGTCAATTCTTCGAATCATGCCCGACAAAGCCTTACCCGCTCCAATCTCCCAAACCTCAGTTACGCCTTGAGAAGCTAAATACATCACAGACTCGCGCCAGCGTACCGCTCCCGTTACTTGCTCAATCAACAAAGAGCGTATCACTGCGGGATCGCTAACCGCTGACGCCCTCACATTAGCCACTAATGGCAAAACAGGCGTAGAAATATTAACCTCCATCAGCGCAGACGCCATCCGGTCCGCTGCCGGTTCCATCAAAATACAATGAAACGGAGCGCTTACAGGCAGCAACAACGCACGTTTTGCACCAGCTTCCTCGGCTAAATTCAGTGCCCGCTCCACAGCAGCCCTGTTGCCCGAGACTACGACCTGGCCTGGATCGTTGTCATTTGCCGCTTGGCAAACTTCACCTTGCGCAGCCGCTTTCGCAACCTCTGTTACAGTAGCAAAGTCCAAACCCAAAATTGCAGCCATGGCACCAACACCAACAGGCACGGCCTCCTGCATCGCAGTTCCACGGATCCGCAATAAACGAGCCGTGTCCGCTAGCGAAATTGCCCCGGCAGCCGCAAGCGCAGAATATTCACCCAACGAGTGACCAGCCACAAACGCAGCAGTATTTAATGTCACACCCTCAGCCTTCAAAGCATGCAGGGCAGCCAAAGATGTTGCCATCAAAGCGGGCTGTGCATTAGCGGTTAGGGTAAGCGTTTCAATGTCACCCTCCCAAATCAAAGCAGAAAGGTTTTGTCCAAGCGCATCATCAACTTCTTCAAAGACAGCCCTAGCGGCGGGGTAGTTGGAGGCTAAAGCCTGCCCCATGCCAACCGTCTGAGCTCCTTGGCCCGGAAAAACAAATGCCTGCATGCTTGATCCTCTTGTAAAACTTTATGTTTTTAGTTTATCCGCTGCCCCCGCTTCACGCAACGGTTTAACTGAGAATAGAGGTCGCCAGCAGCCAAATAGTACGTTTATCCATATGCCCTTTGGGCAATTAATACCCACACTCACAAACTATCTAAAATTATATTATATTAGCCAATCTCCTTGCGCACTGGCGCCACTTATGGCATCCGCAACTATCCGCAGAATATATTTTCCCGTGCGGCCTCTCGTGATCAGGCTGCGGTCTAAAACCTGATCTTTGAAGCGCACCTAAAAAACAGGAAAGCACATGTCATTTTATGAGCATGTCTTCATCATGCGTCAGGACCTGTCGAACACACAGGCCGAGGCATTGATTGAAGAGTTTTCTAGTATTCTCAGCGAAAACGGCGGTTCCGTTGTTGAGCATGAATATTGGGGCGTCAAAACCATGGCGTATAAAGTTAACAAAAACCGTAAAGGCCATTACGCCTTTCTTAAAACAGACGCGCCTGCCGTAGCTGTAAAAGAAATGGAGCGTCTGATGGCTCTGCATGAAGATGTCATGCGTTTGTTGACAATCCGCGTGGACGGCCATGAAGAAGGCCCATCTGTTCAAATGCAAAAACGTGACGACCGTGGTGATCGCGGTGATCGTGGCGAACGCCGCGAACGTCGGACATAAGGAGCGCTAAGTTATGGGAACAAAACCATTTTTCCGCCGCCGGAAGGTCTGTCCTTTCTCTGGTGATAATGCCCCGAATATTGATTATAAAGACACACGTTTGCTTCAACGCTACATCTCTGAGCGTGGAAAAATTGTGCCGTCTCGTATCACCGCAGTCTCAGCAAAGAAACAACGTGAATTGGCTCGCGCCATCAAACGTGCTCGTTTCTTAGCCTTGCTGCCATATGCTGTGAAATAGGGAGCTAAGCACATGCAAATTATCCTTATGGAACGCGTGGCCAAATTGGGCCAAATGGGCGATGTAGTAAATGTGAAACAGGGATTTGCGCGGAATTTCCTAATTCCGACGGGCAAAGCGCTGAGAGCCTCTGAAGCAAATATTGCTAGCTTTGAAGCTAAAAAATCACAGATGGAAGCACGTAATCTGGAGACTAAAGTCGAGGCAGAATCCCTAGCTGAAAAACTGAATGGACAACAGTTTGTTGTGATTCGCTCAGCTTCTGATGCAGGTTCGCTTTATGGCTCAGTCACGACGCGTGACGCTGCCGATGCAGCTTCTGAAGCTGGTTTCAGCCTCGACAAGAAACAGGTAGTTTTAATGGCGCCTATAAAGGATTTAGGAATCCATGATCTTTCGGTGGTTCTACACCCGGAAGTAGAAGCCAAAATCGAGCTAAATGTTGCACGTTCTGCTGAAGAAGCTAAGCTTCAAGCGGCTGGGAAATCTATCCAAGATCTAGCTGCCGAAGAAGAAGCTGCTGCCGAGTTCGAAATTCAGGAACTGTTCGACGACATTGGCTCAGCTGGTATGGACGATTTTGGTGATGATGAACAAAGTACAACATCTCAGGAAGTAAATGCTGAAGACGGGGTTTAATCCTTTCTTACCTTGCCAGATGATTTAGCGCCGCCTTACGTTAAGGTGGCGCTTTTCTTTTGCATATATTAAAATTGACAAATTAATCACTATCCAAAACGCTCGTCTACCGCACACAGATTTGAGCCAAACTTTGACGCAAGCTGAACTTAAATAACTATATATTTTTTATAGGGAGGATTTTTCGTTAACGCTTGGCCTAACCGACACCTGATCCTTCGCCAGACTAGGTGTCGGTAATATTTATAGATTATTCTTCTTCGAGAGCTTCAACAATCTTCTGTAATTCATCTTTGGTTATCTCTTTATCTGTGATTGTTGCCAGCTCGAATACATAGTCAACTACCTTATCTTCAAACAACGGCGCGCGCATTTGCTGTTGCATTTGCTGATTTTTCTGTACAAATTCAAAGAATTCACGCTCTTGACCGGGGTATTGGCGGGCTTGATTCATCATAGCTTGCGTCATTTCGGCATCAGTAACTTGAATATCAGCTTTTTGGCCCAACTCAGCCAAAAGCAAACCTAGGCGCACACGGCGTTCTGCAAGAGAATTATGCTCATCTGTTGGCGTCACGTCAGGATGGTCATGACCCTCGACTTCAGGGTTCTCATCATGCCACATCTGGTGCGCAATCTGACCAGCTTCAGCTTCGATTAATGAAGGCGGGAGTTCAAATTTTACCATTTCATCTAGAGCGTCAAGCAGGCCGCGTTTTTGTACAGCTCGGGCAGCACCCGCATATTCAGACTCTAGGCGCTCAGAAATTTGAACCTTTAGACCAGCAAGATCTTCGGCACCAAACTTTTTGGCCAGCTCATCGTTGATTTCAGCTGCCTTAGGGGCTTTAACAGCTTTAACCTTACATTCAAAAATTGCATCTTTTCCCGCAAGATTTTCAGCACCATATTCTGCTGGGAAGGTAACTTTAACTTCGATATCTGTTTCGACTTTAGCGCCTATCAGCTGCTCTTCGAAGCCGGGTATGAAGGAATTAGATCCCAAAACTAATGGGTAGTCTTCAGCCTCACCGCCATCGAACGGTTCTCCATCGACTTTACCGAGAAAATTGATCGTAACCTGATCACCGTCCTTGGCCTTCGAGCCCTTTTTACGATCATCAAAATCTTGAGCAGTCTCTGCTAAATTAGCCAGAGCTTCATTAACTGAAGTCTCATCAGGTTTCGTAATCAACTTGTCGAGTTTTATCTTCTTCAGATTAACCTCAGGAATGGTTGGCAAAGCTTCATATGACATTTCAACATTAATGTCTTCGCCCTCTTTCCAGTCATCGTTAGTCATTTTAACGGCCGGTTGCATTGCTGGGCGATCGCCGCTGTCTTGCAGGTGCTTCGCCATGGCGCCGTCGATGCTTTCTTGCATCGCTTCGCCCATCAATCGTTGACCATACTGTTTTTTAAGCAAAGCCATAGGTACTTTACCTTTACGGAAGCCCTTCATCTCAATATCAGGCCGGGCTTCAACCAGTTTTTCATCAACTTTTGTAGCCAACTCAGCGGCTGTTATAACTATAGTATAACCGCGCTTTAAGCCTTCGTTCAGGGTCTCAGTGACCTGCATGTTAAATCCCTTTTCAAACTATGGTGCGGGTAGAGGGACTTGAACCCCCACGCCTTGCGGCGCTAGAACCTAAATCTAGTGCGTCTACCAATTTCGCCATACCCGCAAAAGTATGTGACAGCCACTAGGTGCCGCCATATTTCGAGGCTCTCTAACAAAGCTCGAACAAGGATGCGAGAGGAAAATGATAGTTTTCGGGCTAATTTTGACATCATTTGAAAATAGATAGAATTATAGGCTCCACCAGAGAGATTACGGCCGTAAAGAATGTTTACTATCCTTGACAGATTCACCTGTGCTTAAAAAATAAACTTAGTGCCTAAAATTTAGGCTGTGTAGTTCTGATATGTGTTATTCTTGCGCTATCTGATACTTGAGTAATTGCCCGAGCACTTAAAAGGTGAAACTCCAAAATCGAAACTTCTACAGCGAGTATCCAAATGAAAAAGATCGACGCCATTATAAAACCGTTCAAACTGGACGAAGTAAAAGAAGCTCTGCAAGATATTGGCGTACAAGGCTTGTCTGTTGTTGAGGTTAAAGGATTTGGCAGACAAAAAGGCCATACAGAATTGTATCGTGGCGCCGAATATGTTGTAGATTTTCTGCCAAAAGTAAAAATTGAAGTCGTTCTGGTTGATAATATGGTCGAGACAGCAATTGAAGCAATCACCAACGCCGCTAGGACGGACAAAATTGGTGATGGAAAGATTTTTGTATCGACAGTTGAACAAGCCATTCGCATTCGCACCGGTGAAACCGGCGATGACGCTATTTAATAACGCTTAAAAGGAGAGACAATCCATGAGCAAAGCTCTTTTAACCATGATTGCTGACGAAGGCATCGAATACGTTGATATCCGCTTCACTGATCCCCGTGGTAAGATGCAGCACGTGACGGTTTGCGCGGATCAGGTAGACGAAGATTTTCTTGCAGACGGCTTCATGTTTGATGGCTCTTCCATTGCGGGATGGAAATCAATTGAAGAATCTGACATGAAACTTATGCCGGATGCATCATCCGCCTATCTCGATCCGTTTTATGCAGAAAAAACTGTATGTATCCACTGCACCGTGGTTGAGCCTGACACGGGTGAAAGCTACGCGCGCGACCCACGTGGCTGTGCGCAACGCGCCGAAGCATACCTAATTTCTTCAGGTATCGGCGACGTAGCCTATATGGGCCCTGAAGCTGAGTTTTTTCTATTTGATGATGTCCGGTTTGAAAACAAAATTAACAAAGTTTCTTACGAAGTTGATGCTGTAGACGCGTCTTGGAATACAGACAGCGCCTATGAAGTGGGCAATATGGGCCACCGCCCAGGCGTTAAAGGTGGATATTTCCCTGTAAATCCAATTGACGATGCGCAAGATATCCGTAGTGAAATGCTTTCTACTATGAAGCGCATGGGCATGAAGGTAGACAAACATCACCACGAGGTGGCCAGCTGTCAGCATGAGTTGGGGCTTATATTTGGTACGCTGACGCATCAAGCAGATGAGTTGCAGAAATACAAATATGTAATTCATAATGTTGCCCACGCCTACGGAAAATCAGCTACATTCATGCCAAAGCCTATCGCAGGCGACAACGGTACTGGAATGCACGTAAACATGTCGATCTGGAAAGGTGGCAAGCCACTTTTCGCCGGTGACAAATATGCAGATCTTTCCAATGAAGCGCTTTATTTTATTGGTGGTATTCTCCAACATGCGAAAGCATTGAACGCATTTACTAACCCTGCAACAAACAGCTACAAACGTTTAATTCCAGGCTTTGAGGCCCCTGTCTTGCGGGCCTATTCTGCACGTAACCGTTCGGGTTGTGTTAGGATCCCGTGGGCAGAATCAGCGAGCGCCAAACGCGTTGAAGCTCGCTTCCCTGATCCAGCGGCAAACCCCTACCTTTGCTTTGCTGCTTTGTTAATGGCAGGTCTCGACGGTATAAAAAATAAAATACATCCGGGTGAAGCGTCTGACAAAGATCTTTACGATCTGCCACCAGAAGAATTGGCTGATATCCCAACAGTTTGTGGTTCGCTACGCGAAGCGCTGGAAGAATTAAAAGCAGACATGGGCTTTTTGACTGAAGGTGGCGTGTTCACTGAAGATCAAATAGCAGGCTACATCGAATTAAAAATGGAAGAAGTTTTGCACTATGAGCACACGCCTCACCCAGTAGAATTCGGCATGTATTACAGTTGCTAACTCTGCAGCACTCAGTCTTAAAAGGCGTCCATAAATGGGCGCCTTTTTTTATGGCTAAAGCCAGAGAGCTTAGAGATCGATCTGTGCGGGCTGTTTCACCACATAGGTATGAATGGCAAACAACACCGCTCCCGACTTTGGCATACGCACCAAAGCTTGATGTTCGGTGCGCGTATACGCCCCCCTACCATAATCTTCATCCGTGCTGCGCGCATCATTTTCGCGCCGAGGCTGGAACAAATCAGGGCGCACATATTGCAGCACATTAAAGCGCCACATCGGACGGCCCGCTTGGATGCCATCAAACAATCGCTGCACACGCTTGGCAATATCAGTGTTATACTCATCCACTGTCGCATGTACCCCGCTCAAGGGGCGTCCAATTTTCTCGTCTAAAGTCCAACTAGCAGGAAAGCATAAGACCGCAGCGGTCAAAACATGCTCATCACCATGCTTTTCATGCAGACAAAGATCCTCTTGCACCAATTGCGCAGCGATCAGCAATGGATCTCCATCCAAAGGCACCCGCACCCCATCCGGGCGGATCACATCACTCAGGTTGACCTGATAGGACGCGCGGTTGCGCAGCAACGCCAGAACCTCGTCCAAAACCTCCTGCTTGGCCTCTGGCGTGGCTCCTGCATCTGCAAACACCCGCTCGGGCATCTGTGCGAGAAGGCGATCCCGCTCCGCCATTTGGCCCGCGAAAGCCTCATCCTCGATCAACCAGCCCTCCTTAGCCAATGGAGCAATTCCAGGCAAATTCTTCTTGGTGCTCACGTCATAGGGAATGCGTGTTTGTAGAATTTCAGGCATATTATAAGGCTCACAGGGTGGATTATTAAAAAAGCGATGTCGCAAACAAACCTGACACAGCCAATCCGCAAACGCAATCTTGCGGAGTATAGAGAGGCCAGCCTTGATATAGATATTTAACGAGACCCGTAAAATTGACCCAACCAAAGGCGCCATAACCGGCGACAACACCCCCAATGATATGGATCAGGTTTAAATAGGCCCAACCAAACTGGGCTTCGATGAATCGGCCAAAGCTGAACTGAATCTGCCCAATATCCAATAAATGCGCGGATTTCGCCATCAAAGGCTGGTGCAGGGCATCAATGCCCGCGACTACGGTGTGCTAGTGGTGTTTTACCCACTCAACATCCGATACGCCACCGACAGCACCAATATGCAGATGCTGGCCCCCGGTGTATCGATGCGTAGTTTGTCGAAAAACGACCACCGCCTGAATGAGAATTATCAGGCGCAGAAATATGGTTGCATGGTGTGGGTCTGTGCGATGAATGGCCCCTGACCGCCTACCCTGACCAGTTGGTTGATGGCGCCTTTAAGTATGAGCTAGAGGCCGGCATGGTCATCTGCGTGGAGGCGCTGGTGTCCCCCGAGGCTGATAATTTTTCAATCAAGCTGGAAGACCAAATTTTGATCACTGAAGACGGCTTCAAAAACCTTGCCACCTATGAGTTCGATACTGTTTTGATGGGGTGGTAGCCCTAAACTTAGCAATACTTAAACCAATAAAAAAGGCGCAACCAATGTTACGCCTTTTCACTTAAAAACTATCCGACAAGTTATTTACGCGCAGCGCCTACAAATCGCCAAATAGCAGGCAAAAGCAAAGCGGCTAAGGCCAGTTTAACCAAATCACCCAGAAGGAATGGTGTCAGGCCCCAAGCAAAGATTGGGGCGTCGGTGCCATAAAGCACAGCCAACCAAATTAAACCCGGCACATATATCAATATATTTCCCAAAATCATTGCTAAAGCCATTTTACCAATGGAACGGTCCCAGCGTTGGCGCGCTGCATAGCCCAAAGCCAAAACGGCCAGAACGTAGCCGACCAAATAGCCACCTGTACCGCCCATCATATAAGTCATGCCAAAGGTCTCAGCGCTAGAGCCTGCGAAAACATCAAAGCCCAAAGCACCAATCAGCATATAACCGATGATTGTGGCCAGCCCCAAGCGCATACCATAAGCAGCACCAATGCTCAGAACAGCAAAGGTGCCCATGGTCATCGGAACCGGGATCATTGGTATTTTTATCTTAGCAGCTAGAGCTAATGCGGCAATACCAGCAAGAACTAAAATAATTTGTTTGACCCGCATCGCCTGCCCAGTTCGAGGCAAAATCACTTCTGCAAGAACGCTATTATGTATGGTGGTGGTCATGTTTGAAGTCCCTCATTTGATTTGTCACGCTACGTTTAGCCTTTGGTGATAGTTGGTTGCAAGCACTCAAAGCTCAACTTTACGGTAAATACTGAGCATCTTATATTGTTTTCGTGGTCCTTTGACCCTCCAGAGCGATGTCCAGACCGGCCATTGCAAAAAATCATAAGAGACTGTGTAATCGTCAGGGTCACAAAAGTGCCGTGCCTGTGATGCGGCGCTGGCCAAGTCAATCCGGTGAAAAAATTGTTCGTCATCAAAATGCACGTCCACCCCGCCCGTGCAAGCCTTCCAGAGGTAACGGCGGGTGCTTGAGATGACTTGCCCATCCGCCAACACCAACTGCCCCGACTCACGATACCACCCATCTGACACTTCACAACGACCTGTAAATGTGAGCTGAGATCCTTGGCTATGATCGATGATTTGGCGAGAAATATTCCAAAAGCATTCGGTGAAATCTTCGAATTTTAGAGGTATGAAACTCTGATGATTGTCCTGAGAATTCACGCGCCTGACACCCTATTTCTAATCACCACAAATCTAGCAGTTAAAGTTTTTTTCACGCTGTCATAACATAAATGTTGTAGGCCTCAATCAATCTTGGTTTTGGAACCAGATCGATCATCAGCAGCCACCCCCATGTGCTTGAAACTCGAAGCCCAGCAGTCTATGAAACGGCCAATCACTCCCCAATCCAAAAGGCTTTGATCCCATGATCGAACGTTATTCCCGCCCAGAAATGGTTGACATATGGTCCGCCAAAAGCAAATTTCGCATTTGGTATGAGATTGAAGCTCATGCCTGTGACGCACAGGCCAAACTTGGGGTGATCCCACAGGCCAGCGCAGATGCGGTTTGGAAAGCCAAGGATGCTGAGTTTGACGTGGCCAAGATTGACGCTATCGAAGCAATCACAAAACATGACGTCATCGCATTTTTGACCCATCTGGCCGATATAATAGGCAGTGACGAGGCGCGCTTTGTGCATCAAGGCATGACCAGCTCTGATGTTTTAGACACAACTCTCAATGTGCAGTTGACCCGTGCTGCTGATATTCTGATCGCCGATCTCGAAGCCTTGCTTGCCGCCTTGAAGCGTCGCGCGTTAGAGCATAAGGACACTATCCGCATTGGTCGGAGCCATGGAATTCACGCCGAACCTATCACTATGGGCCTGACCTTTGCGCGTTTCTATGCCGAAATGAACCGCAATTTGATACGCCTACGCACCGCGCGAGCTGAGATTGCAACTGGCGCTATCTCTGGCGCAGTGGGCACCTTCGCAAACATTGATCCCTTTGTAGAAGAGCATGTCTGCGCGCAGTTGGGCCTCACTGCCGAACCCATCAGCACCCAAGTGATCCCACGAGATCGCCATGCAGCATTCTTCGCAACGCTTGGCGTTGTGGCAAGCTCAATCGAGAATGTCGCTATCGAAATTCGTCACATGCAGAGGACAGAGGTTTTGGAGGCGGAAGAATTCTTCTCCAAGGGCCAAAAAGGCAGCTCCGCCATGCCACACAAGCGCAATCCAATATTGACAGAAAATCTCACTGGCTTGGCCCGTATCGTGCGCATGTGCGTGGTACCTGCAATGGAAAATGTCGCACTTTGGCATGAACGGGATATTTCGCATAGCTCCGTTGAACGTGCAATCGGACCAGATGCCACCATCACGCTCGATTTTGCCTTGGCCCGCCTCACCAGTGTGATCGAAAAGCTGGTGATTTATCCAGACAATATGATCATAAATATGGACAAATTTCGCGGTTTGGTGCATTCGCAGCGGGTTTTGTTGGCCCTCACTCAAAAAGGTGTCAGCCGCGAGGACAGCTATGGCTTGGTTCAGCGCAATGCGATGCGGGTTTGGGAACAAGGCGCTGATTTCTTGACTGAACTTAAGGCGGATTCTGACGTTATGGCCGTTATGTCTGTGGAAGAGATCGAAGACAAATTTGATTTGGCCTATCACACCAAACATGTTGGTACGATTTTCAAGCGCGTTTTCGGCGAGTGATCAACAACACCCTTCCCGGCTTCATGTCGGAGAAGGGTTTGACATAATATATTAGTATTATTTCATAAGCTGAGTACCTGATACGGACGCTGGACAAACGCGGGGCCGAGGCCTAGTTTTAACCTATGGCGGAATTTTTTGGAAAACGATGGCATGATATGGGCGGTGACCCAGCCGGTGATATCAACCATGATCAACATGACTTTGCCCTATGGGAAAAGCGCGTGGATGCGCTGATGGTGCTAGCCTCCTCGGCCGGATTGATGAACACCGACAGCCTGCGCCGCGTACTTGAAGACATGGGAGAAGAGGCCTATGAAACCATGACTTATTACGAACGTTGGATCGCCTCTGTGAGCCAAAATATGGTAGAAGCAGGCGCATTTTCCACGGCCGAGCTAGCCGAAAAAATGGCACAGGTGAAAACGCGTGGCGCAACTTATGGCGATGCGACGTGAAAGTGCGGGTGCACAATCATTGGCCACCAGGCCATATCCGAACGCCCAGCTATCTGCGCGGTAAAATAGGTGAGATTGAGCGCGAAATTGGTCTGTTCAATAACCCCGAGCAAAACGCCTACCGCTTGCTCCCACAAAAGCGCCACTTGGTCAGGGTGCGCTTTACAATGGAAGAGATCTGGGGCGATGCCGCCGAGACACCAGATGATGTGATAGAAGCTGAAATCTACGCCCATTGGTTGGAGCCTGCATAATGCCACATGACAATCATGACCACGGCGCCTTGTCGCCTTCGGGCCATCCCTACCGCAAGGATGACGACAACGAATTGAACTATTGGCAGATAATGGAAATAGCTGTGCGGGAGCTCTTGATCGAGAAAGGCCATATCACTGCGGCGCAAGTTCATAATCAGATCAACGCAATGGACGCGCGTAGTCCCGCCAATGGTGCGAAAGTCGTCGCTCACGCGTGGAGCGACCCTGAGTTCAAATCAGCACTCTTGGCCGATGCAGGTCAAGCCTCGCGGGATATGGGGTTTGATATTGGGCCGATGCATTTGATTGCCATCGAAAATACCGAGTCAGTGCATAATATTGTTGTCTGCACGCTATGCTCTTGCTACCCGCGCAATCTTTTGGGACTGCCGCCCGATTGGTATAAATCCCGCGCCTACAGATCACGAATAGTGATTGAACCACGCAAGGTCTTGTCGGAATTCGGGGTTGAAATTCCACAGGATGTGCAAATTCGTGTGCATGACAGCACCGCAGATATGCGCTATATTATTTTGCCAGCGCAGCCTGCCCAAACCATGAGCCTGTCAGAAGATGAATTAGCCTATTGGGTGACGCGCGACAGCATGATCGGTGTGGGCCTACCCCAAGCACCAAAATGAGATTAACACAGGCTCAAAAAGGCGCCGCTCTTATGGTTGCGGGGGTGCTTTGCATGGCCTCAATGGATGTCATGGCAAAAACCCTTGGCCTCAGCATACCTGTGGCGCAAATTGTGTGGCTGAGGTTCGTTTCTCAGACTATTTTGGTTGGCGCAGGACTCATCTTAACAGGCCAAACATTGTTTTTGACCAATCACATGAAGCTGCACATGTTGCGCGGTGTCGCAAGCACATCAAGTAGCTATCTTTTTTTTCTAGGCATTATCTATATGCCTCTGGCCGACGCCACCGCACTGATACAATTGGTGCCAGTAATGGTGACATTAGGTGCAGTTTGGATCTTGGGTGAAAAAATCGGCCGCCGCCGTGTCATGGGGATTGCGGCAGCTTTTATTGGTGCCATGTTGATTATCAGGCCAGGAACCTCAGTGATGACCACCATGTCCCTATTTCCGTTGATGGGAGCGCTGGGCTTTACGATATACGCCCTTGCCACACGTTTTGTCCGCAGTGATGGCCCCTGGACAACCCTATTTTTGCAAGGTTTTTTTGGTATGTGTTTTTCATCGGTGGTGGTGCCATTTTTCTGGCAAACCATTGCCTTGGAAGATCTCCCCGTGCTAGCAGCGTTGGTAGCCTTTGGAATACTTGGCCACCTGTTGATGATACGTGCCTTTGCTGCCGCTCCCGCCAGCGAGATCGCCCCGTATGGCTACGCCGGACTACTATTTGCCATTTTCTTTGGACTAATATTATTTGATGAAACCCCAAGCCCTCTTACCCTATTAGGAGCAATTATTATTGTAGGAGCTGGCTTATATGTTTGGTATCGCGAAAAACTAACTCAGGCACAGGAAAACTATGACTAATTCCATACAGCGCAGTGGCTCAAATAGGCAGTGGCTCGAGAACAAAGCAATAATGGGGATGTTCGCTTTTTTGAAGCTCCTGCCCTACAAACATCGCAATTGGTTAATGGGAGCCACCCTCTGCAGGTTTTTAGGTAATATTATTGGCTACCGCAAGCGAATCATGGCTAACCTCAACCTAGTTTATCCTGATATGATGCAAGAGCGTAAAATCAAGATTGCAGATAAAGTGCTACATAATGCAGGCCGCACGTTTATTGAGAATATGTACCCAGCAGAATTTCAGGCTCAAAACTCTAATATTGAATTGTGGGGATCGGGCGTGGACGAGTTGTTCAAGGCAAATGAAGACGGACGTCCCATCATGTTTTATTCAGGTCATTTTGGCAATCACGAGGCCTTCCGAGCAGCCTTATTTCAGCGTGGTATTAAAATTGGAGGTATGGTTCGGCGGATGGCAAACCCGTATTTTGATCTGAATTATAAAAATATGTTGGACATCGATGGACGCTCTGGGCCAGTATTTGAGGCAACAACTAAGGGGGCTTTGGGGTTTTTTAGAGCTTTGAATAAAGGCGCTGCGTTGGTTTTATTGATCGACCTCGCGGTTAGAGAAGGAGAGCTAATCAATTTTATGGGCAAACCCGTACGCACGTCGCTCACAGCTGCGAAATTTGCCATCAAAGCGGATGCTCTATTTTTGCCATATTTTTCGATGCGCAATCCAGACGGTGAAGGCTTTCGAGTGGAAATTGGCGCGCCTATCGAGCACAGTGATCCGTTAACTATGATCCGAGCAGCTACCGTGTCATTAGAAGAGCGTATAAACGCAGACCCAGGGAACTGGTTTTGGATTCACCGTCGTTGGAAACA
>LAQD01000034.1:104622-113179 GCA_000981705.1 Rhodobacteraceae bacterium ASP10-04a
GTTTTTCCAGCATTTTCTCCACCTAAAATTTTTACAATGTTAATTGGTGATACTCGTACCAACTGGACATCATAAGTACCGTGCCGGTGGGAAGCGCTAAGCGTCACCGTATAAGCAGCTCCTGCCCTGCTGCTTGACAGCTTCATCACCGCTTTCTGTACAGTAACTTTACGGATTGAGGCTGAAACCTCATCATAAATTTTGCCCATCATATTTTCCACACCATTTATGATGAGCTGGGGAGTATAAATCATTCGCTGCTTTTGAGCATGCGCATAAGCGCGCTGCCGTTCAGTAAAAGCAGGATTAGCAAAACTATCTTTCCAGCCAATGTAATCCCAATAATCCACATGCCACGCCAGTGCTATAACGTTGGGCTGATTCGCAAGTTCATTCAAATAAGCATCCGCCGGCGGGCAGTAGGAACAGCCTTGCGACGTAAACAGCTCCACTACCACAGGTTGGTCTTGAGAGGCCCCTACGGCCGGAAATAACGCCCCCAGAAGGCAAATAAAGCTGGCAAACACTAAACGCATTAAGAAGGATCCCAATATTTCTATTAACAATAAGCCACCATATCTAGGCTGGCCAATCAATCAATTGTGCCTAGATGTTACAAAAGTCTATACATCGGTATACAAATGTATGCATTACACCTTTGAAGGCCTTGCTAGCCCACCGTTGTCGGTATACGGAACTAATCAACAAGTTAAAAAATGCTAAATATCGATCCTATCAACATTGCAGCTCCACAAAATATTTATTAGCAGAGATAGCCATGAATTTTTATACCATCTACTTAAATGAAATTTCCAAGCGCAAAAAAACAGGTTTGAAACCAGAACCAATTGCGGATGGCGACCTCACAGTAGAGATTATCTCACAAATTAAAGATAATAAACACGAAGAACGAGAGAACTCTCTTAGGTTTTTTATTTATAATATCTTGCCCGGCACCACCAGTGCCGCTGCTGTCAAAGCAAAATTTTTAAAAGAGATAATTCTTGGGAAATCTATTGTTAAAGAAATTTCTCCAGGCTTTGCATTTGAGATGTTGTCTCACATGAAAGGTGGGCCCTCTGTCGAGGTGCTTCTTGATCTTGCCCTGGGTGACGACCATTCAGTTTCTTTGCAATCAGCCGAAGTCCTTAAGACACAAGTTTTTCTTTATGAAGCAGATACAGATCGTCTCAGCGCGGCATACACTGAAGGCCATGAAGTTGCAAAAAACATTTTAGAAAGTTACGCAAACGCTGAATTTTTTACGAAACTCCCGGATATAGAGGCAGAGATCAAAGTAGTTACCTATATCGCTGCTGAGGGAGATATTTCTACAGATTTACTCTCCCCAGGCAACCAAGCACATTCTCGCTCAGACAGAGAATTACACGGCAGGTGTATGATCTCAGCGGTAGCACAAGTTGAGATCCAAGACCTGCAGAAACAACACCCTAATAGGCGAGTTATGTTAATAGCCGAGAAGGGAACAATGGGAGTGGGATCCTCTCGAATGTCGGGCGTAAATAACGTTGCTTTATGGACTGGCAAGCAAGCAAGCCCCTATATTCCTTTTGTTAATAACGCCCCTATTGTTGCGGGAACAAATGGAATTTCTCCCATATTTCTGACCACTGTTGGAGTTACTGGTGGCATTGGTATTGACTTGAAAAACTGGGTCAAGAAACTGGATTCTAGTGGAAAGCCAATTCTAAATACTGACGATAACCCTATCCTTGAGCAGATATACTCTGTTGAGACAGGGACGAAGCTAACCATAAATACAAATAATAAAAAATTATATAGTGACGACGGTGCCAAAGAGTTAGTTGATTTACGATCATCTTTCACCCCTCAAAAAGTTGAATTCATCAAAGCCGGCGGCTCTTATGCAATTGTTTTTGGTAAAAAGCTTCAGAGCTTTGCAGCTGAAGCGCTTGGGGTTGCACTAAAATCTGTTTATGCTCCCTCCAAAGAGATTTCTCATGAGGGGCAAGGGCTCACAGCTGTAGAGAAAATATTCAACACAAATGCTATGGGAGTGGCTTTCGACGGTCCATTGCATACAGGTTCAGATGTAAGGGTGAAAGTTAATATTGTTGGGTCGCAGGATACTACTGGCTTGATGACGGCCCAAGAGCTGGAGTCTATGGCCGCCAGAGTTATCTCACCAACTGTTGATGGAGCCTATCAGTCAGGCTGCCATACTGCATCAGTGTGGGACTTTAACGCGCAAGCTAATACTCCCAAACTTATGAAGTTTATGCAAAATTTTGGCCTAATCACAGCGCGGGATCCAAAAGGTGTCTATCATTCTATGACAGATGTTATCCATAAGGTTTTGAATGATCTTACAGTTGATGATTGGTCAATCATTATTGGTGGAGACTCTCATACTAGGATGTCCAAAGGTATTGCCTTTGGTGCAGACTCAGGAACAGTCGCGCTTGCTTTAGCTACAGGCGAAGCAACAATGACAATTCCAGATTCGGTAAAAGTGACCTTCAAGGGATTAATGCAGGATCACATGGATTTCCGTGATGTTGTCCATGCGACACAAGCCCAAATGTTAAAACAATTTGGTGATAACATTTTTCAGGGACGTATTATTGAAGTTCATATCGGAACTTTACTTGCTGACCAAGCCTTCACTTTCACTGACTGGACTGCAGAAATGAAGGCAAAGGGATCAATCTGTATTTCTCAAGACGATACACTCATGGAATCCCTCAAAATAGCAAAAAGTCGTATTCAGATTATGATCGACAAGGGGATGGAAAATAATAATAGCACGTTGAACGGCTTGATAAAGATAGCTGAAACGAGGATTTCAGAAATCAAATCAGGCGTAAAACCCGCTCTTACTCCAGACTGTAATGCAAAATATTTTGCAGAAGTGGTAATAGACTTGGATCAGATAGATGAGCCCATGATTGCAGATCCTGATGTTAATAATGTGGATGTATCTAAAAGATATACCCACGACACGATCAGACCTATTTCATTCTACGGAGCAGAAAAGAAAGTTGACTTGGGGTTTGTTGGTTCATGTATGGTACACAAAGGTGACATGAAAATCGTTGCTCAGATGTTGAAAAATATAGAAGAGACCGTTGGAAAAGTTAAATTTAAAGCACCTTTGGTCGTAGCAGCGCCGACCTATAACATTATTGATGAATTGAAGGCAGAAGGTGACTGGGCCGTCTTGCAGAAATACTCAGGGTTTGAGTTCGATGATAAAGCACCAAAAAAGACTGCCCGCGTGGAATATGAGAATATGTTATACCTTGAACGGCCAGGCTGTAATCTCTGCATGGGCAATCAGGAAAAAGCAGCAAAAGGAGATACCGTTTTAGCCACTTCTACCCGTCTTTTTCAAGGTAGGGTTGTAGAAGACACTAAAGAGAAAAAGGGAGAATCTCTGCTTGCGTCTACTCCAGTAGTCGTTCTCTCTGCTATTCTTGGCAGGACACCAAATATTGACGAGTACAAATCTGCCGTAAAGGGAATTGATCTTACAAAATTTACCCCACCATTAGAAAAACCTGGGCTTGCATCTTCGGCTCATTTTTAGGGGTAATCACTAATAATACACTTGGTACTGTAAACAGCACAATTAACCCCCAACACCTTTACCAACTATTTAGGCCAAGGTCGCTCACAGGGCCAACAGATGTCTAAATATACTTCTTCCAACTGGAAACCCAGCGTCACGAAAGTCTTGGTATGGAAAATGATTTTTCTTGAGATTTTAAGGCTAGGGGAAACTAAATCCAGCGGCTCTGATAGCGGGTATAACGCGGGTTTCAATATTTCTCTGTGTCAGAGGCCCAGCAACCCGCAACAAAACAGTACCATCAGGTCCCAATACAAAAGTCTCAGGGAGGCCATAAACGCCCCAATCTACTGCCATTTCAGCATCAGGATCCGCGCCACCTAATATATACGGATCACCTAATTCATCCAAAAAGGCCATCGCTTTTAACGGATTATCTTTGTAGTTAACCCCATAAACAGGAATGTTTTGTTGAGTAAGCTCCATCAATGTCGGGTGCTCTGCCCGACAGGGAGCGCACCAGCTTGCCCAAAAATTTACAAGCTTCACCCCACCAGTCAACAAATCACTTTGCGCGAAGGGCATATGGCCATGAAGCGGTTGCAATTGCACCTTCGGGGCAGCTAGCCCAGTGGCAGTGCTGGGCAAAGAGTTGGGATCTTCACGCAGCATACCACCGAAAGCGAGGGCCGCAAAAATAGCAAAAACTAATACTGGCAAACCGAGAAGTAATTTACGCATCTTTCCTCGCCTCTGCATCTGTCAAGGCACGCTTAACAGAACGACTTCGCCTTATGTAAAGGAAGCAGACCAGTGCCAAGGCCAGTAAACTAACTCCATAAGCAACCGTAACTTCTACGGCATATTCCCCTAAATCTGGCATCATTGCATCCGCTCCCGTACTTCTAAAACCTTAAGCCGACGCATTCGCAGCTCCGTGCGCGTACCAATTAGCAGAAGAGTTAGAAAAAGCAGTCCAAAACCAACCATCGCTAGCAACAGTGGCAGAAAAAAAACATTCGAAATATTCTCTTGCTTGGTCCCGTCAGTCAGAGAAACCGTTGTACCTTGATGCAGGCCTTGGTTCCAAAACAACACTGCATAGCGGCTGAGCAAAGCAAAGACCGAGCCCACAAGTGCCAGAACCGAGGTCAAATCAGCCGCTGTATCATCATCATCAATCGCAGCCCAAAGCGCGATATAGCCCGCATAGAACAAGAACATAATTAAAAAGCTAGTCAAGCGCGGGTCCCAAACCCAATAGGTGCCCCACATTGGCTGCCCCCAAATTGCACCCGTGGCCAAGGCGATTAAAGTCATAGTCATACCCACTGGTGCGGCGGCCTTCGCCGCCAAAACCGATACATGTTGACGACGGATCAACCACATAAGTGAGCCTATAAACATTAACAAATACCCATTAATCGCCATTAATGCAGCCGGCACGTGGAGATAGATAATTTTGACAGTTGAGCCTTGGCGTATATCATCGGGAGTGAAAAAAAATCCCCAGATTAGGCCAGACCCCAACAATAAGACTGTCAGCCAAGAAAGCCAAGGCAACCAACGGCCAGACCAGCCCATAAACACCTTAGGATTAGCCAATTTCCAAAATAAATTCCAAAGATGCTTTGATTTTGAAGTCGAGTTCATAAACTTTATCCTACACCTGTTTTACGCATCTCTGTTGCCAATTCACCGAAGATTGATCCGCAATGCAGCTCCAGAGGCAAAAGGTAATATAGCTACCGCTCCCAAGGAAATCGCCAAAACCATGATCAATGGCACATCAAAAGGCTGCCCCAATGACGCAGAGTGAACCGCCCTCGCACCAAAAATTAATGTCGGCACATAGAGCGGCAATACCAAAAGCGACAGCAAAAGCCCACCGCGTTTAACCCCCAATGTCAGCGTAGCACCAAAAGCACCAATCAAGCTCAATGCGGGTGTGCCCAAAAGCAAAGAAAAACACATCACCTTTCCCGCATCAAAGCTAAGGTTCAACAACACCCCCAGCACAGGAGCTGCAAGCGCCAAGGGTAGCCCCGTGGTCAACCAATGCGCCGCAGCCTTAGCTATGTAAACAGCTTCCAGCGGCAATGGCGAGGTGGCCAGAAGATCTAGCGAGCCATCCTCGTAGTCGAGGCCAAATATACGATCCAGAGACAACAGACAGGCCAACAAGGCTCCCAACCACAGCACACCTGGTGCCACCAAAGCCAAAGCGGATTGATCTGAGCTCAGTCCCAAGGGAATCAACACAACAACAATCAAAAAGAATATCAATGCGAGCCCAAAACCACCGCCAGAGCGCACGGCAAGCCTAATATCACGCGCAAAGAGCTGAATCATTCCAAAGCCTCCTCAAATGCGGAGGATGACATATTCAAAGATGCTATATAACTAGTCAGATCCAAACTCTCAGCTGACAGTTGAAAATCAATGTGAGTGGCTAAAACCGCAGCGCCGCCACCTTGCAAATGCGCTTTTAACACTTTGTAAAATAACGCTACATTCTGCACATCCAATGACACAGTGGGTTCATCTAGCACCCAAAGCCTGCAGCCAGTGACCAACATTCGAGCCAAACCCAGCCTACGTTGTTGGCCCGCAGACAGGTTTGCTGCTGGCTGGTATGCAAAGTTTTCAAGAGAATAAGAGTTAAGCGCAACATCGGGTCTGGGTCCACCATAGATATCAGCCCAAAATTTAAGGTTTTCGAACACGCTCAATTGACCCTTCAGTCCATTCGCATGAGCGGCATAGGCAACAGTTTCCGGTACCAAAATTTTTCCAGACGTTGGAGTTTGTAAGCCAGCGATGCAGCGTAGAAGGCTAGTTTTACCAATTCCATTGGCTCCCCGCAACACAAGCGCTTGCCCCGGTTCCACAGAGAAGCTCACATCATGCAAAAGTATTTTCCCACCTCGCGCCACGCTTAGGTTTGAAACTTGCAACATGGGCTAAACTGGCAGCAGGGCTAAGCCTATGCGGCGGCCCTCTGAGAGCAAAATATTGTAGGTCCGGCATGCGGTAGGTGAGTTCATGATTTCGACCCCGATACCAGCGGACTCCAATGCGGTACGAAAATCTGCCGGTATATGTGCAATGTTTGCACCCGTTCCCACGAAAACTACATCCAAATCTTTAGCCACATCCACAAAGGGTGCGGGATCCTCAAACCCAGACCATGGCCCACAAGACTGTGGCAACACGGCGAGCTTCCCCTCAAATAAGTCCCCCGCAACGCGAAAGAAATTTGGCCCATAGCCATCGACTGGCCGTCCACTGTCAAAGGTGATCTCGCTCAGCTGCATCTAGGCATCTATATTTGCAAATTGATTGCCGTCTGTGTTGCTAGGTTTAGTCCAATCGCGCTTAACGCCAAGACGCAGCAAGGTAGAGCTAGCCACAAACACAGAAGAATATGTTCCGACCAAAACGCCCCAGATCATCGCAAACACAAACCCTCGGATCACGTCACCACCCAGCACAAACAACGAGATTAGCGCGAGCAGTGTGGTGACAGACGTCATAACAGTGCGGCTCAGAGTTTCGTTGATCGATAAATTTAGCACTTCACTAAGATTTTTTTGCTTATAGCGGCGCAAATTTTCACGTACTCGATCAAAAACCACAACCGTATCATTTAAAGAATATCCCACGATCGTAAGCAAGGCAGCGATAATAGCTAGGTCAAACTTGATTTGTAGAGCGGAGAATATCCCAATTGTAAGAATGATATCATGCACCAAAGCGCCAACGGCACCTACGGCAAATTGCCACTCGAACCGCAACCAAATATAGATTAAAACAACAGCGATAGCGATCACTACCGCCAAAGCTGCAGATTGGATCAACTCGCCTGACACCTTCGGGCCAACAGATTCGACCGAAGGAAATGTAATCCCCGGTGCAACATCCTGTAAAACTGCCTCAAGCCTCACCACTACGTCGGATGCTACAGATTCTTGGCCCTCTTGCGCTTGGATACGGATTTGCGCCACATGCTGATCCGGCCGGAACGAGGGATCAAACACTTCTGCAATCGATATATCGCCAAGGCCTAAAGGCTCAATCGCAGCACGATAGGTGGCTACTTCCACAGGCACAGAGCTTTCCGCGCGTATGGTGGTTCCACCCTTGAAATCAATCCCAAAGTTCAGCCCCATGATCACAGTCGATACAATCGACAGCACCACAAAAACAGCCGAGACCCCAATCCACATTTTCCACATTCTAAAAAAATTGAATGTGGTATGTTCTTTTACAAGCCTTAAGCGCATCGTCTACACCTCCAGGATTTTTGGCTTACGCCATTCAAACCAAATCACAACCATGATCCGGGTCACAAAAATTGCAGTAAAGACTGAGGTGATAATACCGAGGCCAAGCGTAATAGCAAAACCCTTGACAGGCCCAGCCCCCATAACAAACAGAATAGTCGCCGTCAAAAATGTCGTAATATTGGCGTCGGTTATAGCCGATAAAGCTTTTTCATAGCCAAGTTCGATAGCCCGAGCCGGGCCCTTGGCAGTTTTCAGCTCCTCCCGGATGCGTTCAAAAATTAACACGTTGGCATCTACGGCCATACCAATCGTGAGAACAATTCCTGCAATTCCAGGCAATGTTAACGTCGCACCAACCATCGACAGTAGTCCAAAAATCATCCCCACGTTAATAATCAAAGCGATATTGGCAAAAATTCCAAAGGTACCGTAAGACATTGCCATGAAAATCAAAACTGCAACAAAGCCAAAAATACAAGCAATCTTGCCTGCATCAATGCTGTCCTGACCCAATTCAGGACCGACAGTACGCTCTTCTAAAAAGACCAAGCTAGCCGGCAACGAGCCAGCACGAAGTAAAGTGGACAGTCGGGTGCTTTCGGTCACATCGAAATTACCAGTAATGATCCCTGAGCCACCCGTGATCGCAGATTGGATCGTCGGAGCAGAAATAACTTGTTTGTCCAGCACGATAGCGAATGGCTCACCAATGTGA
>LAQD01000034.1:113229-117410 GCA_000981705.1 Rhodobacteraceae bacterium ASP10-04a
TCGAACGCTGGCTGCGCATCGGTTAGATCTTCCCCAGTCACGACGGGGGCACGCTCAAGAATATAATAATTTTTTTTATTATCAGCCGCCTGAACTAACTCATTACCAATCCCAGCATTACCATTAGGATTGCTGGTTTCACCAATAACAGTTTGAAAAGTCAAAAGCGCCGGTGTGCCAATCAAGTCTTTTAACTCTTGGGCAGAGCCAAGGCCTGGCACTTGGATCAAGATCCGATCCGTGCCCTGGCGTTGGATGGTGGGCTCGCGGGTACCCGCTTCATCAACCCTTCTACGAATAATTTCGAGAGATTGAGCCATAGTACGGTCATCAGTCGCAAGCTTTTCCGCGTCGGATAGTGTCACAATCAGGTTATCACCTACCGCTGTTACCATAATATCGTCAGTCATGCCTCCACTAAACGACGCCACGGGCCGGGCCAATGTCTGTACAACTTTGATAGCGCTATCCATGGCCTCTGGCTTACCGATACGCACCCGCAGCTCACCCTCGCCACCATCTTGTTGACGAATAGCACCAATTGTAGCACGTTCTTCACGCAAGGCATTGCGAACTTCTGGCCAAAAACTCTCGAGACGGCTAGTGTAGACCTCCGCCAATTTAACTTCACCCAACAAATGCGCCCCGCCTCGCAGGTCGAGCCCAAGATTGACAAGGCCCGATGGCAGAAAGGTAGGCCAACCGTTGGCCTCCTTCCCTTCATCTCTGGCATCGTTATAAGTCTCAACCTTGGAATAAAACACATTAGGGAGAGCAAATAGAAGCCCTAACGCGCAGGTAGTCCAAATCAGGAACCGCTTCCAACCTTCTATTTGCAACATCGTGTGGCTCCTGGCCTATGGTTTTGACAGGTGGTTAGCTTGCAGGCTTAGTTTTACTGCGCACATCCGCAATCGTAGCTTGTACAACAGTCACGCGCACGTCTTTAGCAAGTTCAACTTCAACTTCATTACTTTCCGCTTTGACCTTGGTCACTTTGCCGATAAGGCCACCAGCCGTTACAACTTCGTCACCTTTAGCCAAGTTGCTGACCATATTCCGATGTTCTTTCATCTTCTTTTGCTGTGGCCGGAAAACTAACATGTAAAAAATGCCAATAATCAGCAGCGGAAACATAAACGTGCCTAAAGTATCCATAAAGACCTCTTAAATCTGTCATACGGCACCGCGCCGCAGGTTCTGACAGAATGTATGGTTTGGGGGGGCGCTTTGCAAGGGATTGCAGACCTACCCACAACAGTTAGCCACATAATTTTAAGATTATTTTTATGACTGTTCAATTAAAGTTGTTTTTTGGATTTTTTGGTATGTCTTAGACCGCATCATCAGATTCTTTAATTGCATCCACCACCTGTGAACGGACCAAAGCAAAATCTGTCCAAAATGATGGCTCCACTATTAATCCATAACTGCATTCATGGCCTGCGCGGCAAAATTGCCCGTGACCCTCAGGCTAGCTTTAGGCATAACCGAAGCATTGATTCTTTTATGGAGACGAGACATGCATGATATACGTGCCATCCGCGAAAACCCTGCCGCTTTTGACGCTGCCTTAGCGCGGCGAGGGATATCACCAGTCTCGTCAGAAATTTTATCTCTCGATACCGCCCGCCGCGCGTGCATTCAGGCCACAGAGGCCGCTCAAGCCGAACAAAACAAAGCAAGTAAGCTGGTAGGCGCTGCCAAAGCCAAAGGTGATGAAACTGAGTTTAACCAACTGCGCAACTTGGTGTCTGAAAAGAAAGCCGAAATAGCCAGCTTAAACGAAGAAGCCAAGGTAAAAGATGAAGCTTTGGCAGAGATGTTGATGGCGATCGACAACCTACCCTATAGCGATACGCCTGATGGTACCGACGAAAATGATAATGTGGAAGTGCATCATTGGGGAACACCCCGCAACTTTAGCTTCACACCCAAGGAGCATTTTGAACTTGCTGCCACCAAAGATGGGCTCGACTTTGAAACAGCAGGTAAAATTTCTGGTAGCAGGTTTGTAATTATGTCTGGCGCGATTGCGCGCATGCACCGCGCCTTAGCGCAGTTCATGTTAGACACTCATATCAATGAAAACGGCCTGACTGAGACAAATACGCCAGTTTTAGTACGAGATGAAACGATGCGCGGCACCGGACAATTACCCAAGTTTTCCGAGGGTAGCTATCAAACCACGAATGGATGGTGGTTAATACCTACCTCTGAGGTAACACTGACTAATATTGTGTCAGGGCTCACAGTTGACGAAAACACCCTACCACGCCGCTTTGTGGCACATTCTTTATGTTTTCGATCTGAAGCAGGTAGCGCAGGTCGGGACACTGCAGGCATGTTGCGCCAGCATCAGTTTGAGAAAGTCGAGATGGTCTCAGTCACACACCCAGATCATTCTCGAACCGAGCTGGACCGTATGACTAAATGTGCAGAAGGCATCTTAGAGCGTTTGGAGTTGCCGTATCGTACCTTGGCACTTTGTGTCGGAGACATGGGGTTTGGAGCGCGACGCACGCATGATATCGAAGTCTGGCTGCCAGGCCAAAATTCTTACCGCGAAATTAGTTCATGTTCAGTTTGCGGTGATTTCCAAGCCCGTAGGATGAATGCAAGGTTTAGGCCAGCCATCGGTGGAAAACCAGAGTATTTACACACACTGAATGGCTCTGGCCTAGCGGTTGGTCGTTGCTTAATAGCAGTATTAGAAAATGGCCAACAGTTAGATGGCTCTGTATTAATTCCGCAGGTTTTACAGCACTATATGGGCGGAGCAATTCGGATAAATGACGACGGCACCCTTCAATAGGGGATGATAAAGGAAGACTTAAAAAACCGCGTTTATCTTCTAAACCATCCCTAACTAACAAACTGACTATAGAGAGAGTACCCCTCGAGCATGAGCTAAAGTGTTTCCATCTTTTAATTCTGTTGGTACTGAACAGATTGATTAAAAGTCAATAACCCTTATTTGAAAGGCTTCTTTCCAAGATGCTTGCGCAGCCGTGATGGGGTGGATTTCTTTTTATTTTTATAAGGGTTTTGATCACCCTGGCCGCGCATCCACATCCGGATAGGAGTGCCAGGCATGTCAAAATCTTCACGAAGGCCATTGACTAAATAGCGCGAATAACTCTCTGCAATTTTATCAGGATAAGAACACATCACCACAAATCCTGGGGGCCGCGTCTTAGCTTGCGTCATATAGCGCAACTTAATGCGGCGCCCTCCCGGTGCAGGCGGCGGATGTGCTTCCACCATGCCCGCCAACCATCTGTTCAAGTGGCTGGTTGGAATGCGGCGGTTCCAGATTTCATGCGCCTTCATCACGGCTTCCTGCAACCGATCTAAACCCTTACCTGTTTTAGCCGATACAGTAACCAAAGGTGCACCGCGCAATTGAGGCAATAATCTTTCAAATGACTCTCGCAAAGTACGGATTTTAGATTGTTTTTCTGGTTCTAAATCCCATTTATTGACCGCTAAGACTACAGCCCGACCTTCACGTTCAGCTAAATCTGAGATCCGTAGGTCCTGCTGCTCAAAAGGAATATCTGCATCCAGCAAAACAACCACAACTTCAGCAAATTTAACGGCACGCAAGCCATCACTGACTGATAGTTTCTCCAGTTTGGCTTGGACCTTGGCTTTTTTGCGCATACCGGCTGTATCAAAAATACGGGTAGGAACGCCCCCCCAGTCCAAAGTTAACGAAATTGCGTCACGAGTGATCCCGGCTTCAGGTCCCGTCAACAGGCGATCTTCACCTAAAATTTTATTAATCAGCGTGGATTTACCCGCATTGGGCCTGCCAATAACAGCAACTTGCAGAGGCTTTAGCACAGTTGGTAAACGGTATTCTTCTTCTGCGTCACCCTCTTCGAGATCTAAATCAACAACTGGTTCGTCTTCTTGCGCTTTTTCGTCAACTGCATCAATCAAAGGCGCTAGCATCATGGCTAATTCGCCCATACCTTCCCCATGTTCCGCAGACATCCGCAATGGCTCACCCAGCCCCAACGAGTAAGCCTCCAATACACCACCATCCGCAGCACGACCCTCACCCTTGTTAGCGACGAGAAAAACATGCGCGTTACGCTTGCGTAAAATATCGGCAAACACTTCGTCAGTTGGGGTAATTCCAGTCCGTGCATCAATCATAAATAAACATGCAT
>LAQD01000034.1:117469-120369 GCA_000981705.1 Rhodobacteraceae bacterium ASP10-04a
TGTGAATTTCAGATGGCCGAGTCTGGCACCCCCTTCACGCAAGTCGCGAGTCACTCCAGGTTGATCATCTACCAGAGCGAGCTTGCGACCCACTAACCGATTGAACAGAGTAGATTTTCCAACGTTGGGACGGCCAACAATGGCCAGAGTAAAGGACATTTGAGCCCACTTTCACTAAATTAGAACCGAGCGTTACACCAAGTTTTGCTTAACGGAAAGCCAGTAGATTGCCATTGGTGCTTAAAACATACAAAGTTCCACCTACTACGATCGGTGCACTGGCAGCTCCCGAAGGCATTTCAATAATTTTTATAAGATCACCATTGGCTGGATCGAACTGCCGAATCAACGCATCTGAAGAAGCAAGGAGTAACCGCCCACCAGACAAAATTGGTCCATGGTGGACAAAAGTTTTGCCACGGCGAAGCATGCTAGCTTGCGTGGATTGCGGCAAAGGCGTAGACCAGACTAACTTACCATCTGCCTTTGATACCCGAATGAGGTTATTCTCATCACTTACCGCAAATAACGAGCTACCCACCACAAAAATATCGTCTTGGCTACCTTGGTTGGCGGTCCATAAACGAAGTCCTGTGTCCAAATCTATCGCAGCCATGCGGCCTGACGAATTGGCAAGGTAAACCACAGAGCCTTCGATTACTGGCTGACCAGTAAGATCTTGGACCTGCCCTCGAGCACGGCCAAGACGCGCGCCAGATAGGATAGAACTCCAGCTACGCTGTCCACCCAGACGAAACGCTGCGACCAAATCACCTGAGCCGAAGGGGAAGAGTGCATATTTGTCAGATACAGCCGCCCCTGGGCCTCCAGTATAGCTAGATTGCACAGATTGGCCAACAACCTGCCACTTGATCCGCCCGGTTGATGTCTCAATGGCCCATGCGGCACCATCACGAGCAGAAACATACAGCAAATCATCAAAAACAGTGGGAGAGGCCCCACCAAAACTAGCAAGATCTTGCTCCCAATACCCTTCGCCCGACGACACACTCAATGCCAAAACTGTACCGAACCCTGTTGTAACAAACAGCTTGTTTCCCTGCACGGCCAAGCCGCCACCGAAAGCCTCATTTACATCAGAATAAGCCTCACTAACATTCCTTTGCCAAATAACGCTCCCATCTAATCGGAGGGCCGTGACCAAAGACTGACTGTCTAATGTAAAAATTCGGTCACCTTGGATTATCGGACTGGCAGAGATTTCAGAGCGACGACTGTCCCCTTGGCCAATTGCGGTCGCCCACTGCAAGGTCAAATCAGATGATAGGGCTACATGACCTGAGTAATGCTGAGCGTTGCCACCTTGATGGGTCCACTCTGTGTTTGAACGCACATTTGGTAAATCTAGTGCAGGTGGACTTTTAACTAAAAATTGGGCTTTACTGTCTACGAAAACTGATCCATCAGGCATTTTACGTTCACCGTCCAAACCCGTGTCCTTACCCGAGCAGCCAACAGCCAAAATAGTAAGACCAATATAGAGCACTGCTCTAACTTTCATGCTGCCTCCTGCGCCACCTTAACTATATTCTATCTATTATTAAGGTAATATACCTAATTTCCCAAGTCTGGAATTGCACCCAAAGCCACAATCAACTCACCCATACGCTGAACTTGAGCTTGAGTTGTACCAGCATCCTGCACATGAGACTGTAAGAGTAACAACGCAACATCACGGTTGCCACGTTGCAGCTCGAGCGCCACTAGAATCTCCATAGCAGCATTGCGGTACACTCCACCTGGCGCTGACAGATCTGTCAAAATCGAAACCGCCTCATCTTTGGAAGCAGCGTCAAGCGTAGCAGCCAACTTCAGAAGTGCTAGATCTCGGATATACTTCGGTTGTTCCATATTTTCAGCAATGGCTGTCAGAAGTTCAGACGCAAGGCTTTGGTCCAATCCGGCTACTAAAAAACTGGCGACCACATCGCCATCCTCTTGCGCCACAATCGAGCTCAAAGCAGAGATACTTTCGGGTTTGCCTTGCACATCCAAGGCATCTAACAAAGCATCACCTCTAACTTGCGCGGCTTGGGCAACAACTGATTTTGACCATTCACTGTAAGCCGTGCCACCGACTAATGCCAATATTATCACAGCAGGGATCCAACCGTAGCGCCGAAAGTATCCAAAAAGCCGGTCGCGTCGAACTTCTTCTGTGACTTCGTCAATGAAACTGTCTGTATCGGACATTTGGGACCCACCATAATTTTCTTTCGTTTATATAGTCAAAACCAACCACACCACACAAGCCCTTAGAGCAACAAGAAGTCGGAAACCTAAGTTCAATAATAAAAACCACTTAATTTATGCTTATTTGAGCGCAGAAATTACCTAAATATTGCTTGTAACTAGGGGGATTTGGAATAGTTAGTAGCACAGAATGTTCTGCTTTCGGATCAACGGCTCGCGAGGCTAAGTATGCGTATTTTTCCAATATTAACTGCCGCAATGGTAGCAGTTGTAATTTATATTTTTGTATTTCAAAGAAGTTTAATACTTAACTATAACAAAACTGATGCTGAAATAGCAGAAACTTCTGTATCCCAGATTCCGACGACAAATCAAATGCCAACAGCCGGAGGCGCACCCATCGTTTCGGTCATGGTGCTTAAGTCCTACGCTCAAAATGTTGACACCGCGGTGAATGTCCGTGGGGAGACGCGCGCAGCCAGGCAGGTGAGCCTACGGGCTGAAACTAGTGGCAGCGTAGTTTCACAGCCCTTGCGAAAAGGGACTTTTGTTACCGAAGGCCAACCTATGTGTAAAATTGATCCAGGCACTCGCGGAGTCTCCCTAGCAGAAACCAAAGCCCGATTGGCAGAATCTCGCGCCCGAGTCCCCGAAGCAGGCGCCCGAGTAATTGAAGCGCAAGCATA
>LAQD01000034.1:120429-127361 GCA_000981705.1 Rhodobacteraceae bacterium ASP10-04a
CCAGTGCGACTGCCGCCACGCAAACGGCACGTGCAGGAGTGGCCGCAGCCGAATCTGGCCTGCAATCTTCTGTCGCAGGCATCCAATCAGCGGAGGCTGCGGTGGCATCTGCTGAAAAAGAAATTTCGCGGCTTACTATCCACGCCTCCTTTGACGGTATTTTAGAGTCAGACACCGCCGAGTTGGGCAGCTTACTACAGCCTGGAGGATTGTGCGCCACTGTAATACAGCTAGACCCAATTAAGCTCGTAGGCTTTGTACCCGAAAGAGCGATCAATCACGTACAATTGGGAGCCACAGCCAGCGCTAAGTTGGTTGATGGCCAAGACCTTCACGGTAAAGTCACCTTTATCTCTCGGTCTGCCGATAAATTGACACGTACCTTTCAAGTCGAAGTAACCGTCCCAAATATTGATTTTAAAATCAGTGATGGGCAAACTGCCGATATCGCAATCTCAGCGCAGGGAGCCCCAGCGCATCTTCTTCCAGGCTCAGCCCTAACCTTGGATGATGCAGGAACTTTGGGTGTACGCGCCTTAGCCGAGAACAACATCGTTAAGTTTGTGCCCGTCACTTTGATCCGCGACACGATGCAGGGTGTTTGGGTATCCGGCCTGCCCGAGCAGGCTAATGTCATTGTGGTCGGGCAAGAGTTTGTCATTGCCGGAGTGGTTGTGAACCCAACCTTCGCAGAGGCAGCACAATGATTGGATTAGTCGATTGGGCCATAGCCCGAGCGCGGATGGTTTTGGCTTTTATTTTATTGTCTTTGGCTATAGGCACCTTTGCCTATGCTGTCCTTCCTAAAGAGGGTGAGCCTGACATAGAAATCCCTGCAATCATAATTTCCATGCCCTTCCAAGGAATTTCCGCAGAAGACAGCGAAAAACTGTTGATCAAGCCTATGGAAACCGAACTTTCAGATCTGGACGGTTTAAAAAAGCTGACAGCAACAGCTGTAGATGGCTACGCTAATATAGTTCTTGAGTTCGAGTTCGGCTGGGATAAAACCAAAATTATAGCCGATGTCCGTGACCGGATGGGCAATGCTCAGGCCAAATTCCCACAAGGCGGTGGCACCTATTCCGTGAGTGAGTTCAACTTCTCGGAATTTCCAATCATTATCATCTCTTTGTCTGGCTCCGTACCCGAACGTACTTTGCTGAAAGTAGCACAAGGTCTGCAAGACAGCATTGAAAGCTTAGAGCCCGTACTAAGTGCGAGCCTCACAGGCAACCGCGATGAAATGCTGGAGGTTCTTATAAATCCGCTGAAGTTGGAGACTTATAACGTAACCGCTGGCGAGTTAATCGGGGTCGTTGTAAACAACAACCAGCTAATCCCAGCCGGCACTGTGGATACTGAAAATTCGAATTTTTCCGTAAAAATACCCTCATCCTTTGATGAAGCTTTGGACGTTAATAGCTTGCCCGTCAAAATAAACGGAGACCGCGTCGTAACGCTTGGCGATATTGCCGATATCCGCCTGACCTTTGCAGACCGCACCGGCACAGCAAGGTTCAATGGCGAAACTACAGTGGCCATCCAAGTAGTTAAGCGAAAAGGGTTTAATCTGATTGATACCGCAAATTTGGTGCGTGCTGAAATTGAAAAACAAACTATGCTTTGGCCTGTAGAGTTGCAGCACGCCATTGAGGTGACCACGTCCAACGATCAATCACGCAATGTTGACAGCATGGTCAAACAACTGGAGGGCTCAGTTCTGACAGCCATCGCTTTGGTAATGATTGTAGTTTTAGCCGCCCTAGGGTCACGACCAGCTTTCCTAGTGGGCTTTGCCATTCCGACCTCCTTTCTTTTGTGCTTTGCCTTCCTTGCGGTTATGGGGATTTCGATCTCGAATATTGTAATGTTTGGCCTGATCCTTGCGGTTGGGATGTTAGTTGATGGAGCCATCGTAGTGGTTGAATATGCTGACAAACGCATCACCGAAGGTGCGGGACCGATGGAGGCCTATGGCGATGCGGCAAAGCGGATGTTTTGGCCGATTGTATCCTCCACCGCTACAACCCTGTGTGCGTTTTTGCCTATGTTGTTCTGGCCCGGTGTCCCCGGACAATTTATGGGCATGTTGCCCGTGACATTAATTTTTGTTCTATCCGCCTCCTTAGTCGTGGCTTTGATTTATTTGCCCGTTTTAGGTGGTGTATCAGGCGGCATCAGTCAGGTATTTGGCGATGCCTCGCAGACTCTACGCCAACTCCCCTGGTTGGTGCGTGCACTTCTGGTGCCTCCTGCACTTTACGGTCTGTTTGTGGGCGCGATGCAGCTATTAAACCCACATTATCTACTGAGTGACGGCGGACCAGGTGGACTATGGGGAGTTCTAATGGGTATAGCGCTGTTTCTCATCAGTGCAGTAATTTCATCTATCGTCATGGGCTCAGTTGAAGTGCGCTGGCACAAACGTCGAATTACTAGCGGTCATCAACGTACCTCATTTGGTTATTTCATTAAATTCATTACCGGAAATCCAGTGATGCCCGTTGTGACACTAGCCGGCGTGGTGGGTTTTGTCGTAATCACCTTCCAAACCTTTAGCGCCAACAATAACGGCGTTGAATTTTTTGTGGCTACCGAACCTGAACAGGCAATTGTTTATGTGCAGGCACGAGGTAACTTGTCCATCCGCGAAAAGGATACGCTGCTCAAGCAGGCAGAGCTAATCATCCTAAATACCCCCGGCGTACAAAGTACATTCGCCTTTGCTGGCGAAGGCGGCTTACTTGCCAATACCGGTGGCGCAGGCGCCCCACTTGATACCATCGGCCAAGCGCAAATAGAGTTAATCCCTTGGGGAGACCGGCCAACCATACAGAACACTAGAAAGATTTTAGGCTTCATCCCTTGGACCTCCTCCACCATGGACATGGCTTATGACGGCAACTTGGTGTTGAACAACCTACAAAACAGGTTGGACGTAATTCCAGGTATCAAAACTCAAATTTTAAATCTTGCCATGGGGCCTGCTTCCGCCAAACCAGTGCATCTGCGCCTCAAGGGTAACGATTGGGATGACCTGCTGACAGCAACTTCTTTAGCACGCCAAAAATTTGAAAATACAGAGGGGCTTTCAGCAATAGAAGACACCCTACCCCTACCCGGTATTGATTGGAGAATTGATGTTGATATTGAAAAGGCAGGCCGTTACGGCGCAAATGTAGCTACAGTTGGCAGCATGGTGCAATTGGTAACCCGTGGTATCCTTCTAGACACCATGCGGGTGGAAAGCTCCGATGAAGAGATAGAAATTCGGGTGCGCTTTCCAGAGCAAGATCGCGTATTGTCCACACTCGATACTCTAAAAGTTCGCACACCAAACGGACTAATCCCCTTGTCCAATTTTATCTCACGAAAGCCCGTGGCAAAATTAGGCCAAATTACCAGAGTGGATAGAAAACGCTTCTTTGACGTAAAAGCTGGTGTTCATAGCGATGCAACAAAAATAGTAATAGGCGAGGATGGTATTTCCCGTGAAATCAAGATGACCCCATCAGAAAGAATTGAAGAAATTTCAGCTTGGCTTGATGCCTCGTCTCTGCCTCAAGGCATTGAATGGGAGTGGACCGGCGATCAGGAGGATGAAGCTGAAAGCGGCGCCTTTCTGACGAATGCCTTTATGGGGGCTTTAGGGCTAATGTTCATTATTTTACTGGCGCAATTCAATTCAATCTATAACTCCATTCTTGTGCTATTAGCGGTGATACTATCGACCACTGGAGTGTTGATCGGTATGTTGGTCATGGATCAAGCGTTCTCAATCATCATGACAGGCACTGGTATTGTCGCATTGGCTGGGATTGTAGTGAACAACAACATTGTCTTGATCGACACTTATCAAGAATATAGTACCTATATGCCTCGTCTTGAAGCTATCACCCGCACTGCAGAGGCGCGGATCCGTCCAGTATTACTCACAACCATAACGACGATGGCCGGCCTCACCCCGATGATGTTTGGGCTCAGTCTTGATTTTATTGGTGGGGGGTATACCGTCGACTCTCCTACAGCCCTGTGGTGGAAACAATTAGCAACAGCTGTGGTCTTTGGCCTTGGCACCGCCACTATGCTAACCTTAGTATTCACACCAGCCATGCTTGCACTACGCATTTGGACGGTATCAGGCGCTTATGGCGCTGCCATAGCTATTCGGGCCAGTAGCTGGACAGGGGAAGGTCGCCGCATTCGTGAAGACTATCGACTGAGCAAGGCCGCAAAAAAGTACAAGGGTCACGAAATCTCATGGGAAGACGATACCTTAGATACAGAGCCCTCAAAATAGAGTGTCAGAGCTGCGGCGATCTAACTGGCGTGGGCGCACTCTATTAGACTTTACTGACGCCCTCCGATAGTTGCAGGTGCCAAAGATGTGCATAGCGGCCTTCTTTAGCAAGTAATTCGTTATGACTACCTTCTTCCACAATTTGACCCTGCTCCAACACCACAATTCTATCCGCATGCACCACAGTAGACAGGCGGTGTGCGATGATCATCACTGTGCGTCCCTGCGCCATTTGGATTAGGCTCTCTTGAATCTCATATTCAGTTTCCGTATCGAGTGCTGAGGTTGCCTCATCCAGTAGCAAAATCGGTGGGTTCTTTAGCAGGCTGCGCGCGATACCCACCCGTTGCTTTTCGCCACCTGACAGTTTCAGCCCTCGTTCGCCAACCGTGGTATGATAACCATTCGGCAGGCTTTGCACAAAGTCATGAATTTGCGCAGCTTTGGCAGCCTGCTCGATCTGCGCCCACGTAGCGTTGGCGCAGCCATAAGCAATATTATAGTAAATTGTATCATTGAAAAGCACTGTGTCCTGCGGAACTACACCAACTGCCTCATGAAGGCTAAACTGCGTGACATCACGAACATCTTGCCCATCCACTAGCAAGGCCCCCTGGGTAACGTCATAAAAACGAAATAATAGTCTGCCGATGGTAGATTTTCCAGATCCAGATGGACCGACAATTGCCACGGTTTGCCCAGGTTCCACCTTGAGGCTCACGCCTTTAAGAATAGCACGCTCCGGATCATAGGAAAAATACACATCCTTCAGCTCAATACTCCCACCCACAACTTGCAAAGAAGGCGCATTTGGTTGATCTTGGACCTCTGGAGGTTGCTCCAACAGTCCAAACATCTCAGACATATCCACTAAAGCCTGACGGATTTCGCGGTAGACAAAACCCAAAAAATTCAGAGGCATCATAACCTGCATAAGAAAGGCATTTACGGTTACAAACCCACCTACTGTCACAGTGCCAGCGGCAACGCCTTGCACCGACATAAGCATCACTACAACCATCGCCGTGTTGATGATCAAAGCCTGACCAAGGTTGATAAAACCTAAGGAATAAGATGTTTTAAGCGCTGCGGTTTCATAGCCTTCCATTGCGGAATCGTAGCGGTCTGCTTCGCGTGCCTCAGCTCCAAAATACTTTACTGTTTCAAAATTCAACAGCGAGTCTATAGCTTTTTGGTTAGCGTCATTGTCTTGGTCATTCATCTCTTTACGAATTTTTACGCGCCACTCGGTAACAACCGCAGTAAACCAAACATAGGCCACAACCGCCACGGCAATTACGATAAGATAGCGTATATCAAAGAAGGTGGCTAAGGCCGCGGAAATCAAGGCCAATTGCAGCATTAAAGGGCCAATTGAAAACAGCAAAAAACGCAATAAGAACGACACACCCTTAACACCGCGTTCCATAACCCGACTCAGCCCCCCAGTTTTACGGCTCAGGTGATAGCGAAGAGACATATTGTGAATGTGTTGGAAAGTTTCTAAACCCACCTGTCGCAAAGCCCGTTGCCCTACTTTAGCAAAAACCACATCGCGCAATTGTTGAAAACCACTGTCTAGAAGCCGCGCTAAGCCATAAGCAATAGTAAGGCCTCCCGCCCCAAAAAGTAAAAGCTGGCTACCCTGACTTACCCCTGAAAGGTTATCAACCGCAGCACCCAGAACAATCGGCGTAGCCACCGCAACAAGCTTTGCCAGTATTAAGCTGACCACGGAAATTACGACCCGCCGTTTTACCCAAGACTGCCCTTCCGGCCATAGATATGGCACCACCCGCTTAATAACGCGAATTTCAACCTTGCGGTCGTGAGGAATATCGGAGGTACCTAGGCTTTGCATGATAAGCTATGTATCTAGCCTCTAAATTATAGAATGTAAGGCCCTATCAATCTGGAATTTCAAACACTTGCCCTGGATAGATTAGATCAGGGTCCCTAATGCGTTCTTTATTGGCATCAAAAACTTTAAAATATTCGATGCCTGCACCATAGCTTTCCTTCGCAATGGCCCAAAGAGTGGACCCCGGCTGCACCGTTTTAACCCTGAATGTCGCAGATGGCGCGCGCAGGTAAGCATCCAATTCAACAGGTTCACCTCCTACCCCTTTGGAACTAGCTCCAGAAGCCTCTACCTCAAAATATATATCAGAAGCCGACGCAGCAAGATTTTTCACTTGCGCTTGCACATCAACCACTGTCTGCGTAATTTCAGATTCTTGCTGCACTTTCCCCGCCGTATCAGACTTCAAAGTGTCTGAAGCCGCAGCAACTGTTTCAGCTTCAGCAGCATCGTCTACCACTACTTCATCAGTCTCCGCCATCAGAGCTGCCAATTCAGTAGGCTCCTCACGCTTAAATGGGGTTTCCGAACGCGACATAACATCCCCCACCGAGTTCAATTCATCAACACGCAATGTATATAAACCAGCCTCGACATTTAGTAGGTCCACCGTCCAATAACCGCTATCAGAAATCTGAGATGTAGTTATGGCACGATTATCAAGATAAATTCGAACAAAACCTCGCCCTGCTGCGCGACCACCAATGGAAACATCGCCCTGCAAATTGTAGGAAATGGTATCAATTGAAACAGTTATAAAAGGTCCTG
>LAQD01000034.1:127433-129235 GCA_000981705.1 Rhodobacteraceae bacterium ASP10-04a
CTCTGCTGTGTCCTCAGATACAGATGCAACTACCTCTTCAGTTTGCGGTAAAGCCTCCAGTTGAGGGTCTATCTCTGCTGTGTCCTCAGATACAGATGCAACTACCTCTTCAGTTTGCGGTAAAGCCTCCAGTTGAGGGTCTATCTCTGCTGTGTCCTCAGATACAGATGCAACCACCTCTTCCTGATTCTCGTTTTTGGGTGCAGCAGCCACAAACACAATCTCATCCGACACAATCAATCCATTTTCACCGTCAGTGTACAGATTTAGTCTAAGGGCCTGCGGTGTTAGCTTTGGCGGCAAGAACGCAAATATAACAAATTGACCACTACCATTGAGATTTGAACGGGCCCCAGGCAACTCAACACCATCCACGCTCAAAATCACATAACCTGTTCCCTCAGCCAGACCAGCAATTAGCGCGGAGCCATCATCTTCAATACGTACTAAATCAAACCTCGGTACAGCAATATCGATTATTATGGGTTGAGGCGCAATTGGGGCTGACAACGCTGCAAGCTCGTCTGTACTATTAGCTTCAGTCTCCACTTCCACAGATATAGGGGACTGACTTTCATCTTTTGTCCCAACGACAGCAGTTTGATCCAGCTCTTGCAGTATCACAGTCATCTCTTCGATTGGAACTGCAGCAGAGTTTGGTTCAACTGCAATAGGCTTGTCAGTCTCAGGGGCTGGATATTTAGTCTCAATATCAGGTAGCAGTTCGGTTTGGCCGACATCCACAATGGGTGTTTCTACCACAACGGATACTACAACCTCATCCTCAATAACCAACAACTCGGTAGATTCTGTTGTTTTAGTACCCTCAATTTGCCCTGTAGCAGGTTGCACAGCCGCGCGAATTTGCGGATAAAACCACCAAACTAAACCAGCCCCAATTAAGACTGCCCAAGTGACGTAGCGAGACTGCTCTTTGTCTGCGTCTTCGCTCTTCTCCGATTTGCTCATTTAGCTGCATTCCCCCAATGGCTGACCTATGCTATCAGTCGTATCACACCTGTCCAGCAAGAACTGAGGGAATCATTAATATGACCAAGTCAATTTGTGTATTTTGTGGTGCACGTATGGGAAATGATCCAGCCTACGGTCAGGCAGCAATTAATATAGGTCATATGATAGCCAAAAACGCATGGCGCTTAGTTTACGGTGCTGGTGACGTTGGGCTAATGGGCAACGTAGCTGAGGGAGCGCAGACTTCTGGAGCTACAACCTTTGGAGTGATACCTGAGCACTTGATGCAGCGTGAAGTTGGCAAGCGTGACCTTGATCAGTTCATCGTCACCGATGATATGCACAGCCGTAAAAAGCTGATGTTTGTCAACAGTGACGCAGTGGTGCTTTTGCCCGGGGGGGCAGGCTCTATGGACGAATTTTTCGAAGTGCTCACATGGGCACAGCTCAAGTTACATAACCGACCTATTGTTGTCGCCAATATTGCTGGGTATTGGCAACCACTGCTGGATCTAATCGATCATATTATCAGATCAGGTTTTGCAGATCCTAGCATGCGTGATATGTTTTCTGTGGCTCACACTGTAGATGAAGTTGAAATGACGCTACGCTCCGCCTTGAACACAGCAACAGTATAAAAAGCCAACGCAGTCCAAATCAAAATAATTGCAATCATATGCCAGCCTGTCAGCACCTCACCCAATAGGACTATGGCACAAAAAAACTGTAGTACGGGGTTGAGATACTGCACAAGCCCAACCGTGGCCATACGTACGGTTTGAGTTGCATAGGTCATCAGCATAAGAGGCCCAGCGGTAATCAGACCTGAA
>LAQD01000035.1:0-5835 GCA_000981705.1 Rhodobacteraceae bacterium ASP10-04a
TTATCGCACATTTGGATCATTTTTATGGCTGCAGGGTTGGCAAACATCGCATGGTTTCCTGCAAGTTTTTCAGTAATTTTTTCAACTGTGGATTTAACTCCAAACAGCGACCCGCACTCAACGCAGGCAAAGGGTTCTTCCTCGTGCATGACGCGTTGCGTAAATGCAGCGTCGGTGAGGTCCATTTGAGGCTTTAATGTTATGGCATTCTCCGGGCAAATATTAACGCACAACCCACATTGCAGGCAGGCATCTTCTTGAAAGCGCAGTTGCGGCAGGTCTTCGTTGTCTCCCAACGCACCAGAGGGGCAAAGCGAGACACAAGATAGGCAAAGGCTGCAGGCGTTTGTGTCAACTAAGACGGCACCATAGGGCGCGTTTTGTGGGAGGCCTACAATAGTTGCCTCAGGCTGCAAAGCTTTGGCAGCCAGTCTCGCAACTTGACGGCGCGTGCCCATAGGCAAGATTGGATCGCAAGCTACTGGGGCAGCGTCGTCTGTGTACAACATGTCTGACATGGCATCCGGGTCACCTGGCTGAAGAAGGTGGATAGTAGCGCAGCCAGACAGGGCTTGTGCTAGAGAAACCTGGCTCTTGATTACTTCAATGTCAGTTTTTGGAAATACCAAAATATTTACTTCACCGAAACCACAAGCCAGAGCAGCCATCATTTCTGCGTGACCAAAGCCTGATAATGCGTCTATTTCTATAGGTATCACGTCAGAGGGCAAACCGCGCCCAAAACGTGCTGCCAGAGTGATCATCTCAGATCCAGTGTCTCCATCATGCACCAGAAGACGCGGATTTTTGCCGCCAGCAGAAGTATATGTGGAGGCAAGAGTGCTAAGTCTGCGAAATAATGTGTCGACTGGTGGGGCATCATAGCTGATGGCGCCGGAAGGACACACTGCGGCGCATGACCCGCACCCTGCGCAGATCATAGGATCAATCGTAACATGCTCTCCGGCTGACAATATCGCCCCGGTTGGGCAAACATTTAGGCAGTTAGAGCAGGCTGTCTGTTCTGCTCGATTGTGAGCGCACAGGCTCTCTTCTAGCCGCACATAAAGTGGCTTTTCGAATGTACCAATCAACTGTGATGCAGCAAAAACAACTTTTGCTAAGGATGGTACATGGGTGGGGTCCGCGCGAAGATAGCCTTCGCGCTTTTCGTAGGCAGGAAACATTGGATTGTGGCGGCTAAGATCGACAATAATGTCGCATTGAGAAGCCGCGCCATCCTGAGGTTCACTTAGTGTGAATGAACCGCGTCCACCAACAATAACCTGCTGTAGAGAATCTATCTTTAGTGTAAATCCACCTAACGCGCCTGCTGCATTTCGTACTGTTCCGACCACGCAGTCAAATTTGCGGTCTACTGGAATATGTTCGGCAGTGGGGACCAGAACTGTTACCGCCAGTGTCTGGCATAAGTCCCTGGCGGCTTGCATCACAGCATCGACGCCATTGGTACCCGCGATGACGAGACATGTGCCTTCAGAAATAATATCAATTGACTTGCCCATTTGCCCAGTGATGGCTGATAATCCAGCCTCCGCAACGAGTGCCGCCATCTTTGGCGCGACGTTGCCTTCGCCCCAGCCCGCGCGGTCGCGCAGATCGACGAATGCAGGAGTGTCCACCTCAAGCTCTTCGGCGAGTTCTTCGAATCTTTGACGCTCTTGCTGGCATGCTATGACGACGTCGCCTTGCGCAATCTCTTTGCCCGCTAGTTCAATTTGTCCTTCACAAAGGTTTGTGTAGACCCGTGAACAATTCATGCCAGCAGCTTCAGAAATAGTTGCTGCGTCAATTGCTTGAGAGCCGAGACAATCGCAAAGTATAAGTGTTTTAGCCAATTTGATTCTCCTCATCGCGGGCCAAAACAGCAGCGCTTGCAATAGGTCTGACCTGCTTTATCCAATTCGTAAACCGTATTTCTTTTAAGCTTACTACTCTCACCCAATGCTGCAGTTGCAAACAAATATTTATTAAATACCCGATTAAAATACTCAGAAAACACCTACCTATGTTGTTAATAAGCTGTTTAATTTCAATCCTAACTAAAGTTAAAATATGGCACTGCAGCATTTTGGGTTTTTACCAAACCTTTAAAAAAAATGTCTTCCTGTTTAGTCAAATATCATCCAATGTATACAAAATTTGTACCAAAAATATTGAGGGAAAATTGCACGTTTTAGGCCAAAAATCTGTTTCGATTTCTTTGGGGATTGTGATCCGCAGGGTTCCCGGCGTGTCTCGCTGGGTTGAGCACGTTTGGAAGGTCGTTGCGGTTCTACCAGGCGCAGGGCCTGAGAATTGGAAAGAGCTCCGCCGCGATGGTGAAGTAATTGAATATCATGCCGCCACCGTGCCTCTGGAATTGTTCAGGACTGACACTGAAGCCTACCTCCACGGCTTATCCACGAGAATTCCTTCCATTTACGTTGTGTTGCGTGATGGCGTTGGTGTTGACCCCTTAGATGTAGTTCTGGCCACAGCTTCGCCCTACGAGGCGCAAGACTATGCCGACACTGGCGAAGAGCTAGTAGAGAAAGTGCCAATGCCTGAGGGTTTAGCTGCTTGGATCCGCGATTACATCGAAGAGCATCATGAGGATGAGGTTTTCATTAAGCGTCGCCGTGATAAATCGCGGATTGATCTTGAGCAAAATGGAATCGGTGACGCGCGCATTCGGCAGATTTCCGATGTTTACCGTGCACCCTCTGCTAAGGAGACAGTTCATTGAGTGGTGAGCAAGACTTCTGGGCACGCCGCAAGGCTAAGGTGCAAGCAGAAACGCAGGCTGAGCAAACTGCTATTGAACAGAAAATTTTGGTTGAGCAGCATGCTGCGATTGAAGAAAAGACTGATGCCGAGCTACTCGAGGAGCTAGAGTTGCCTGACCCTGACACTTTAAAAATGGGTGACGACTTTTCTGTTTTTATGTCAAAGGCGGTTCCCGATCGGATACGTCGCCGCGCGTTGCGCACTTTGTGGCGTTCGAACCCGGTTTTAGCCAATGTCGATATGTTGGTAGACTATGGAGAGGACTTTACCGATAGTGCTATGGTAGTTGAAAATATGCAAACAGCTTATCAGGTGGGCAAGGGCATGTTGAAACATGTTCAGGAAATGGCCCGCCAGGCTGAAGAGCTCGAGAATCCATCAGAGCCTGAGGTTTTAGACGAAGAGATCGAGGAAGAAGCAGAGATGATTATGGCGGTTTCTGAAGGTGATAGCGAAGGTGCTGAGGCTGCCGAATCTTATGTCGATCTGGAAGATGATCATGAGGAAATGTTAGTCCCATCTCCCCGTCGGATGAAATTTGTAATTGAGGAGAATGCGGCGTGAACGTTGCTGAAGAAATTAAAGTGGCCTCCGAGGATCGTTTGCGTGCTGATCTCTACAACTTCATTGGTTTGATGCTGTCTGGACCCCCGGATCAGTTGTTAATCAACCAATGTATTGGCTTGTCTGGGGATGATGGTGAGCTTGGGAAAGCTATCAGCAGCCTTTCGCGGGTGGCACGGGTGTCAAAGCCCAAGAAGGTTGAGAGCGAGTTTAACGCTTTGTTCGTGGGTTTGGGCCGAGGCGAATTACTGCCCTATGCGAGCTATTACCTTACAGGATTTCTAAATGAAAAACCGCTTGCTACTTTGCGCACGGACATGTCGGTTCGCGGCATGGTACGTTCTTCAAATGTTTTCGAACCGGAAGATAATATCGCCTCATTAATGGAGATGATGGGTGGTATGATCGTGGGACGATTTACTGCGCCTGTAGATTTGAGTGACCAAAAACTTTTTTTCAACCGGCATATCGCGCCTTGGGCCGGGCATTTCTTTTCTGACCTAGAGGCAGCTAAAAACTCTATTCTTTATGCCTCAATCGGAAGTGTGGGTGGGGCTTTTATCGAGATTGAGCGCGAAGCGTTCAGAATGACTGCGGCGTAAGATGTCGCAAAAACATGGTGAGCTTTTTGCCATTAACAAGGAGGGAGACATCCCAATGAGTAAGAAAACCGAAGACGGCACAAGTCGCCGCGATTTTCTAAAGATTGCTGGAACTGCTGCACCTGCGGCTGTTGTAGCGATTGCTTCAGGCGCATCAGCGGCCGAAGCTAGCACTGCTGACCTGTCGTCAGATATGATGCAAGATACGGTGCATACCCGCGCCTACCTCGACAGCGCCCGCTTCTAGGACGCTGTTGCTCGATACTAACCCCAGACGACTGGTTGCGTGACGCCCGACTGTCTGAGTTCAAAAGTTAACCAAGCAAGCGAAGGTTATTACCTTAGCGAGCAAGGGAGGAATAAAATGTTAAGGAAAAAGACCAACGGGGTTGCGCGACGCTCCCAACGGACTGGTATCCTATCTGATGTTGCAGAAAAATCCGTCGACCGACGCGCGTTTTTACGTGGAAGTGGTTTGGCAATTGGTGGCCTTGCGGCTATTTCGGCAACTGGCGGTTCAGTTACCCAGGCCTCGGCAGCATCTGCTGTGAATGGTGCCGTAGAGACAATTAAATCCGTCTGTACGCATTGTTCTGTAGGCTGTACTGTCATTGCTGAGGTCAGCAACGGTGTTTGGACGGGCCAAGAGCCCGGCTGGGATAGCCCATTTAACCTTGGTGCACACTGTGCAAAAGGTGCCGCGGTACGAGAGCATGCCCACGGCGAACGTCGTTTGAAGTACCCAATGAAAAAAGAGGGTGGAGAGTGGAAACGCATTAGCTGGGAGCAAGCGATCGATGAGATCGGCGACGGCATGATGAAAATTCGCGAAGAAAGTGGACCTGATTCAGTTTATTGGCTCGGTTCTGCAAAACACAGCAACGAACAGGCTTATATGTTCCGTAAATTTGCGGCTTATTGGGGTACAAATAACGTTGATCACCAAGCCCGTATTTGCCACTCAACGACTGTGGCAGGTGTAGCAAACACATGGGGCTACGGCGCCATGACTAATAGCTATAATGATATCCACAACTCCAAAGCAATCTTCATTATTGGTGGAAATCCTGCTGAGGCACACCCTGTGTCTTTGCTTCATTTGCTGAAAGCAAAAGAGCAAAACAACGCACCAATTATTGTTTGCGACCCACGTTTCACGCGTACGGCGGCTCATGCTGATGAGTATGTTCGCTTCCGGCCTGGTTCTGATGTTGCGCTGGTTTGGGGTATTTTGTGGCATATCTTCGAAAACGGTTGGGAAGATAAAGAGTTTATCCGTACCCGTGTTTGGGGCATGGATCAAATCCAAGAAGAAGTGCGCAAGTGGAATCCAGAGGAAGTTGAACGTGTAACAGGTGCCCCAGGCGAGCAGCTGGAGCGTGTGGCGCGGACAATGGCTAACAATCGTCCTGGCACCGTAATTTGGTGTATGGGTGGTACACAGCACAGTAACGGTAACAACAACACACGTGCGTACTGTATTCTACAGTTGGCACTTGGCAATATGGGCACATCTGGTGGTGGTACGAACATTTTCCGTGGTCACTGCAACGTTCAAGGTGCGACTGATTTAGGCGTACTTAGTCATACACTTCCTGGATACTATGGCCTTTCTGCAGGTGCTTGGGCTCACTGGGCGCGTGTTTGGGAGGAAGACGGAGACTGGCTGAAGGGTCAGTTTGATGTGATAAAAGATGCGGCAGGCAAAGATAAGTCTCTTCAAAACCTCACCGGAATTCCGGTGTCACGTTGGATTGATGGTGTCCTTGAAGATCCAGACAACATGGACAACCCTGATAAGGTGCGCGCCATGGTACTCTGGGGCCATGCTCCTAACTCACAGACCCGCCAGAAGGAGATGAAGACTGCGATGGAGCAG
>LAQD01000035.1:5922-22695 GCA_000981705.1 Rhodobacteraceae bacterium ASP10-04a
GTGGCTCCGTCACTGCTTCAAACCGGTCTTTCCAATGGCGTGATAAAGTGGTTGATCCATTGTTTGAAAGCTTGCCGGATCATGTCATCATGGCCAAGTTTTTGAATAAGTTTGGTTGGGCTGATCGTTTCTTCCGGAATATTGAGATGGAAGACCCAGAAACGCCTAATGTTGAGTCGGTTACTCGAGAGTTTAACCGTGGCATGTGGACAATTGGCTATACTGGTCAAAGTCCGGAACGCATTAAGATGCACATGGAAAATCAACACACGTTTGATCGCACTACGCTGCAAGCCATTGGCGGTCCAGCAGATGGTGATTATTACGGACTTCCATGGCCATCTTGGGGCTCTGCCGACATGAAACACCCAGGCACGCCAAACCTTTATGACTTGTCCAAACGTGTTTCTGAGGGTGGACTTACATTTCGTGCTCGCTTCGGTGTGGAACGCGACGGTGACAACATGTTAGCCGAGGGCGTCTACAGCAAGGATTCAGACATCCAAGATGGATATCCTGAGTTCACTATGCAGATGCTGATAGATCTCGGGTGGGATAACGAGCTGACGGCGGCAGAACGCTCTGTTATTGACGGTATCGCTGGCGTGAAAACTAACTGGAAAACCGACCTTTCAGGTGGCATACAACGTGTAGCAATTGCGCATGAATGTGCGCCATTTGGTAACGCGAAGGCCCGTGCGGTTGTTTGGACCTTCCCGGATCCAGTACCCGTGCACCGTGAACCGCTCTACACAAACCGCCGTGACCTAGTCGAAGACTATCCAACATATGAGGATCGCAAATTCTACCGCCTTCCAACTATGTATGCCTCTATCCAGAAGCAAGACTTCTCGAAGGAGTATCCAATGATCCTCACATCGGGTCGTTTGGTGGAATATGAAGGTGGTGCAGACGAGTCACGTTCAAACCCATGGCTTGCTGAGTTACAGCAGGATATGTTCGTTGAAATTAACACTCGAGACGCTAATAATCTCGGTGTTCGTGATGGCGCTCAGGTTTGGGTCGAAGGCCCCGAAGGAGCTAAGGTCAAAGTGATGGCCATGGTGACTGAGCGGGTTGGCGAGGGCGTAGCCTTCATGCCATTCCACTTCGGGGGCCATTTAGAAGGTGTAGATCTTAGGGATAAGTATCCTGATGGAGCAGACCCCTTCGTATTGGGTGAAAGCTCAAACACCGCACAAACCTATGGGTATGATTCAGTGACCCAGATGCAGGAGACTAAAGCTACTCTCTGCAAAATTTGGACAGCATAAGGAGACCTGAGAAATGGCAAGAGCAAAGTTTCTCGTCGACGCTGAACGCTGCATTGAATGCAACGCCTGCGTCACCGCGTGTAAAAACGAACATGAAGTCCCATGGGGCATCAATCGCCGGAAAGTCGTCACTATCAATGACGGTTCCCCGGGTGAACGGTCGATTTCCGTGGCATGCATGCACTGTTCTGATGCACCCTGTATGGCAGTCTGCCCTGTAGATTGCTTTTATCAGAGCGATGAAGGGATCGTTCTGCACTCCAAAGATCTATGCATTGGTTGCGGTTATTGCTTCTACGCGTGCCCATTTGGCGCGCCGCAGTTTCCACAGGCTGGCAACTTTGGATCACGTGGAAAAATGGACAAATGTACATTCTGCGCCGGTGGTCCAGAGGAAAACCATTCCACAGCTGAATTCGCTAAATACGGTCGCAATCGGATTGCAGAAGGCAAATTGCCGATCTGTGCCGAGATGTGTGCCACTAAGGCGCTTTTGGCGGGTGATGGGGACGTTGTCTCTGGAATCTACCGTGAACGGGTTGTGTCTCGGGGCTTCGGCTCTGGAGCTTGGGGCTGGGGTACAGCCTATGACCAAAAAGGCGGCTAAGTTGTTTGCCTGAATATATGAATAAAAAGGGCGGTCCTGAAGGGTCGCCCTTTTCACCTAACAACCCCTGAGGAAATAATATGCTGCGTGCCATGATTGCTTTGATTTTGACTCTGTCATTCCTATCGACTGCTAATGCGCAAGGTGGAGACACACCTGATCGAAGCGCGACTGGGGGAGCACAGACCCTAGGGGATATTATGACCCGCCAGCGTGGTGAGGACGTAGACAACAGCTTTCGCAGTGGTGCTACTGGCGATGCAAGCCGTGCGGCGGTCATCTCGAACCAACTTGGTACATTGGGTGGAAACTCCGACCCTGAGCTTTGGCGCGCTTTGCGCTTTGGGTCAGCCGATATAACCGCATCTAACACTGGCCCGGCTGCTACAGTTCTAATACAGGATGGAGGCATGGGCTGGCTAAAATTCAGGGAAGGCCCGCTTACAACTTATGGTGGTGCCCTTTTGATGGGGGTGATTGCTTTACTGGCTGCCTTCTTCATGTACCGCGGCCGCATCAAAATTGATGGTGAAAAGACCGGACGTAAGATTACGCGGTTTAAAGCAATTGAACGCTTTGGCCATTGGTTGCTCTCAGGCTCTTTTATTCTGCTGGGTTTAACTGGATTGATTTCACTTTTTGGCCGCAAGTTTTTGATACCAACCTTTGGTCATGAGGCATTTTCATTCCTCGCTGTGGGCTCTAAATGGGTACATAATAATGTTTCATGGGCGTTTATGGTGGCTCTTGTTATGATTTTTGTCATGTGGGTTGCAGAAAACATACCGCATCGCACTGACATTAACTGGCTGCGTAAAGGTGGTGGAATTTTTTCGAAAGGTCATCCGCCAGCGAAAAAATTTAATGCGGGCCAAAAGATTATATTCTGGTCTGTGATCGTCTTAGGTGTTTCCATCTCTGTGTCGGGCCTGTCTTTGTTGTTTCCGTTTGAAATCAATATGTTTGCAGCAACATTTGCCAAGATTAATGCTACAGGAATTGGTGACCTGCTTGGCTTTGGCGAGCTGCGAGAGGCATTGGCTCCCCATGAGGAAATGCAATACGCACAGCTCTGGCATGCAGTTGTCAGCTTTGTACTGATGGCTATTATTTTGGCTCATATTTATATTGGTACACTCGGAATGGAGGGCGCTTATGATGCGATGGGATCTGGTGATGTGGAAGAGCAGTGGGCGCGTGAGCATCACTCCCTCTGGGTAGAGGAAGTTCTAGGCGAGACAACCAATGTGTCTGAACCTCTTAAGGCTCCAGCAGTAAAAGCAGCGAAGGCTCCAGTTACCAAAACGGCAAAGGGCACTTCAGCAAAGGCAGCGAAGGCTCCAGTTGCCAAAACGGCAAAGGGCACTTCAGCAAAGGCAGCGAAAGCTCCAGCTACTAAAACGGCAAAGTCCACTTCAGCGAAGGCAGCAAAGGCTCCAGTTGCCAAAACGGTAAAGGCCACAGCGGCAAAACCTAAAAAGGCACCACCTAAAAAATAAGTGTGACTTGACTAAAGTGCGCATTCAGAGTGTCTTGATTGACTGATTATCTATGCGCAGGCATGGTGCAAGGAGAGAATAAAATGAAAATTATGTTTATAGCGTTTTTTGCCATAGCTGTTATTGCGGTTGGGGCTAACCTGATTTTAAAACAGGCTGGGTTTTCCAGCAAAAATAGCACCTCAGGTGCAGCTGTTAGGCTTGATAACTGATCTAAACGATCAAACTGGGACTATTTTGGAATGAACGAAATTTGGGCCGGTATACAAGAGGCAGTCCGGCTAATTTTTTCACTGGACGCAGACCTGATTGGTATTACTCTACGGTCATTGGAAGTAAGTTTAACTGCTCTGGTGATCGCATCTGCCTTGGCACTTCCATTCGGAACCTGGCTAGCAATCCGCAGGTTTAAGTATAGGCGGTTTGCCATCGCAGTGCTAAACGCGCTTATGGGCTTGCCGCCGGTGGTCGTTGGCTTAGTGGTTTACCTGATGTTGTCTCGTTCTGGGCCTTTTGGGGTATTAGGGCTTTTGTTCACACCCTTCGCCATGATTATTGCACAGGTTATCATTATCACGCCTCTAATTGCCTCTATCACCCACCAAGCTATGCGTGAGCTTTGGTCTGAATATCATGATTTGTTGATATCGCTGAATACATCTAAACGTCAGCGTGTCGCAGCACTTATTTGGGACGGTCGCCGGACATTGATGACTGCTGCTTTGGCTGGTTTTGGCCGGGCCATAGGCGAAGTGGGTGCTATTATGATTGTGGGAGGTAATATTGACCACGTCACGCGCGTACTGACTACTGCTATTGCCCTAGAGACTGGCAAGGGTGACTTTGCTTTGGCTTTGGGATTAGGCTTTGTGCTGATCGCTTTGACCCTGATGGTCAACTTCGCTATTCACGCGCTGTCACGAACTGAGCGAGAAGGCACGTGGTGAGCCAACCAATCTCTGTTTACTTAAATTCTATCTTGGTGAAACGGCGCGGTAAAACGGTGCTTGGTCCAATAGATTTGGATTTAAAAGTGGATGGTTTCACTATTCTTTTGGGCCCCAATGGTTCTGGAAAGACCACTTTTCTTAGAATCTTGCATGGAGTTGAGCGGGCCTCAAGTGGGGTGATGCAATGGTCCATGCCAAATGAGCAGGCGCATCAGGCGCAGGCCTATGTCTTTCAAAGCCCTATTATGCTCCGCAGATCTGTGCGGCAAAATTTGGCCTATCCGTTGCAACTGATTGGTATGGATAAAGACGAAATTTCTAGTCGTGTGTCGGAATGGGCACAAAAAATTGGTCTGCAAGACGCGCTCGAATTCCCTGCTCCGCGCCTTTCGGGTGGAGAGAAACAGAAATTAGCGCTTGGGCGGGCATTGATCCGTATGCCAGACGTGTTGTTTCTTGATGAGCCTTGTGCGAACCTTGATGGTCGTTCGACCCGTGAAATTGAGGACCTCCTGCATGATGCCACGCAGGTTGGAACGCGGATCATTATGACAACACATGATCTTGGCCAAGCTCGACGGTTAGCGGACAGCGTGCTGTTCTTGCTCAATGGTACTCTGCATGAAAAGGGCCCTGCCTCCATTTTTTTTGCAATGCCGCGTACTATAGAGGCCAAGGCCTTCTTAAACGGAGATATCATCGAATGATCCGCATTGTTCTTGCTATTTTGATGATAACTGGTGTGGCTGCTAAGGCGGATACTATGAGGTTAGCTGCTACAACCAGCTTCAACAATTCTGGCCTTTCTGATGCGCTGCTGCCTGCTTTTAAAGTGGATACTGGTATCAATGTACAACTTCTAGTAGTGGGCACAGGCCAAGCGATCCGGCTGGGGCAGGCCGGTGATGTTGACGCGATACTGGTGCATTCAAAAGCTGCGGAAGAGGCTTTTGTTTCTGCGGATTTTGGCACGCACCGGCGTGAGATTATGTATAATGATTTTGTTTTAATTGGCCCGTCGGCAGATCCTTCAAGAATCAAAGACGCCGAGAGTGCGATTGAAGTACTCCAGCTTATTGCTGCTACGGAGATGACCTTTGTCAGCCGCGGTGATGATAGTGGTACCCATAAAAAAGAGTTGATGCTTTGGTCAGCGGCCAAACTTTTCCCTGATTTTTTTGGGGCATGGTATAAAGCCGTAGGCGCTGGAATGGGTGCTAGCCTCAATAGCGCATCTGGTCTTGATGCCTATATTATGGCTGATAGGGCCAGTTGGTTGAATTTTGGTAATAAAGGTGGACTTGAATTGCTGTACTCTGGTGATCCAATGTTATTCAATCAATATGCTTATATACCGGTTAACTCTGACAAACACGTTCATGTTAAATCAGAGGCTGCGCAGAGGTTGGAGCAATGGTTGTTGTCTGCGCGCGCTAAAAATATAATAAACAATTATAAAATTAATGGAGAGGCTTTGTTTATATTCAACGGGGCACCCTAGATTGAGGTTGTAAAAAAGCCGCTACTGGGCGGCCAAGATAAGTTTTAATTTATTGTATTTTATACGGCATAGGATATGGGGTGGCGCTTGGCTTATGGTCTTGGACTTATTAAGCATAGATTCGGAACAATGCGCGAAGCGAATTAGGTGCTAAAGTGGACTTAATAACATGAATACTGAGGTTTTTTCGGCATCACGTCTCTCTGTTGCGCCAATGATGGCATGGACTGATCGGCATTGTCGATATTTTCACCGTTTGATATCTAAGAATGCCTTGCTGTACACGGAAATGGTGACAGCCCCTGCTTTGGTGTTGGGGGGAGCTCTCCGATTATTGGATTTCAACCCTGAAGAGCAACCGGTTGCGCTGCAATTGGGGGGCTCGGATCCTGATCAACTGGGCAAGGCAACAGCCCTTGGGGCGTCGTATGGGTACGATGAGATCAATCTCAATTTGGGCTGTCCCTCCGATCGCGTGCAATCTGGAAGTTTTGGTGCGGTTTTGATGACTGAGCCGGATGTGGTGCGCGCCTGTTTGGAGCAGATGCAACATGCCAGTACTGCTGATATCACCGTTAAATGCCGGATCGGTGTTGATGATCAAACTCCAGAGGCGACATTGCCTCAGTTCTTGAGCATGATCCAAAGTGCTGGAGTGCAACGCATAACAATACATGCCCGCAAGGCTTGGCTAAACGGTTTGAGTCCAAAAGAAAATCGTAATATTCCGCCTCTGGATTACCCATTGGTGCAGGAGATGAAAAACGCATTTCCTGGCCTGCACCTCAGCATCAATGGGGGGGTTGTTAGTTTAGCTGCAGCACAAGACCACTTGAGCATGGGCATCGATGGGGTGATGATTGGGCGGGCTGCGTATCAAACCCCTTACGATATTTTGGCTCGTGTGGATTGTGATTTATTCGATGGAGCCCCGGCTCCGGCGGCTGTGGTAATTGCTGAACAGATGATCCCCTACATTGATGACCACCTCCAGAAAGGTGGACGGCTGCATCAGATCACTCGTCACATGTTCGGGCTTTTTTCTGGTCAAACTGGTGCGCGCTATTGGCGCAGACGTTTGTCAGAGCTAGGCGGACAAACTGGCTCTTGCCTTGCTGATTACTGTTCTCTGTTAGATGAATTGAAATTGATTATGGAACAACAAAAAGAATTTGGAGCCAGCAGATGATAATGACTACAGTTTTACCCTTGTTGGTAAATTTGTTCTGTTTTGTTGGCTTTTCTGTGTCTTCAGTCTTTTGGATAACTGCCAAACTTTTTAAACGGGTATTTGTGCCGATCTTTGCCGTGGTTACACCAAATACAGTTTGCAACCCATCATGGGTTTAGAGGCGCTGCATCAGAGGGGTTGGACCACGTTTGGGCAAGATGTAGCTATTTCAGATTGGGTGGCGCATGTGCAGCCGATTGCAGCACAGATTGCGTCAGACCCTAAGCATATTACATCCTGGTTACGCTATGGCGGGACTTGGTTTGCGGGCGTTAATGTCCTGCCTAACGATCCGAGAGGACAATTAAATGGGGGGCCTGTGCTAGCCGGGCCTGCTGTAGAACTTTTAACCTCCTTGCATGGACCTTTGGCGCTGGACCGCGCCCAAATCTCTGTAATGTATCCGGGCTATCCTGCGTATGACGGCTCGGAAAGCGAGGCGGCGCACCGGTATCGTGAACTTCGTTGTGCGGCCCATGTGGATGGCTTGCTGCCCGATGGGCCCCATCGCCGGCGGTATATCCAAGAGCCACATCAATTTGTGCTGGGAGTGCCTTTGGTAAAGTCTTCTGAGCAGGCTAGCCCTATGGTTGTTTGGGACGGCAGTCATCACATTATCCGGGCTGCCTTCAAATCTGTGCTGGATACGGTGCCAGTACAAGATTGGTCTGAAATAGATATGACTGAGGTTTACCATCAGGCGCGTAAAGACTGCTTTGAACAGTGCACTCGTGTAACAGTTCTGGCAGCACCGGGTGAATGCTATCTTCTGCATAGATTGGCTTTGCATGGCATTGCACCATGGGGAAATGAAGCCATTGCGCCTAAGGTGGGACGCATGGTGGCTTATTTTAGGCCTCAAAAGGATAATAATTTGCATGAGTGGTTGAATGGTAAGTATTGAGTATCATCACCCCCGCGGCCTCACTTCAATGAAGGCACTTTAGCACCGCGCCCGCCACGGCGTTTTTGGATGCGGGATGCTCGACTAGGTAGTTCAGACATAATTTCCAAGCGCACCTCGGAGCTTAAACTCGACCAAGCGCCAATTTCTTCCATGGAACGGTAACAGCCCACGCAAATTCGCTCAGTGGGGTGGATAGAGCACAGCTTTATACAGGGGCTGTCAATTTCTTTTCTTAGCCATATATTTTGGATGTTTTGATCTTTCATGTCACCGTCCGAATATTCCTCGCCCGATCCAGGGCGCCTTGGAGAATATACCCTGCTGCCACGTGGTCAATGACCTCTGCACGACGTTTACGCGACGTATCCGCCTCCAAAAGCGCGCGCTCTGCTGCTACTGTGGAGAGGCGCTCGTCCCAATAGCCGATGGCTAGGTCGGTACGAGCTGATAGGTTTCGCGCAAAAGCGCGGGTTGACTGGCACCGTGGCCCCTCTGAACCATCCATATTACGCGGTAATCCAAGAATAATCGCCCCGATGTCTCGGTTGATTATTATGTCTAATAACGCTTGTGCGTCTTTAGAGAATTTTGTTCGCCTAACGGTAAGTAGTGGAGTTGCGGAGCTGAGCAGCCGGTCGGATACTGCCACGCCAATAGTCTTTGTGCCAAGGTCCAAACCCATCCAAGCCAATGTATTGTGTGAATGTGCCATAATCCCAGCAATATCGTCAAAGATCATTTCAACAATCCCGCTGAGGCGGCAGCTTGCTTAAGTATTTTCAGATCTGCCGGCCGTCTGTTAAATAATTGTAATGCCTCGTTGAGTATCTCTTGCGCGGTTTCAATCTCGCCCAACACCCCATATGCAATAATCAGCTGGGCCCAATCTGGCGAAGGGCCACCCTCATTTGCTAAACGGTCTGCTAGACCTGTGACCATGCTAGAAATCATTATTCGACGATCATCAGCGCTCATTTCAGCGGCATTTTTGATATCCTCATCACTTGGTCCTTTGACTTCTGGTGGCTTATAATTCACTCCAGAAATCATTGATAAATCAATGATTGTTCGTCGAATAAGTGGCATATAAGGAGCACTGTCGGGGCCTGCTTCTAGCACTTTGCGCCATATGCCAAAAGTCAGATCAGGCCGTCCTATTGCGTCAAAATACATTCCGATGCGAAATAGCGCTAATTTGTGGTTAGGATCGCGACGCAGTGTTTGGCGTAGGGCTGCCTCGGCTTCTTTTGATATATAGGTATCGGCTGCAAGAATCAGAAGTTCGGCGTAGGCGTACCATTCATCAGGGCTGGCTTCGTCCGCCTTTAATTGCAAAACACGGGCTTGTGCTGCTTGAGCACTGGCATAATTTCCCAAACGAGATTCTGATTTTGCCAAAAGCTTATGACCCTGAATGTCGTTGGGCCGGATCGCAAGAGCTTTTCGCAAATCAGACACTAGTTGCGCATAGGTTGGATCTTGTGGCGTACTCCGAGCTGGAGCTTGGCCTTCGGCATCGGCTTGGCTCAGTCGTGCCGCTTTGAGGGCATCGGACTGCGCGTAGCGTGCTGCGATGGGGGTGTCTGGATTGTTTGGGCTGCCCACTTGAACATATAGTACCGCACCCACAATACAGGCTGCAAAACTCACCATAACCAAGGGCAAAAATCCACCACTAGAGGCTAAGGTAGTAATGTCCACCTCTACCTTTGCGGCTGATATCATCCGCCGCCCAATTTCTGCTCGCATCGAGTCGAATTCTTCATCAGCTAGCACACCTTTGGCGCGGTCGCGTTCCAACCCGCGCATCTGCTCGGAATAAACATCAACCTGCCGCATTGGGATAATTTCTGAGTTCTGCACCTGTCGTAATAAAATAATACCGATCAGCAAAGTTATTAGTACCAACACAACAGCTGAAATGATCATAAATATCTCCATAAACCTTTCGAACACCCTGTCAGATGACAGATGCTACCATCGCTCTATATTGGTTATTGCAATGTCGCAATAATTTCACAGTATGGCGCTCATGGCGTGATGTTTAATCTTAGGATCAGAGATAAGAATATCAAGCACCCACAGGGGATTCTGTTATGAAGCGTAATTCAGTATTTGCAGTCGCGCGTGAAGCCATGCGTCAACACAGTGGTTGGCGTCGTACTTGGGCTAATCCTGAACCAAAAAAATTCTATGATGTGATTATAATCGGGGCTGGTGGCCATGGTCTGGCCACGGCTTATTATCTAGGCAAAAACTTTGGCATCACCAATGTTGCAGTCATAGAAAAAGGGTGGCTTGGCGGCGGTAATACTGGTCGGAATACAACCATTATTCGGTCCAATTATCTGCAGGACCCTTCAGCGGCTATCTATGAAAAGGCCCGATCTTTGTATGAGGACCTTAGTCAAGACCTGAACTATAACGTCATGTTCAGTCCGCGCGGCGTGATGATGCTGGCGCAAACCCAGCACGAGATTCGTGGCTATCAACGCACCGCCCATGCCAATTCACTACAAGGGGTAAAAACTGAGTTTATTTGCTCGGCGCGGGTCAAGGAGCTTTGTCCAATTATGAATATTGACGGCCCGCGGTACCCCGTCTTGGGTGCTTTGTGGCAAGCCCGCGGGGGATCCGCACGACATGACGCGGTGGCTTGGGGCTATGCAAGGGCATGTTCTGATATGGGCATGCATATATTGCAGAAAACTGAAGTCACGGGCATCAGCCAAAAAGACGGTACAGTTACCGGTGTCGACACCTCTCGTGGTCAAATCGGTTGCAAAAAGCTGGGAATGGTTGTGGCGGGCCATGCCTCTGTTGTGGCTGAGATGGCTGGCTTTCAACTGCCCATCGAATCCGTGCCCCTGCAAGCTCTAGTCAGTGAGCCTATAAAACCATGTATGGATGTAGTGGTCATGGCCAATACGGTGCACGGCTATATGAGCCAGTCTGACAAAGGTGAAATGGTCATTGGTGGCGGAACAGACGCCTACAATGCCTATACCCAACGCGGCTCGTTTCATCACCTTGAGGAAACTGTACGTGCGCTGATTGAGACTTTCCCAATGGTATCCCGTTTAAAAATGCTGCGGCATTGGGGTGGGATTGTGGACGTGACAGGTGACCGATCCCCGATTCTCAGTAAAACCCCACTGGGCAATACCTTCATCAACTGTGGCTGGGGCACTGGTGGCTTTAAAGCTATTCCCGGATCCGGCTGGGGCTTTGCGGAACTGATGGCCAAGGGCGAAAGCCCACTGACTGCTGAGTTTGGCCTCGATCGCTTCCGCGTTGGCCGCTTTATTGACGAAAGTGTAGCAGCGGGGGTTGCGCATTGATTAATTTCCATTTGCCCATATTAATCTGTGGCGGTGTCGCATCCAACTTTGAGACCCAAGAGGGAACTTCAAAATGCTCATCCTAAACTGCCCCTACTGTGGGCGCGACAAAGATGAAACTGAACTTACCGCAGGTGGGGAGGCGCACCTCAAACGCTTTGGCCCCGGTTCCTCCGATCAAGACTTCGAGGGGTACCTTTTTGGCCGCGCCAATCCTAAGGGCTTACATTTTGAACGCTGGCGCTGTGCGGCCGGTTGTGGGAAATGGTTTCATGCCGCTCGTTGCACCGCTACGCTCGAAATTTTTGGGACGTATAAAGCCCAAACTTTAGAACCGCCGCAAGTTATTAAAGACGCCATCACCGCAAAACGACCTGGCTGGTCTTGGAGAAACTTCTCATGATACTTCTTTTGGCCCAAAATACTCCCATCGGAGGCATGCTGTCTGTCCGCCAAAATGGAGCTGACCAATGAGTACCCGTCTAGCCAATTATGGTCGCCTAATAAATCGTGCAAAAGCGGTTAATTTTACTTTTAACGGTAAGGTTTTTAATGGTTTCGAGGGTGACACTCTTGCCGCTTCACTTTTGGCTAATGATCAAATGTTGATTGGGCGGTCGTTTAAATACCACCGCCCACGCGGCGTAGTAGCCTCGGGCGGTGAAGAGCCAAATGCGCTAATAAATCTTGGTGTAGAGGGTCATTTTGAGCCAAATGCTCGCGCCACCACGACAGAGACGTTCAACGGACTTACTGCTGAATCACAAAACCATTTCCCGTCTTTAGAATTTGATATTGGGGCGATTAACTCCAAATTGGCGCGTTTTTTGCCAGCTGGGTTTTACTATAAGATGTTTATTCATCCGCGTTCATTTTGGAAACATATCTATGAGCCCATCATCCGTAAATCTGCAGGCCTAGGAAAAGCACCGAAGTCGCGAGATGCTGATAAATATGAACATTATTACCATTTTTGTGAGGTAATGATTGTTGGTGGTGGAATTGCGGGACTGCAAGCGGCGAAGTCTGCAGCTGCTACTGGAGTTCGGGTTTTACTGGTTGAGCAAACCGCACATTGGGGGGGGCGTGCGCCGGTAGACGGTGTAGTTATTGACGGAATGCCTGCCCAAGACTGGATCACCGTTACTTTGGCAGATCTTTCGGTGCGCGACAATGTAGTAATTCGTAATCGCACCCAAGGCTCTGGGGTCTATGACCACGGCTATGCCTTGGCCTATGAACGAATTGCAGATCATACGCCGGGTGATGGACGGCCGCGTCACCGGCTCTGGCGGGTGCGCTGTAAACAAATCGTAACTGCCACAGGCGGCATTGAACGTCCATTGTCCTTTGCTGGAAATGACATCCCTGGCGTTATGTTGGCCGCGGCTGTGCGTGATTATGTCTTGAATTATGGGGTTTCTCCAGGGGACAGGACTGTGGTTGTCACCAATAATGATGACGCTTACCGCACTGCGCTCACGCTGAAACAGGCTGGGCTTGAAGTACCCGTAATATTAGATGCCCGTGCCGAAGGTGGCGGAGATTTGATGGGCGAGGCTATTGCCGCTGGCATTCGGGTTGAGCTGGGACGTGGTATAGCCCAAGTTCTTGGAGGCAAGCGGGTCACTGGGTTGCAAATCTGTTCTCAGGCTGGAGAAGGCGCTGTTTTAGAAGAGATCGGCTGTGATGTGGTTGCCATGTCTGGCGGCTGGTCCCCTGTTGTGCATCTGTGGTCTCATTGTGGCGGAAAACTTAACTGGGACGCTGATCAAGCCATGTTCCGCCCGGATCCAAATCAGCCACCCCTGGGTGCGGATGGTGCAGGGTTTGTTCGAGTAGCAGGGCTAGCCAATGGTCACCTTCGCAGTGCTGCTATTGTTGCGGATGCCTCAGCTCAAGGCTTTGCAGCGGCCAAAGCGGCAGGCGGCACCACCAAGCGAGTTGTGCTGGCAAAAGCAGAGGATTTTGAAGAGCTGCCCCTTTCACCGGTTTGGCTGATGCCACAGGGAGCCAGCTATAAATTACGCTCCAAAGCCTGGCTGGATTTTCAAAATGACGTAAAGGTCACTGATGTACAATTAGCCGCACAAGAGGGCTTTGAAAGCGTGGAGCATGCTAAGCGGTACACTACGCTGGGCATGGCTACAGACCAAGGAAAACTGAGTAATATCAATGGACTTGCGGTGCTTTCTAAATCTCTTAATGCCGAGATTCCAGATGTGGGAACCACTACATTTCGGCCCCCGTATACAGCCATCTCTATGGCTTCCCTGGCTGGTGAAGCACGGGGCGAATTGTTTCAACCTATCCGTAAGACACCCATGCATGATTGGCATGATAGCCATTCCGCGGAATGGGAGCCGGTTGGTGGGTGGCGGCGCACTTATGCCTATGTGCGGCCGGGTGAATCTGTAGACCAAGCGGTGCAGCGTGAGGTGACTAATACCCGGGAAAAACTTGGCCTCCTCGATGCTTCGACCCTTGGAAAAATTGTGGTTAAAGGGCCTGATGCAGGCAAGTTTCTTGATATGATGTACACCAATATGATGTCTAGTCTGAAGCTTGGTCGCTGCCGCTATGGTCTGATGTGCTCGGAAAATGGATTTCTATCGGATGATGGCGTTGTTGCACGGATCGGTGATCAAACTTGGCTTTGCCATACTACTTCCGGTGGTGCAGACCGCATTCACGCCCAAATGGAAGAATGGTTGCAAACAGAGTGGTGGGACTGGAACGTCTGGGTGGTTAATATCACGGAACAATTGGCGCAAGTTGCTGTCGTAGGGCCCAATGCCCGCAAGGTTCTTGAAAAACTTGGAGGCATGGACGTTTCTGCGGATGCTTTGCCTTTTATGGCTTGGGCTGATGGAAAATTAGGCGGTATTTCCGGCCGAGTTTACAGAATCTCTTTTTCAGGCGAACTGTCATACGAAATTGCAATTCCTGCTAACCGTGGTTTAGAGTTTTGGGAAATGTTAGTGGAAGCTGGGGCTGAGTTCGACGCAATGCCATACGGCACGGAATGTCTGCACATAATGCGAGCCGAAAAAGGCTTTATCATGATTGGGGATGAAACTGATGGTACGGTCATTCCACAAGATCTTGGTTTAAACTGGGCTATATCAAAGAAAAAAGATGATTTTCTCGGCAAACGTGCGCAGGAACGTATGTTTATGGACAATCCGGACCGTTGGCAGTTGGTCGGTCTCGAGACACTCGATGGGTCGGTGCTCGAGGACGGGTCTTATGCAATTGCCACAGGTCAAAACGCTAATGGGCAGACCAATACTGAAGGTCGGGTTACTTCAACCTATTATTCGCCAACTCTGAAAAAGGGCATTGCCATGGGCCTGGTTTTTCACGGACCAGAGCGGATGGGTGATGTTCTGTCTTTCACTAGAATTGGTGCTGCACCCGTGAAGGCTAAGATCGTCAGTCCTCTGTTTTATGATCCAGAAGGGAAGAAATCTAATGTCTGATCGTGAATTTCAAGGCTACGTAAATGTTAAACAAGATACCGGCCAAATCATGTTCACCCTACGTGCTGATTTGTCTTCAACTAAGATCAAGGCGGCGATGAAACTTGCAACGGGTGTAGCAGTTCCAAAGCGTGGATCGTGCCAGGTGGTTGCTGGTTGTGCTCTGGCATGGATGTCTCCCGATGAACTGTTAGTCATGGCTCCTTTCGCACAGGCAGAAAAACTTCGGGCTAGCCTTGATGCAGCATTGAGCGAGCAGCATGTCTTGCTTGAGGATGTATCAGACGCTCGCGCAAAGTTTATTCTAAGCGGTACTCATGTGCGTGAGGTACTGGCAAAACTGGCTCCTATGGATACCCACCCCGAAAAACTTCCAGTTGGTAGCTTTACCCGGACCCGCTTTGCGCAGGTTGCAGGGGCCGTATTTCTGGAGCAAGACGATCTAATCAGTGTAATCTGTTTTAGGTCTGTGCAAGATTATGTTTATGCGCTGTTCTGTGATGCTGCGTCATACGGATCAGAGGTTCTAGTTCGGGAGTAAGAATCTAATTTACCACAAGATATGTAAAGACCATTTTGTTCTGTGCGATTACCTCCTATAAACTGTGTAACGCCCTTTAATCCAACGTTGAAAGGATCGCTATTATGGCTTTCACACTACCAGATCTTCCTTATGCTCATGATGCACTCGCCTCTAAAGGCATGTCTACAGAAACTATGGAATTCCACCATGATTTTCACCATAACGCCTATGTTACTAACGGTAATGCTGCGATTGCGGGTACCACTTGGGATGGTAAATCTCTTGAAGAGATTATCGTAGGTACCTATGATGCTTCGGCAGTTGCCCAAAGCGGAACCTTCAACAACATCAGCCAACTGTGGAACCATAATCAGTTTTGGGAAATGATGGGCCCAGGCGAAAGCAAAATACCTGGAGCCTTAGAAGCTGCGTTAGTTGAAAACTTTGGCTCAGTTTCAAGCTTTAAAACTGCATTTTCTGCAGCAGGGGCTGGTCAATTTGGATCTGGCTGGTGCTGGTTGGTAAAAAATGCTGATGGCTCTTTGGCCGTTATAAAAACCGAAAATGGCGTCAACCCGCTTTGCTTCGGTCAAACTGCACTATTAGGCTGTGATGTTTGGGAACATTCCTATTATATTGATTTTCGAAACAAACGTCCGGTGTACTTGTCCAACTTCCTCGACAACTTGGTTAATTGGGAAAATGTTGCAAGCCGTATGTAATCGGATTTTGCAAATTATATGAATTTAGAAGGCCTGTGGGAATTTCTCTGCGCAGGCCTTTTTTGCGGCCCAATCAAGAGGGTGATTTTAGTGGTAGGGCGATTATGACACAATCTGTTAAAGGGGCCATTGCGATGCTCTTGGCCTGCGTTATCTGGGGCTTTGCACCACTGTATTACTCATTTCTAAGTCATCTTGGACCTGAAGAGATTTTGTCTCACCGCACACTGTGGTCGGTGGTGACCTTTGTTATATTAATAGCCTTTACTGGTCGTCGGACTGAAACTCTGCGGGTACTAAAGCTCCCTAAAACTATGGCTTTGATCTTTCTTGCTGGGGTGATGATTGGGATAAATTGGTACGTCTTTATTTTTTCAGTGGGCGAGGGACGCGTCACTGAGTCTTCCCTTGGCTATTATATATTTCCACTGGTCATGGTACTTTTGGGTTTGCTGGTCTTTCGTGAAACCCTGTCAAAATTACAGTGGGTCTCTGTGGTACTTGCAGTGATTGCAGTGATTGTTTTGACATATGGCCTCGGCACTGCGCCTTGGCTGGCGATGATTATTTCTTTTAGCTTTGGAATTTATGGGCTGTTAAAGCGCATAATAAGGGTAGATTCGGTAGTTTCAGTGACCCTCGAGGTTGTTTTTTTGTTACCCTTTGCTGGCGCATATCTGTGGTGGTTGGGAAGTATGCCAGATGGGCCAACCCTGGCACTTTTGATGTTTTCAGG
>LAQD01000036.1 GCA_000981705.1 Rhodobacteraceae bacterium ASP10-04a
GTAGAAACAACTCACTTAGCGTCAATCACTCCAGCGACATTTCCAGTCGGCATAAGACAACACCGCACATGCGCGCGGAAATTTATAATCGGTCAATTGTGTGGAATTCTAATGTCTCGGGGCAAGATCAAAACAAATTTTTAACCTTGCTTTAATAAACGACTGTCTATAGAAAGCGACTATGAGCAAAGTAGTCGGCATTGACAGAACAAGAGGGCGCCCGCGGAAGGATCCAGCGGAGTATGAAGAAAGACGTGAATTGCTGATAAGAGTTGGTGTCGAACTTCTAACCGAAAAGGGCTTTGTTTCGACCGGATTGGATGAAGTTGTAAAAAAAGCGGGTGTGCCAAAAGGGTCATTTTATGCGTACTTCGAAAGCAAAGAGGCGTTTGGCCTTGTTCTCATTGATAGCTACGCACAGTACTTCAATTCCAAGCTTGATAAATGCTATTTAAATTCATCTAGATCGCCGCTTGAGCGAATTAGCGATTTTATGACGGAAGCGCGTCAAAACCTCGCACGATTTGATTTTCTGAGAGGATGTCTCGTCGGAAATCTTGGACAAGAAATGGCTGCGCTTCCAGGTTCATTTAGGCAAAAGATCGTTGATGTTTTTTGCGGCTGGCAGGCAAAGACTGAGTCATGCTTGCGTGAAGCGCAAAAGCTTGGAGAGATATCCACCGATATCAACTGCGAAAAAAAGGCAGAGGTATTTTGGATTGGTTGGGAAGGTGCAATCTTACGCGCGAATCTTGAGCGTAGGGCTGGGCCATTGGATGCTTATACGACAGATTTTCTTTCCAGCTTAGGGCCTTAGGTGGTCAAGGGACGCGGCCGATCTTATTTTTTTTAAAGACGATCGGTCAAAAAATATCTACGATAAACCATAATACTTCAGTTTGAAAGATAAGCTCAGAAAACAATAAGTGCCAGATTGGCTGCGGAGATTTAATAGACGATCGGTCAATAAAATTCGATCCGGAGACGTTCAATTGCAAAAAATGGGGGTGAGGCGATGGAAAACCAAAAACTAAAAACGTGTCGACACTCTCAAGGCAGAGCGGCACCCGCCGCGATCATCATTGCTGTGTCCATTTGATGGGTCAGATTTTCGACTATATTATTGTCGGTGCTGGGACAGCTGGTGCTTTGCTGGCCAACCGCCTGAGCGCTGACAGTTCCAAACGAGTCTTGCTTCTGGAAGCAGGAGGAAAAGATAATTACCACTGGATTCATATTCCAGTGGGTTACCTTTATTGTATCGACAACCCACGGACAGATTGGCAATTCCGAACCGAGAATGAGAAGGGCTTGAATGGACGTTCGCTACTTTACCCGCGCGGCCGAGTTCTAGGTGGATGCTCATCTATTAATGGCATGATCTACATGCGCGGTCAGGCGCGAGACTATGATGGGTGGGCGAATATCACCGGTCAGAACGAATGGTCATGGTCCGATTGTCTTGAAGACTTCAAAATGCACGAAAGCCATTATCGGCTGGATGGTTTTCCGCGCGACGACAACGGCCGAGTTGAAACCCCCGATGGAGCCCATGCTGCCGGTGGCGAATGGCGTATCGAAAAACAGCGCCTGAAATGGGAAATTCTTGACGCATACGCAAAGGCCGCGACAGAGGCCGGCGTCCCTCATACCGACGATTTTAATTCTGGCGACAACACTGGTGTCTCATATTTCGACGTCAATCAGCGCAATGGTTGGCGGTGGAACACGTCCAAAGCATTCCTGCGTCCAGTACAGAGCAGAAAGAACCTTGAAATCTGGACGCAATCACATGTGACCAAGCTGGGACTCGAGCGGGATGATGACGGTCATTTGAGATGCACATCAGTCGACCTGCGCCGCGACGGCCAACCACAAACAATCGTTGCCAAGGAGGAAGTGATCCTTAGCGCTGGGGCGATAGGTAGCCCACAGATATTACAATTGTCCGGGATTGGATCCGCCGATCATCTTGGTCGCATTGGAATAGATGTTCAACATAATCTGCCCGGCGTTGGCCAAAACCTTCAAGATCACCTACAAATTCGAACCGTCTATCAAGTTAGCGGCGTCAAGACATTGAACACATTGGCCTCGACATTCTTGGGTAAGGCACATTTTGCGCTGGAATATGCCCTAAAGCGGACAGGGCCAATGAGTATGGCCCCGTCACAACTGGGAATTTTTACCAAAAGTGATCCAGCGCGCGAGCATTCAAACATTCAGTTTCACGTGCAACCACTTAGTCTTGAGGCTTTTGGCCAGCCGCTACATAACTTTCCGGCTATCACAGCAAGTGTATGCAATTTAAATCCCACAAGTCGTGGTTCGGTGCTGTTGAAATCGCCGCGGCCCGAAGATGCGCCCGCAATTGCACCAAATTATTTGGATACCGAAGAAGATCGCAAAGTGGCCGCCGACAGTTTGCGCGTCGCGCGCAAAATAGCAGAACAACCTTCTCTGGCTAAATATCGTCCCAAAGAGATCAAGCCAGGGGCAAACTATCAATCAGACCAAGAACTGGCCAGGGCGGCAGGCGATATTGGATCGACAATCTTTCATCCCGTTGGAACCACAAAAATGGGCAGGCACAATGATGAGATGGCGGTCGTTGACGGTAAATTAAGAGTGCGCGGCATTCGCGGTCTAAGGGTCGTGGATGCTGGCGTTATGCCGACCATCACAAGCGGTAATACTAACAGTCCAACACTCATGATCGCCGAAAAGGCAGCGGGTTGGATTGTTTCTGAATCTCGAGGAGCGACACATGGCCAGCAATGACGACATTCCACTGAAAAAAGGCCCTTTGAATGGGGTTACTGTCCTCGATTTTTCTCGGGTTCTAGCTGGTCCATATTGTACTATGGTCCTTGCCGATCTGGGTGCCCGTGTGATCAAAGTCGAAAAGATAGGCAGCGGAGACGATACCCGTGAATTCGGCCCGTTTATTGAAGATGAATCGGCTTATTTCACTTGTTTTAACCGGCGCAAAGAAAGCATCGCGTTGGACATCAAATCACCGCGTGACCGTGCTCTGCTGGAACAGTTGTTGGATACATCTGACGTACTAGTTGAGAACTTTCGCCCTGGTGTCATGGACCGGTTGGGGTATGGCCCTGACCGCTTGGCAAAAACCCACCCACATCTGATCTATGCCTCAATCTCGGGTTTTGGGCATTCCGGACCTTTCAGCGAACTACCCGGTTACGATATGGTTGTGCAAGCTATGGGCGGTGTCATGAGTTTGACGGGCTGGCCTGACGGTGAACCGGCGCGTGTTGGCACCAGTTTTGGCGATCTTGGGGCGGCGTTGTTTGCCGTTGTGGGAATTGTGTCGTCTCTTTACAGCCGAACTAAAGACGCACAGGGCACACGCGTTGATATTGGAATGCTCGACTGTCAGGCCGCGTTGATGGAAACGGCACTTGCGTCGTGCGATATCAACGGCGTTGCACCTACACGCGCTGGCGACGCACATCCGGCATTGGCGCCGTTCGAAAGCTTCCGTGCTGCTGATGATAAGATTATCATAGCCGCCGGTAATGATACGCTTTTTCTGTTGATGGCCGAAACAATTGGCGACACGGCCTTGGCTCTCGATCCCAGGTTCGCAAGCAATCCGTTGCGTGTACAAAACCGCCCTGAATTGGTCGTTGAGATCGAAAAGTTACTTAGCAAAAAACCAGTGCAACACTGGATCAACGTGCTGAACGAAGCAGGGGTGCCCTGTTCGCCTATCAATACCATCGATAAAATTTTGGATCACCCGCAGCTATTGTCGCGAAATATGATCGTGAAAGTGCAGGGTCCAAACGGCAAACCATTTAAGACGGCGGGGAACCCGATCAAACTTACCGGGCATGAGGAAATCGACACTGACGTTGCGATGCATGCGCCCGGGCTCAGCCAACATCGTGAATCTGTCTTGGCTGAACTAATGGCGGGTCGTGGATCCTATGATCAACCCGCGACCAAGCACAAAAACGCAGATGCCAAAAGCACCAGCAATGCGCCACGGCGCAATTCTAGTGCCGCCTGATTGGAGAGAAACATGAATACGATATCCAAAAAGCCCGTTAAGGCAAAGACTTTGACATTACCGGAGCCTTCCGACTACGAAATGATCATTGTCGAACGGCGGGAACGCGTGGGTCTGATCACACTGAATCGCCCGAAACAATTGAACGCACTTAATCGGCAGTTGGCTGAGGAAACTTTGGCTTCGCTACGGAGTTTTGACGCCGATCCAGATATTGGCGCAATTGTCGTCACCGGCAGCGCGCGTGCATTTGCGGCTGGCGCCGATATCCAAGAAATGGCTGAAAAGTCGTTCACTGATTTCTACATGGACGATTTTCTATCGCCCTGGGATGCGGTGTCTTCAATCTCCAAACCCATCATCGCTGCGGTCGGCGGGTTTGCTTTGGGCGGCGGATGTGAGCTGGCTTTGCTATGCGACTTTATAATCGCGGCAGAAGACGCGCAATTTGGCCAACCGGAAATCAAACTGGGTATACTTCCTGGCATTGGTGGCTCGCAACGCTTGACCCGGTCCGTAGGCAAAGCACTGGCAATGGACCTTGTCTTGACTGGACGCAACATCGGCGCCCAGGAAGCCAAAGAAGTAGGTCTGGTCGCGCGCGTAGTGGCGAAAGAAGAATTGCTGCAAATCGCATTGGAGGCCGCACACACAATCGCTGGTTACAATGCGCCCGCGGTAAAAATGGCCAAGTGCGCGGTCAACGCAGCACTTGAGACACCCCTTTCCGACGGTTTGAAAAAGGAGCGCCTATTCTTTCAGGCTGCCTTTGCGACCGAAGGCCAAAAAGAAGGGATGAACGCATTTGTTCACAAGCGCGCGCCCGTTTTTCGGAACAAATAGTGCGTTAGAAAACAGTAGAAAATAGTCACATAATAGAAAGTGAGAATACAAATGTGCCCGGGAAAACCGCGCCAAGACCCCGAAACTAATCGAAGCAAAACCTTAGGGAGAAAAAAAGAATGGACTATAATTTGAAATCTATTGCCACATGTGTGGCGACCGTCGCCATAATGGCTGCGGGGGCTGCATCAGCGGAATCTGTGATCAACATTGCTGGTTGGGGCGCACAATCGGGTCCTTTACGTTCGTTCGGCGTAAATTCAAACGCTGTCATCCAAGCCGCTGTAAAGCGCGTAAACGAAGAAGGTGGCATCCGTCTGGCAGACGGCACGATGGCAACGCTTGCATATGAATATCACGACAGCGCATGTAACGCAGAGCAAGCAATTGCTGTCGCACGTCGCGTCGCGTCGTCTGACGTTCTTGTAGGCATTGGGCCAACTTGTTCTGGTGCTGCTGCTGCGATGTTTGGGGTTTTCCAAAAGCAAGTGGATGACGCCAGCGATACTGGACTGCAACTGCCGATCCTTACAGACACAGCCGTTCGTAACGGCTTGGCGAAGATCTCGCAGTGGACGTTCCGCAACACGCCAAATGAACCAGCGATGTACGATAATCTCTGGGAATGGATTGCGACAAACCAGCCAGATCTAAAGACGATCTATGGAGGTACGGAGACGGATCAAGGGCACTCAAACGGGACGTATTCCAAGGTTATTGTTCAGGCTGCAATCCGTCATGGGTTCACTTGGGCACCAGGTGATCTGGAAGGTTTAACCGGAGACATCGCGTCTGGTTTTGAAGCGGTGCTGGATAGTTCTGCTAACTGGCTTCAGGCTGATACGAATTTCGCCGTTCAAGCGCGCGCATTTCGCAAGTCAGGTGCTGACGTCTTGATCGTATCTTCGCATCCTTTCACAACGTGCGGAATGTTGAAGGAAATGTCGCGCCAGCGGATCGAACCTGGTTTGATTGTTGGACTTACATCTTCGTCATCTGCAGAAGTCATGAAAGGTTGTCCTGATGAAGCTGAGGGAATGATTATTCCAACAAGCTTTGCACCGATCACAGATGCGGCTGCCGAAGTTGCAGCTCTTGCCAACGAGAATGGCGGAGACGCGGATCTTCACTCTGCTGCAGCATGGGAAAACGTCATGATCATCAAACAGGTGATCGAGGCTGTTGGCATCACTGGCGATGCTTCTATGGTTGCACAAGAACGTCGCGCCATTCGTGACGGGCTAGAAGCACTGACAGAAACAGAAGGGTTGCTTGGAACGATCACACGCAACCAGGCAGAGGGCGAAGCCCTGAAGCCATATGTTTTTGTTCAGGCGCAAGCCGGCGGATGGGTTGTTGTTCACGACCCCCGCTAAGTAGCACTACACTAAATCAACGAGGTTCGCGCCAAACGGTTGTTACCGGCGCGAACCCCAGCCTCCACACATCAGGGTACGTCGGTCAGGTTTTCGTCTAACAAAGATAGATATTCTGCGAACCTGAAAATGAATAGGTAATGACAAATGAACATCGACCATATTGATGTGATTCAGGCCCTGATTGATGGCATTCTGTACGGCTCGACATATGCTTTGCTGGGACTTGGATTTACGCTCATTTTCGGCGCAATGCACAAACTAAACATCGCCTACGCGGCCTCCAGTATCGCCGGAGCCTATGTGGGTCTCGCGTCAATCTCTGTGATGGCCATCCCCCCAATCCTCGTATTCTTCATCGGTCCGCTTTCGGCCGGGGCGATCGGCCTCGTGATTTACTTCGCCTGTTTCAGATATATGCCGACCGGCAATCAACTTGCCCCGCTTATGGCGTCAATTGGCGCGCTGTTTTTTGTGGACGAAATCATCATCCATGAAACGTCAGGTTCACCCCTGTCTTTCCCCGCACTTCTGCCCGATTCATACTTTTTTCTGGGACAGTTCGGCATTCGTGGCGATCTGGTTATGGTGATGTTTTTCAGTTTTGTCCTGATGGGAATTGTCATGTTCCTGCTGTATCGCACCAAACTGGGCCTCGCGACACGGGCAACATCACAACAATCAGTTGCAGCTCTTTTGTGCGGAATACCGACACATAGAACAAATGCGACGACGTTCGTACTCGCCGGGATTTTGGGTGGATTTGCAGGGTGTCTGATCGCGGCGGCAGTTGGGGTGCTTTCGCCACTGATAACGCTTCCCCTAACCATCAAGGGACTAATTGTGACAGTAATCGGCGGACTTGGAAGTATCCGGGGCGCCATCATTGCCGGGTTCTTGATTGGCAGTTTTGAGAACATTTTCCTTTTGGTCCGAGGCGTGAATGAACGCGATATCTACGTCTTCCTACTGCTTTTTGTTTTCCTCGTGTTCCGGCCCAACGGGCTTTTCGGAACTGCAATAGATAGGGATTGATCGAATGTTGTATTTTCTCGGTATTTTCCAAACGATCGGCGTTCACACATTGCTTGGTCTTTCTGCCTACGTCCTTTTGCTAACTGGGCAGCTCAGTCTTGGGCAGGTCGGGTTCTTCGCAATCGGGGCCTATGTCTCAGGCATACTAACGGTATTATTTTCTTGGCATATCTTTGCAGCACTCGCAGTCGGCGCGCTCGTGGCAGGATTTTTTGCCTTCTTGATTGGGTTCCCGGCACTTCGGGTCAAGGGTTTGATGTTGGTGGTCGCAACCATCGCGTTTTCCGAGATTGTCAGATTGTTTTTCTTCAATCTAAGTTGGCGCGTTGAGGTGAATGGCTTTGATGTCGGACCTGACAGCACTCAAGGCTTTCGCGAAATTCGATATTTTGCGGCAAACGGTTGGGAGCAAACCCACGTCGTGGCTTTGATCTGGTCTTTTGTCATCTTGGTGATGTTCTTACTTTGGTGGCTCGACAGGGTTCGGGCAGGTGCGGTCTTGCGCGCAGTTGGCGAAGATGACCTGGCGGCACAAAGTTCTGGCGTAAACCTTACGATGGTCAAGGTGGCAGCCATGACCGCTGGCGGAGTGATAGCAGGGATCGGTGGCGGGCTTTTTGCGCATTCAACGACTTACGTTGACCACCATACATTCACGATCCTTCTTGCCACGTTTGCCGTGTCTTACCCGATCCTTGGCGGACATAAGAATGTGTTTGGAACGCTTTTGGCGGTCATCTTTATTCAGGGCTTTGTTATCGAAGGGCTTCGTTTCATGGGTGACTACAGAAATATCGTCTTTGGTCTTTTGATCATATTGGCGATGAACCTACGCCCCCAGGGTCTGGTCGACGGGCACTTCATTTCAGATATCAAGAAAAAGTTGGGTGGAAAGCCAAAGAAGGATAGTGCCGATGCTTAGACTATCGAATTTATCCAAATATTTCGGTGGCGTTCGCGCCGTTGACGCCCTAGAACTGAACGTGAAAACTGGCGAGATATTCGGGTTAATCGGTCCAAATGGGTCGGGTAAAAGCACAACCGTAAACCTTGTATGCGGAATTTTTGGGCCGACGTCGGGTTCCATTGAACTGGACGGCGTAGACCTTAAAAGGCAAGCGCCACATCAAAGGATTGATGCAGGTGTTTCGCGGACGTTTCAGAATATTCGCCTGTTTGATGATCTAACTGTATGGCAAAACCTATGGGTCGCTTGGCGTGATGCGCCAGGGCAAGAACACAGCTGGTTCTCCAACTGGTTTGGTAGATCGCTTAGCCGTCGCCACGAAATTCAAAAGTTGCTGGAATTCTCTGGCTTAGGGGACAAGTCCAACAATCTTGCTGGAAATCTGGCGTTCGGCGAACAGCGCCGCTTAGAACTGGCGCGTGCAATGGCGTCAAAACCAAAATTGATCTTGCTTGATGAACCAGCCGCCGGCATGAGTTCTGCAGAAGTGACCGATCTTCGCCAACGTATTCTGACTATGAAAGAAATGGGCATTACGGTTCTGTTAATCGAGCACGTAATGGAATTGGTCATGAACGTGAGCGACAGGATCGGCGTTCTAAATTTTGGCACCTTAATCGCTGAAGGTTTACCCGAAGAAATTCAGAACAACCCATTGGTCCAGAAAGCCTATTTCGGCTCTTCCGAAAACACGAGCGGAGGAGACACCAATGCTATCGATCAATAATCTGGAAACTTCATATGGCCTGATCAAAGCACTAAAAGGTGTTTCGTTGGATGCGGCCGAGGGGGAAGTCACCTGCATACTTGGTCCCAACGGGGCCGGGAAGACAACGTTAATGTTTACACTGTCCGGAATTATCAAACCCGACGCAGGTTCTATCGACTTCTTTGGGACGTCACTTACAGGGCTGGCTGCACCAAAGGTCTTGCGCGAAGGCCTGGCGCTGGTTCCTGAAAACCGGCTGGTTTTTCCGCTAATGTCGGTGCGCGAGAACCTTCTTGCAGGCGCGTATACTCGTAATCGATCGGATAAAGATGAAGTCGAAGCAGATATTGAAAAAATGTTTGCCCGCTTCCCGGTTCTGAAAGAACGCCAAGAACAGAATGCGGGCACGTTGTCTGGCGGTGAACAACAAATGTTGGCATTGGCGCGTGCGTTGATGTCGCGACCCAAAATGCTGTTGCTTGACGAACCTTCGGTCGGCCTTGCGCCTGTGATCGTGAACGAAGTATTCGCGATCATTAAGCAATTGAAAGAAGATGGGTTATCGATAGTCTTAGTCGAACAAAATGTAGTTAAGGCGCTGGAAGTTGCAGATCACTTCTATCTTTTGGACCAGGGCCGGGTGACCTTTGCCGGCACACCGGGTGAAATGGAAAATGATGATGTGATAAAGAGGGCTTATTTGGGCGGAGGGTGACAGGCTGAATGGATTTCGTACAAACAAATATTGACGGATTATTGGCTGGGTCGGCCTACGCTTTGCTTGCTTTGGGATTTTCGCTGGTCTTTGGCATAATGAGACAAATCAATCTCGCGTACGGATCTTCGCTATTGGTTGGCGCTGCCCTTGCCGTCTGGTTGGAACCCATTTTAGGTTTGGGTGTTGTTGGGCTATTCTTATTGACCGTAGTTGCATGTGTGTTGGCAGGTCTTTACGTGGAACGCCTGTGCTTTGCACCAAACCGCGGGAAAACCGGCGCGACAGTGCCAATGATCGCCAGTTTCGCGATCTGGATGCAGCTTGATGAAGTTTCATCGCATCTATTGCCCAGTCGAACGCACAATTTCCCCGGCCTTGAGATACCGCCCATGTTTTTTGGGGATCTGTATCTGCGCGGTGACCAGATTGTGCAATTCGTGGTCGCATTCACCTCGATCGCTGCGCTGTATTACCTGATTTACAAGACCCGTTTCGGGCTTCTATTGCGGGCAACTGCAGGGAACGCTGAAACTGCGTTTCTACTGGGTGCACCGACGGGTCGGTTGCGTCTGATGACGTTTCTTCTGGCGGGATTTTTGGGAGGTATCTCAACCTTTCTTATCCTATCCGCGGACGGTCAGGTTACACCACTGTTCGGGCTTTGGAGCACGTTCAAGGGATTGATCGCAATGATGATCGGCGGGGTCGGATCGTTACCGGGTGCCGTTATCGGCGGTCTTCTGCTAGGGCTGATTGAAGCGCATTCCAGCACCCAATTTGGCGCAGAATATCGCGACATAACCACGTTTGGAATCTTGTTTCTGATTTTGATCATCCGACCGGGTGGGATAATGGGCGTGTCAGCCTATCGAACCGGAAGACTGGCGCAGGAGCGGATCTAACCAATGAGTGTCTATGTCGCCTCAATCCTCACCAATATGGCGCTTATCTCATTTCTGGCGTTGTCCGCGTATTTGGTGCTGGTGGTTGGCGTTGTTTCCTTTGGCCAGCAGGCATTTTTCGGGGTGGGTGCATATGTAACCGCGACAGTTACATCAATTTACGGCGGTCATGCCGTGACCGGGGTGTTCATCGGAATGCTGTCGGGTGCGGCTTGTGCCCTAGTGTTGGCCATCCTGACAGTTCGCCTTTCAGGGCTATATTTTGCAATCAGCACTTTGTGCTTTGCAGAACTGTGTCGACTTGGGCTTCTGCAAGTCCGTGCGCCTTTCGACATTGACGGTCGGACGACCGGTCCAGATGGGCCGGAAGGGTTTTCAAACATTCGCTGGATATTTGAACATAATTATTCCGTTCAGGATTTTCTGGTGCTTACAACGGTATGCCTTGTCGCCCTTCTGGGCCTTCTTTTCTTGCTGGAACGCAGCCGGATTATGCTGCGCGCCCGTTTGGTGGGTCAGGATTCCATCTTGGCGCAGTCTTTGGGGTTGCGGCCGATCCTTTACCGGATCGTTTTTGTGACCCTTTCAGGGGGCGTCGCGGGCTTTGGCGGCGGCCTGTTCGCGTTGTTCAACACTTATATTGAGCCGAACATGTTTGGCGTGATGTTGGGCGTTCATGGCTTGGCCTACGCCGTCATTGGGGGGCTTGGCGCACCGATTGGGCCATTAATAGGCGTCGCAATTGACATCGGCCTATTGGAAAGCATTCGCGCGATCTCTGCATATCGGATGATCGCATTTGGCGGGCTGGTTGCCTTGCTATTGATACTATTGCCTCAAGGTCTTATCAGCCCACGGTTCGTGGCACGCATGCGGCGCTGGCGGAAATTGTTTCATGTTTGAAATTGTGGGCATATCCAAAAGTTTTGGCGGCAGTCAGGTGCTGAATGGTGTTTCGCTTCACTTGCGCGCCGGAGACCGACTGGGCCTGACGGGCAGTAATGGATCTGGCAAATCGACCTTAGTAAACATCGTCACGGGGTATATTGAGGCGGATGCCGGTCGTGTCACGTTAGACACCGTCGACCTTACAAACCGACCCGCCTGGAAAATCGCCAGGGCCGGAATTCGTCGCAGTTTCCAATCTGCACGGATGTTGCAATCCGCGACGATGCGCCATCAGTTTCGTGTCGAAATGAATACGACGACGCAAGGCTTGGCGGCAATTGATGCCGCTGGTTTGAGCCCGTATCTGGACCATTTTCCATCCGAAGTCCCCCTGCCAATTCTGCGCAAAGCCGAGGTTGTCCGTGCACTTTTGACCGAACCGAAGGTTCTTTTCCTCGACGAGCCATCGGCGGGTTTTACCTCAGAAGAATTGATCGAATTCGCCGATTTTTTGAACGCTCATCTGTCGCGTTCAACAGCCCTCGTACTGGTCGAACATCGTATCGATCTGATGCGTCGCGTTGCAACCGGGATAAAGCAAATTGGATCGGCCCGCAGTCTAGAAGATCTGGAATTCGAACATGCTTGAATTGCGTGATATTTCAGTCCGCTATGGCGCGGTTACAGCGGTTTCAAATGTATGCCTTACGCTCAAGCCCGGGCAACTGACGGTTTTGGACGGACACCACGGGGCAGGCAAATCTAGCTTTCTCAAAGCGGCAATAGGCGCGGTTATTTCAACAGGTCAGGTTTTGCTTTCCAACCAAATCATCTCCCGAAGAAATCCATCGAAAATGGCAAACCTTGGCGTTGTTTTGGCACCCGAAGGTCGACATATATTTCCGACACTCACCACACGTGAGAATTTGGAATTCGCCCTAGCCGTTACTGGTCGCCCTGCGTCACTCGATCAAATATTGACTTATTTCCCGGACCTCGAGCCGCTTTTGTCGCAGCCTGCGCTGTCGCTTAGCGGAGGGCAAGCACAGATGCTTTCTCTGGCCCGCGCGATGCTATGCACACCAAAATTCATCTTACTTGATGAGCCGCTTTTAGGTTTATCAGAACAACCCAAAATGAAAGTCTGGTCTGCCATCCAAGACATGCGGCGCAATGGCGTTGGTATTCTGGTGACCGGTGATCACAATATTTCGGATGTGACCAATGTTGATCAGTTCATGTCCATATCAAACAGTTACCTATGTGAAAGGATAAAAAATGAGAGCTAATGTCACCCAACTATCACTGATCGCTTTGTTAGCATCGGCGTCCGCAGGCCAGGCAAACCCTGAGATTTCCAATCCATCCTGCGTGGCAACTGAGGTCAAGCTCGTCTACAACTGTCAGTTCGATTTGCTTGAGGATAGCCATCCAGTAACCGATGCTGAAATCGCGGTCGGGGCAAGCATGCCGTCTATGCCAATGGCCCATAACGTGAAACCGGTGACTTCGTTTGAGTCCACTGAAATGCCAGGGCAGTATTTGTACGATCTTGAACTCGCCATGGCGGGGGAATGGTTGGTGATATTTGATATATCCCAACCTATGCGTGACCGCCTTCAGAAAAAATTCATGTTCAACGCCGATGGATCTGTCGAGCAGTTCGACCGTGGGGATGAGTAGATTTGCAAAAGAGAAAAGTTGTACCTGCAACCTGCTTTTGATTTGGTACTGTCAGAGAAAACCGCTTGAGACGGGCAGGGCTAATTTGTAACCATGCCGAATGACAAAACACTCCACATCTCGCTACATGAAACCTGGCCCAGGGTTCCTGAACAGTCTCGCTTAGG
>LAQD01000037.1:0-108 GCA_000981705.1 Rhodobacteraceae bacterium ASP10-04a
CTGCAGAGCCCGAACCCGATCTAACAATTTATCAGAGGCGGTGCCTACTTTACCAATTTTAGCGTAGTAGTTAGTAAAAGCCACTTTCAGATTATCATTCACCGGACT
>LAQD01000037.1:413-3825 GCA_000981705.1 Rhodobacteraceae bacterium ASP10-04a
CGGATCTGAACCAATGCTAACTGAGTTGGCCCGTTCAGCAGTGACGCGCAAAATTCAGGCGCTAACTGCTTTTGCAAGGCAGGCAGACGAGCATCATTCAAGGCCCCGATCAGATCTTCAAAAAGGGCATCAATTCGCGCCTCAACGCTGTCGCCTTCAAGGGGCAAAAACCCACCAAAAATTTCTGAATCTCCAATTTTCTGTGTCAGAATTGCGCTCCGCGACAGGTCAAGGAAATGCTCCAACCCAACAAGAAGAATATGAACTGGCAAGTCGATCCCAAACTCAAAGACAGCGACATTTAAGATACGATTAATCACAGAGACGGTACTATTCTCCACGCTACCTGTCTGCATCAATCCGGCCAACTCACATTCAACAAAAGCTGCGTTCATCGCTAAGGATGGGCGGTTCCTATACAGGAGCTTCAACACGTACTCTATGAGATCAAAAGGTGTGTCGCTGCCTGCGCTGATCTCAATCCGATAAGCGATTGCTGTTGGTGATGTCCAAGTCGTGATTGACAGCCCATCATGCAGCAGCGGGTCACCGAATACGACATATCCCATCTCCACCATTGTGGTGGAGCACTCCGATTTTTCATTGGCAATAAAAAGATACCAAGGTACAGTAATTGGTGACTTATCTATCACGCGCGAGCGCCCACGGGCTTGATTAAACTGGTTTCTCGCGACGCGTGTCAGTTGTTCCCATTGCTCAGTACCCGTATCGTGAATCCAAATGCGCTTGCGCAGAAGGATAACAGAGAACGCCGTGACCAAGGTTAAACCTATTAGGACAGCACTCCAAATAAGAGCCGCCTTTTGCGTCAGCGTGTCACCTGACCAATGCAAACCTATCCATAACACTTGTCCCATCACGGCAAGTACAAAAACTATCAGCGCAATATTTACAAAGGTTTTGAGTTTCATTCACGGGACCTCTTTACGGTTTTGCCAGTCTGACTATCGAGCACCCAATCGGAAGGTTTAACTGCAGCAGCAGCTACGCGAAGCGGCTTAAAAAATCCATCTGAATCAGTTGTTAGGTTTATCTGGGGTGAAAACATCACCATGCCAATAAGAAGGGATGCCGTCAGCAGCAGCTTGCGACGCAATAGCCAGCTCCGCGCTGGGGTTTTGCTATCAAAAATTGGACGGCCCGGGTTGGGGTGCTTTTTGTCACTGCTAGGCATTGGCAGTACTGCTTCAAGCCGATCAATCAGCCGATCCCGCTCTTGCTCACTGCCGAGGTTATACTTGCCACGAAACCCAAGCTTGAGGAAAAAATAGACTATTTCTAAAAATTCACTCAGCGCGCGCGGCTGCATCAGTGCACGATCAGCGATCTTGTAAAACCGGTAACCCCCGTCGCGAAAGCCAAACAGATCTGCGACGAGTGTCCTGTTACCCCAATTACTGTTACGGCCCCAGGAGCTTGCCATGACGAACTCGTCAATTACAATCGCAAAAACCAGGCAGAGGTTTTCCGCCACAGACGTTGGGTAATCCAGTTGCACCACTTTATACTTCAAGTCGATAATTGCCCGAGACAGCTCAACGCGAGTAGTGTTTAGCTCATCGCCTGGGCTCATTCGGGTAATAGTCCCGCAAACTCCTAGTAAATTGGCAGCGGCATTGATTAACTTATTGTTCGAGCCACTGAATTGCTTCAACGCTAGGTTGAGGGTCTGCAACTCACCAGCGCTAACGGTTACAAGGCCCGCCACCCTTTTCGTAGAGGCCTCCACACCTTGCGGCGTCAGTGTGAGTGTAGTGATTTCCGGTTGAACGGAGTTCATGACTGCCCCAGCATATAGAGTGTTGCGGCCACAGTACCAATACGATCATCAACATGCAGGGCAAGTGCCTCGCGTTTCTCCAGGAAACTTAGCCAATGTGGGCTGCTGGTATCAATCGAAAAGAACGCGGCATTTGCCCTGCTGCGTAACTCCGGTGGAGCTACAGTAAGGAATTTAATCTCCACACCAGCTAAACCATGCGACACCAAATCCGGCATTGCAGACAGACCAGACAGTTTGCAAGCCAGCGGCCCAAGTTCAGAAAGTCCAGTATCACCGTCAGGTCCACTCAGAGCCAGAATTGGACGGCGATTTTCACTCAACAAGCGCGCTGGAAGAACAACACGCAAGAGGCGGCGCTTTTCAAATAACTCGGTGTTCCATTGTAATTCTACTACACTTTCTGGCTTTTCCAAAATGAGTTTCCGGCGTAGACCCGACAAGACTGTCTCAAAAGATTTCACCATATCTTCAGCCGCATAGATCAAGTCTTCGGAGGCAGCTTGCCCCAACGAAGCACTTAACTCAGCCGAAAGGCAGGCTAGATACTCAAACAATCGGCGTGGAGAAACATGACCAGATTGCAGCGCATTTTGCATAACAATCAGCCAACGATTTAGCACCTGAAGCTCTAGACGTTCGGCCATCAGGCTGCTTTCGCTGCGGGTGTCGCTGCCGCTTGCAACACGCCGGGCGGCATTAGCCGCGCGGACCCGTAGCAACGACACTATTTCTTCGAGCCGTTCCATTAGTAGGCTAGAGGCGGACAAGCGTAGTACATGTGGTATAAAACTGCGATCAAGGATTATACGACCTTCAGCAGTTTTCTCAAGCACACGCGCCACAGGAATTGCCGCATAGCCAGACGTCTCAGCGGATTGTGGCACGAGCCGTACACCAACTTCTGCAACCTCAGCCTCTACTGGCTCATTGCTTGGATCGTTCAAATCACGCAGTTCTGTCCTCGATTTAACCAAGCGTACTGGATCATCACCATTACCAAACTGCCCTGAATCAAAGATCGCGAGGGGTACCGCCAGTAAGATGACCTCGTCGACGGTGCCATCAGCAATATCAAGGACCACTTCGCCATCAAGACGAAAAAACATGCGATCGGGTAAAACGCCTGCTGCCTGGCGAAGACCAAGCTTTCCAATTTTTAACATGTCCTGATTGATCTCAAGCTGGCTGACCCCATAGTCACCATCTACCAAGTCAAGCTGGGAAACTTCATTTATATAACCCTGCAAATTCAAATGGTTATACTGAAAATGCTGTGGGGCGATAAACATGCCTTCGCTCCAGACTATAGATTTTCTCATGATTTCAATCCATCAATTAACCTAGCGAAGAAACCAGGTTTGCGAGGCTCCACGGCCACTATTTTTTTTTCTTTACCTGGTGCACCACGAAATTGCAGTGAAATCCCTGATGCTGTGACCGAGACAGTCACGCCATCGTCTAAAAGTTCTTCATTGATAGGCACCACATGTCGGAACTGCTGCGTACCAAAGTCGGCAAACTCAGCAAACGCCCCAAGGTAAAACACATCAGGTTCGAGATCGATAGAAACAAGACGGTGTTCACCTGGATAAAGTGGTGAAAGACTGC
>LAQD01000037.1:3851-4767 GCA_000981705.1 Rhodobacteraceae bacterium ASP10-04a
ATTCTGGTGCGCCACCATTAAAAATTTGCCAGAAACCAGCAGTCTCAAACTCGCTGCGACTGTTAAGCTGATAAAGGCGGATCACAATCGGGTTGGATGAATTGTTGTAGTTATTTACACTTGGCCCAGCTTGTACGGTCAGAGTTTTATTCACAGGGGCCGGCGCTGCTACTTCTTTGGGGGTGGAGCATGCCACAAGCGAGACCAACGCCATTGTATTTAGAATTAGGCAAATGAAATAGTTCATTTCTTCCACATCTCCTCAGCAAATAGAGCCATGAAATTACGTCGAAATTCTCCATTAGTGCGTTTTTTGGCGAACTGACGCATGTGTATCGTCCAGTATCTTTTTCGGCGGTTCACCAGCATTGGGATGTAGTCGTCGTAATCAGATTGGAGCTTTTCTGGATCCAGCTCACTGAGAAACGCTTCAAACGCCAGTTCCATCGCCGCTAACACCTGATCGCGGTAAAGCACAGGATGCATTGGGAGTTCGTGGCGTGTGGGCATTTCGGCACCATTGGGCGAAATGACGTCGAGCATTTCAGAAACTTTTGTTGGAATAAGCGCTTCACCTTGTTGCGCAACAGAAATTTCTCTGGCGCGCGTGTGATCTTTAGAACTTTCGTCAAGGCCAAGGCCCTCAGCAAAGGGATCAAACATCAGATCTCGGTCAAGATCGACCTCAGCTCGAGTGAATTCATGATCACGAAACTCTACAGTCTCTTCCATCTCCTCGCCTGGCATCATTGCATTTTTCGAAGAGAAATCACTTTCGGTATCAAATACGATTTCAGCATCCCTTGTGTCCGGTGAAACGGGGCGTGCGCCACCTACAATTCCAATCAGCAACCGATAATCTCCAAGGCTGATGATATCACCATCAGCTACTGGCAGTGTCTCTTGTGAAGACATG
>LAQD01000037.1:4793-13049 GCA_000981705.1 Rhodobacteraceae bacterium ASP10-04a
CCGTGCCATTAGTACTGGTATTTGTGATTTTATAGCCACCCTCTGACGTCTTCTTCAGCACAGTATGTGTTCGTGAGATCTGTCCTGATAGATCCGACAGACAGACATCCGATGCGAAGTTACGACCAATTTTGAACTCGGGACCATTCAAAAAAAACTCGCGCTGGGGCGCTGTTTCGCTGACAGGAACTTGTATTATTTGGATACTTAAGCTCATCCCGGGACTTCCATACATTTTAGCACATTTTCATTAAAGCTGCTCAGAAAGTTTGGGTGGGCATCGAGGTACTTATCCGCAAAATGCACGGACATATTTTTATTAGCTTGTTGTAAAACTTTATCGAACTGCTCCACACGGAGACCTTTTGCCTTAATGTAGTGTTCAAAGATAGCCTCATATTCCAGTCCTACATCAACGTCCCCGCGGTATAGCATGTCGAGCAGCGATTTCGCATTCTGCGGTCGCATTACAACATTATACCCCTTTTTCATTAGAAATCTCCATTTGCTGGTTGTGAATTTTGCACTGTAGCGTGCTTTGAGAAAATCAGCAGGTTCATTGGGGTTAATCTTGGACCCCTTCTTCAAATACCAATAACGGTTTTCAAAGATGATCGGTTTGGATGGCTTAGAATATTTTGCCCGATCTTCGTTTAAAGAGGCAGGAAAATTGCCATCATAGTCACCCGCTCGGGTCCCACGCGGGCCGGCTTTAGGATCTCCCAGAGTAATTTCATAAGCGCACTCCATTTTGACGAGAGCACAGGTCACCCGATCCACTGCAATTCCCGTCAGGGTCGGTTCTTCGCCGTCGTCAAACTGAATCATCTGATAAGGTGGCAAATCATGCGTCGCTAATCGTATGGCCTTGTTACCGCATTGCGATTGAGCCACGGCGGAAACAGAGGATGCGCCTAACGCGACTGCTGCCCAAACCATAATCAAAGGAATTTGAAACCTCAGCATGGCTCTACTCCATGTTCAGCACAACATCTGTTCCGTCATGCGTAACGGAAATAGATGTCAGTACTTTATCGTCAATAACTCGGCTTATGCATTCTTCAGCCAAGCGTGGAAGGAAGTTTTTGTTGATGATCGCCTCAAGCGCACGTCCGCCTGATAGTGGATCGTTGTTAGCATTAACAACATAGTCAACAAAACTCTGCTCCCAAGTGAAGGCAGCATTATATTGAGATTTGATCCGTTTTTTGATCCGTTTTAAGTGAATTTCAGTCAACAAGCCGCTAACTTCAGATGTCAGCGGTCGATAGGCGATCAGCTCTGTTCGGCCAATGAAAGCAGGGCTAAAACTATTGAGGAGTATCGGACGTAGATGGTTAGACAATTCATCCGGGCTAGGCGTTTCATCAGTTGAGTCTATGAAATCACGAATTTCCTCGCCGCCCGTGTTTGAAGTCATAATGATAATCGTATTCCGAAAATCAACCTCGTTACCTTCACTATCGCTGATATGCCCTTTGTCAAATATCTGAAAAAAGATGTCATGAATTTCACGATGTGCCTTTTCCATCTCATCCAACAAAAGTACGCAATAGGGTTTGCGCCTCACAGCTTCAGTCAACACGCCGCCTTTACCATATCCGACGTAGCCAGCCGCTGCTCCCAATAGCATTGATACTTTGTGAGCTTCTTTGAATTCAGTCATATTGATCGAAACCATAGCATCTTCGCCACCAAAGAACTGATCGGCGATGGCCAGAGCAGTTTCGGTTTTACCGACGCCAGATGGCCCGCACATCATGAATACGCCGATCGGTTTGCGCGTATCAGTTAGCCCAGCACGGGAAATCTTAAGTGACCGGGTGATTGCCTCAATCGCAGCGTCTTGCCCAATTACGCGTTGCTTCAGCGTAGCCTCCATATTGAGCAACCGTTCGGCTTCGCTGGCACCTAGGCTGTTAACCGGCACACCTGTCCAGTCCGAGATCACGGAAGCAATTGTATCTGCAGTGACCCAAGGGTGCACGTAGATATCACTGTCGCCGCTGTCCATTGGACTTGGCGCGGCTGCATCCTCGTTCAACTCAGCGAAGCGCGCGGCCTCAAGACGGGCTGCAACCTGTTCTTTCTGAGCCTCCCAACTAGCAATGCGGGCGGCGACATCAGCGCGCCGGGATTCAATATCTGTGTTGAGCGCGCCAGCATCAAAGCTATCATTGCCAAACATCCTCGCATCGGCCTCCGATTTCTCTAGCTCGGCCTCAGAGAACCGTAGCTGCTCTTCCAAAGTTTCGATTTGGTCCGGTCTGGCATGCTGCGAGATGGCGACGCGAGAACAGGCGGTGTCCATGAGGCTGATGGCTTTGTCAGGCAGACGACGCGAAGGCATAAAGCGGATCGATAGATCGACTGCCGCCTTGATTGCTTCTTCGCGGATAAAAACGTTGTGGTGTTGGCTCAGCCCATTGACTACGGCACGCAAAATATTGACTGACGCGTCCCGTGTTGGTTCCTCAATCGTAATAGCTTGGAAACGGCGTGACAGGGCGGGATCTTTTTCAAAGTACTTTTTATATTCAGCAAAAGTTGTGGCCGCAATGGTGCGGAAGGCCCCGCGTGCCAATGCTGGTTTTAGCAGGTTAGCTGCGTCGTTCTGCCCTTCGGTGCCGCCTGCGCCAATCATCGTATGGGCTTCATCAATGAAGACGATGATTGGGGTGGGCGAGGATTGGACCTCATTGATCAAGTTTTTTAAACGTTCTTCAAATTCACCTTTCACACTGGCACCAGCTTGCAAAAGCCCCATGTCCAGACTTACCAATTCAGCATTCTTCAACTGTTCAGGCACATCGCCAGAGGCGATTTTTAGCGCAAGCCCCTCAACCACTGCAGTTTTTCCAACTCCAGGTTGGCCCAGAAGGATTGGGTTATTTTGTCTTTTGCGCAGCAACACATCGATCGCCTGAGAAACTTCGCTGGTTCGGCCAAGAACCCTATCCAGCGTGCCTTCACGTGCAGCTACAGTCAGATTAACAGTGTATTTCTGCAGCGCTGTCCCATCACCTGTTGCGTGAGCCGCCCCTCCGACAGATGGTGTAGGGGGAACAGTCTGCCCACGCTCGATTGCAAAGGCACGCAGCGCATCAGTGGACATTGGCTTGAGTGCGGCCAGCGGTGCCGCGCGTACACCAAAGTTGTTCGGCATTTGTGTTGCAAGGAAAAACACTTCTGGCAAGATAACCCCTTGATCAAGCTCAACTGAAGCCAAAATCCAAGCCTGTTCAATCAGTTTGACAAGCGACCCAGAAATGGTTGGCTGTTGGCCATCGGCCCCAGCGCCAAACGGCATCTCTCTTTCAAAATCCGCCTGCAACGCATCAAGGCTGACCCCTTGGCCTTCAAGAAACGCTTGAAGGTCAACATCTTTACCAAACATAATATGATAGAGCCAATGTGCCGTCTCAACGGTTGACACTTTGCGTTTTATCGCTTCACCGACAGCATTTTCAAGGGTCTCACGCAGTGGCGGAGAGAGGCGGTTCACAAGTTTTAGAAGAGGAGCCATTAAATGAGCCTTTAAACTAGGATTTCGGTAAGTTTTATTTTTGCGCTTTGTTCCGGCCGTTTGCCGGGACAAAGTATATTATAAGCTCCAAGACGTGAGCCTTTGTCAGGCCGCGATGAAAGACGCGGAGCCTGTAAAATATCACGCTGAACCTGCGCATAGATTGTGACTGGAACTGGATCACGGAGATAGCGTGTGATCAGACGCCGAAGAGCACAAAGATCTTCAACACCAGAAGCCAGTTGATAGAAATCACTTGTTTCTTCGCATTGCAAAAAAACTTCGATATGGCCAACGGGCGTGCGGCCCATTCGGCCAAGGATTGCTCCGACACCTAATTGCGCTGTCGTATTCCGACGGCTTGAAATGCTGGTTCGGCTTTCGACACGAATGGGATGGCGTGTTTTAAAATGCACGCGCACCTGTGCTGAGCGCCCAGTCCACCAACCTAGGATAGCTTGCAGGTTTTCGAGTGATCTGTTCCGCGACAGCAACGGCAGGATGAGCTCAATGTAGCGAGAGTCATAATCGTGATTTTGGCCAAGTCGGGCAAAACGGCTCAGCACCGAAGCCTCAGTTTTTCTGGCTTTATCTCGAGAGGCCACCAGTAGTGAGGCGCTGCGTATCCGTAGTTCCAATTGCTTGAGACGTTTATCAAAGATTGTGAGAAAAGCGTGCAGACCATCGTCGTCGTTGTGCAAGCCTTGCAACATGGCCTCAAGAATGTAATCTGGAAGCGCACCGTCAAAACCAGACAACGGCGCTCCCCCGATTTGCGAATGTCCCGCGCCGCTTTGACGCGCTGTTGTAGCGCGTTGTTCAGTAGTTCCAGTGGAAGCCGGGCCGTCGGGATACGGATCAAATTGCCCTTGATCCAACGCATGTTCAAAGGTGGCCAATTTCAAACGCGATGCCTGCAACTCGTTAAGTGATGTAAGATCTGTTTTATTCTGTGTCATCCGCCTATCTGGCCCCCATGAATGGTAGGGAAGATCGCAAAAGGCTCGTCGCGGCCGCGTTCACGGATCCGCAATTGCAGAAACCGATCATAGCTGATTAGCGCATTAAAAAACATCTGTAATGCCGCTCCAAACACAAATGGTGGGAACGGGAGTGTTTCAAAATCGAGTGTCACTTCGATTTGACTGCCGGTCGAAAGCAGGACGTGCTTGCCAACCTTTATTGGAGCAACAGATTGCTCTACCGTTACTCCCCAAATCGCGTCAGCAGCTCCCTGTTAGTCCGGCGGGCGCACAAAGATGGAGTGCCTCCTTCAACGCTTCTGTTGGGTCTGGAGCGTCAAAAACTGACGCAAAATTGCCGTTGATTAATGACAGTATGTCCCATAGCCGCCCAGCACTAATATTGGGTGCTATTGGCACAGTCGGCTCTTCAAGTATCTTAAATGGAACTTCGGCAAGTTGTTTGTCCAAGAAAAATATTTCCATGCCTTGCCGCGCAGAAAATGCGCCGCTCCCATTGGAACAGATCAAGGTCGCTACAAAATCAAAGGGGGCTGGCTCATCGGTGACGGAGAAACTGACTTCACGGCGTGCCAGGTCCGTGTTGCCAGTGAGAAACCGCTCTTGCCATATAGGTAGATCCTGACCAAAGCGCCCACCTTGTGTAGTGATCTGAGGTAAGCGTATTTCCCCGTCCGAGGTCAGCATATGCAGCGTGTCAATCTGCAGTATTTCACATGGCATCGTTGCAGCTGATTGCGGCGCAACTGGGACTTGGATGCGCCCGTAGTCATAGCGAACCGGACGGGACTGTTCTTTGTAGAAGTTCAGTATGGGAACGACATTGGTGGCCAAATCACCATCATCAAGTCGGGTCAGTTTTCGTGCACCTTCATTATTCAGAAAAAACCGTAACTCAAGAGGTCCCGGCCCCATCCCTGCACAAAGATGTTCTAAGTTGTTAAGGGTGAAGAACGCCGCTTTATCAGGGTAACAGAGGAAATCTCGCAGCCTGGTTAAACCCGGCATTTCGGTTGGTGCCGCCGGCAAGAACATGTCTCTGTCAGCAATCAGCTTGATGCCAAAGTTGCTGCGATCCATCATATACGTTGCCTTGTCACCAACTGGCGCAAACCCAATACCAAGAAGATTACCACTGAGTACGTCAATCAGTCGCGTTTTGCGTCCACCAGTGGCTGAAACATAAAGTTCAAGTCCACCGCTCAAAATGTCAGAAAGCGGCAGGCTTTCATCAAATGTGGCTAGCGTAACGCGGATCGCGGCCTCGCAATTGTGCAATTCATTAGGCAACTCAAAAGAGAGTGGCGCCCGCTCAAGCTGCACACCGGTTACCTTTACGGGTGCCACTTGAGTGGTTCGGGCAACGGAGAACCGACATGCAGGACGATCTCCTTTCGCTTCAATATCTAGTGTAGTCCCCGCATCTATAAGTAAGGGCCCCATCAGGCTGGTCTCTGCTGCTACCATTTGCACCGGGCAATAGGCGGGTGCACCAAGCAAAAACGTTGGAGCAATCATACGCGCCAGATCAAGCGCGAATTCTGGTAATGTATCATCGAGCCGTTTGGACAACCGCGCCGATACGAGCGCTAGTGAATCGCTCAACCGCTGCACATCGGGGTCGTTGCTTTGGCCTGCTTTGATCTTGAGCGCACGAGCTTTTTGAGGGTGCGCTAACTCAAATTCCGAAAACGCCCGACGCATGTAGTCAAGCTCGGTCTCATAATGTTGCAAGATATCATCCATTGCTATGCCCCTTGCTGGACATTGTGGTCCATCCGCGAAATCGTCTTTTCAAAGGCGATTTTTTTGCTGCCGTTCTCAGTTGCGACAGTTCCTCCAATATAGAACGAAACAGAGTTGTTCTGTTCATCAGACTGGATTTCGATCTCGCTCAGAAAGTTAATGCGCGGTTCAAACCGGGTAAGACGCTGTTGCAACGCCTGTCGGATCATTGTGTCGCGCGCGCCACCAGCCACAGCCCAGTTCATAGGTAACCCAAAGCAGAGATTTGAGGCCTGCACATGTGGTAGCACGGACCCGGCTAACCGTTCCGGAGAGATGGATTGCAATAACACCTCAAGGTGCATTGCAATCCTCTGTTCGACAGTTGCTGAGGCGCTTTGCTCCAGGAATGCAGCAGCAAAGGACATTTTATGCAGACTCCTTTAGCCGACTAGCGTCAAATTCTGTTTTTAGCGTGATTTCACCCAAAACATGATCGATCTGATACTGCGGTTGAATGCTAATTTTGCATTGAAACCTCACGCTGTTTGCTTTGTCCTCTGAAATTTTGACTTTAGCCGCGCGCAATGGGTACCGAGCCTGTTGATCCAGCGATCCGCTGGAGGTCGATACATAGTCTTCGAGCCAGTTGTTCACGACTGCCTGACACTCGGCCGCGGTCTGCAACTGGCCGATTAAATGTCGGATCTGTACTTTGATGTAGTGCACCATGCGGCAGCCAATCATCACTGATTGCAGCTGTGCTGTAATCTCTTTCGACGTCGAATTGTGGCAATCTGTTACGGAATTATTGCCAACAAAGTAAAGCACGTTCGACTTCGTACTTTCCGCCAATGGGATGAAACCATTGTCAGCATAGCAATGAGCGATATTTCGGGTCAGGCGAACACGTGCGCGCGCGCAGCGCGCGGTGCCTTTTGGCAGTGGATGAAGCGTAGGGGCTAGTACTGCGCCTGTACCAGGTTCACCGACCACTAATTTCAAAAATCCAAACCAGCCACAGCGCTGGTATTCTGAAATGGTGGTACGAATAAAGTCAAATCCGGCAGATCCCCAAAGCCCTTCGCTTACAGCAGGTGTCTGATTAAATAGAAAGCCGATGTCACGGTCTACATAGCGACCGCGTAGCTGTGTTCGCGGCATAGCAAGCCCCAGATACTGCGCATTCGGCAAAGCCCTCAGCCGCTGCCAAGTCGCGTATTCTCCGCTGCCAAGAACACTTGTGACCCGTCGTGTGTCTGTGTACCAGGCCGCATCACTCTCACCAAAAAATGCAGTACCTGCGCCCATAATAATAGGGCACATACAGGTTTCGCCGAGTCTACATAGTAACTGCGCCGTGTATAGTTCATCAAAATCCGTCTCAAGGCTCATCGACAACTCATGGTCAATCATTAAGATGCCAAACGGCTCGCCGCCTAGGGTATCCAGCTCTTGCATGCCAATGCGCAAGAACAGTAATGATTTTCGGATTTCACTAGTGTAATGTAAATCGTGTTCGAGTTCGCGCCAGCTTAAATCAAGGAGTTTGACCTTTACATTAGCGGCATGATCCTTGGCCCATACCACACTCGCAAGGCCCATCCACCGCGCCTCAAGAATTTGGAACTTTTCGTGTTCGATAATAGCGCTGACCTGCGCATTCAGCCGATCTTCGATATCCAGCACAAGCATGCGAATTATTGAAGACAACTGCTCAACAGATTGGAAACGCACCTTTAGGCGGTCCAACACTTCTGTGTCATCCCCCCCCACGCCATAAAAGGCAGGGGGGAAAGACATATTATTTTCCCGAGATTGGGGTATATTCTGCATTAGCCGGGTATTTTTGTAACCATACGCACCGAGGTAGACAGCTCTTCGAGCTGCAACCACGGACGCAGGTAAGCTACTGCTGAATACGCGCCAGGTTTGCCGGGCTGTTCGATCACGTCAATTCGACTTTCAGCCAGTGGCGTGCGTGAACGCTCGTCATTCCCCATTGCACCAGCATTGGTGTAC
>LAQD01000037.1:13161-16091 GCA_000981705.1 Rhodobacteraceae bacterium ASP10-04a
GAAATCGCAGCATTGGATGTTGCGTCTGGGTCTACATATGTTTTGGGACGCTGTGCTGTCTGGCTACCGATAAAGACAGCATGACTGGTGTTTTTGTAATGAACCAGCGGTAAGAAACCGAGATCAGAGAGTTCTTTTTCGCGCTCGTCAGTCAGGTTTACTTCAGTTGGGCATTGCTGCTGCACGTCGCCGGCATCAGATTTGAACGTTAAGTTCGGCAGTTGCGTCACCTTTCCGCCATTTTCGAGCCCGCGAATGGCGGTACACCAGCCATAAGCTGTGAAGGCATCGTTCATCTTTAGAGCAGTTTCATACGCAGCGTTTGACCAGACCAGTTGTGAGTTTTTGGTTGGGCGCTGATTGCCGTCAGCGTCAGTGGCCAACTCGTTATAGTCAAACGTCTTGGCCGAACCGCCATTTTGGCCGTAAGGAAGGCGGGCCAGTGTTGCAGGCAACGTCAGGGTGACATAGCGGCTCTCGTCGCTGTCACGGAACCCGTTCCAAGCGGCATAGGTCGGTGAGTCAAATCCAGCAGCCACAGGGCGACCTTCAGCAAAGGATTCGAAACTCTTGTACTCAAACATCTCAGCTCCGGTTGCTGCCACAAAGGGCGCATGGCAGGCGGCAGCGGTTTCTGCCAAATATGTCAGCAGTGCCACATCTTCGTCACCACAGCCAAAGAAGTAATCCCCGATCAGCACGCCATAAGGCTCACCGCCGGCGGTACCAAATTCATCCTGATAAAGAGCTTCAAAAAGCGGGCTGCGATCCACAGCAGGCGCGTCTTCAAATTGCTCAAGGAGTTCTTCTTTGTTGTAGTCCACCAGACGGATTTTCTGACTAGATCCCAGTTCCGTTTCACGCACAACTTTCTGAAGTCCGCGCCAGCTTCCTTCTAAAGTGCGGAATTTTTCATTCTGCATGATTGCGGACATCTGCTGTGACATCAACTTGTCAATCTCCGCAACGGCTTTGCGGATAGTGACACCAACATTCTGGTCCCATGTCAAAGAGCCTTCCATTGCTTGCGATGCCAAGACGGACAAGAGCTCTTTGGTTGTGTCTTCTGGAGTTTGTGCGGTCGCTTCAAGCGCACGATCCAGAAGGCTGACCTCTTTAACTTCTGCACCTGTTGTGCCTGTTGCGCTGGTTTCTAATTCAGACATTAGCCCTCACCTCCATTATTTGCAGATACGCCAAGCTCTTCGCCAAGCGTCTTGACCATTTCGGCATCCTGCAGGATTTCCTTAAGCACCTTTTCCAAGTCGCGTGAGCGATCTGCCTTGGCCACCAACGTCATCAGTTTTTCGCGTGTCTCTGCGAGATTACGCAGTGGCTCAACCTTGTCCACAATAGCATCAGGTTCAAAGTCCTTCATCGACTTAAAATCAAGGCTGACTTCAAACTCGGAATCGTCGTTTTGTACCTTATTGGGCACGGCGTAGGTCAGCTCAGGACCAACTCGGGTCATAACTTCGTTGAAGTTATCTTTGGTGACCTCGTAAAAAGTACGATCCTCAAGTTGCTCTTTGTCCGTGCGATCACCGGAATATCCACCTATCATGCCGGTGACAAAAGCAAGTTCTTTCTGTTGGACAGCGCCACCGTCTTCAACATCAAAGGTGATGCTGACACGGTTTTTGCTGACGCGTTTTTGTTGTGCGTTCAGTGCCATGTGTATTTTCCTATTGTTGTTTGAATTACTTCATTGCGTCTTGATTACCCGAAGCAAGCTGACCATCTTTAAGATTAAATTTTACAGTGTCTGATTTTTCTACAGTGCCACCAGTACCCTCAAAATAATGGGCAATTGAAATGGTAGTGTAGGCGATGGTGATGGCGCAGGAGCCATCACCGGCAGCATAGCTCGAAAGGCGTGCCTCTTCGAGTGTTATGACTTGGGTCGGCTGCAGACCTTTGCCGTCGGATGCCGTGCGTGTGGACACTAATTCAATAGTTTTACCAACTTTTCCGGGCGCAAAGAACAGGGTCTGCAGCACAGCAGATGCACCGTCGTCAGGGCGGCTCACCGAGACATCGCTCAGGGATGGTAAACCTGTTTCTGCATCGCCCGCCGCGCCAACATCAACATTGATCGAACGGGCAAAACCGTAATTAAAGGAGTCGATTGGAAAGAGACCTTTTTTGCCACCAACTTCCTTAATGGAGGCCATGCCTTTAAAATCATCAATCTTGTCAATACGCATATATGAGTTAGCCATTCTTAATTATCCTATTTTTGTGTGTTACGAAAGAGTTGGGGTCAGTGGGGCTACCATTCAAAGTTGGCGATTGGCAGATCTTCTTCGGGTTCCGTTTGATTGGCGACCGAGGGGGGGGGCTGTTCCGTTTCTGCATGGGTATTTTCAGATTCAGAAACAATGGGTTGTTCTGTATTTTGGGCAGCCGTAGCAACGGGCGCGGATAAACCTTGCGGTGCCACCGATGTAATGTCAGGCACCGGAATGGCAGCCGCGTAATTGTCCAGTGTTGGATGTTCAATCCCACCTGCGGGACGCGCTCCGCGTTTGCCAAAAACGTCAGAAAAACCCTGGCTTTCAAGACCTGTCATTAAAGCCATTTGCCCCATGCCTGTGCTGCCATCAGTCAAAATTTCACGGAACAATTCACCAGCGTCCAGTTGTCCCCAACGAACAGCGCGATCCAACAGCAGGCAAATTGGCGAATGTGGTTCGGTATTCCGAAAATGGGTTGCAAGTGCGGCGACTGCCTGCAAGGCTTCCATCCGGTTATTAACGCCTGCCTGTGGGCTGAAGCCCATAGCAACTGATCCACCAACAACGCTTGATCCAGCAACCGGAATATCTACGGCCACGCCACTCTCCTCGTCTAGTGCGGCTTCGACAGCCTCCTCAGCACCCGGCCAAGCAAAGCCAAGCCCCTCGACTAAAACCTCCAGAGCCCGCAAC
>LAQD01000037.1:16097-22255 GCA_000981705.1 Rhodobacteraceae bacterium ASP10-04a
CGACCACAAGGCGTCGAGTATAACTAAGAGCCACCTGAGGTTGCTGATGCTGCTGCGCATAGGCTTTCAGCACTTTATCAAGCGCATCAATCGCAACAACCAAGGCTTGTAAACTTTCAATCTTTGTTGTGATCGCGCCAGATTCTGCTGTGAGCAACGTTGCGGTCTCTGCCTGTAGCTCAGCCGGGCCCGTGTTTTTTTGGGCAAGCGCAAACTGACCGTAAGTGATTTCACCGATCAGGGGTGTGTTGCTCATGGGCATATAAAGCAGCCCACTAGCATCGGTTTCCCCGAATAATTGCACAAAGGGCCGCAGCTTTAGCTCTGCAATTTCGGCAGCTTGGGCCTCTGGCGTTTCGCCTCTGCGTTTTGTCTCTGGCAAGATTGGTTGCAAATTATCGAGATCGCTGCCCGCATAGCCAGCAAGCGCTTGCAGCGCACTCGATGTATTTTCCAGTGGGTTGTCGCCATGCAACATTGCCGCAATCCACCAACAGATCACTTCTAGATCTTTGGATGTCTCTGCTAGAGTGTGTTCGCAACCCTCACGCAAGCCGCTCCAAGCGGCCGCATTAACGCCCTGCAAATCCCTGTTAGTCAGGGACTCTGGTGTTTCGGAAAGCCCTCGAAAAGAAGCTTGCGCCGCATTGAACGCGTTGCGAAGACTGCGATAAGTTGTCTTGTCATCCTTAAGATAGCCCCCAAATGGGGCGTCACCAGCGACCGGAGTATTGAGTTCAAAAGCCACATTTTTTCCATTTGTTCATTGGAGAAGCGCGTGATCTTAACAACATTCAAAAGCTCGGAAGGTCGATATATAAATAACCTTTTCGCGGTATCCATGCTTACAAATATTAAAAAATGTTCGAGAGCGGCCGCCGTTCCGACTAGGCTCATCAAACCAGATGTCCCAAGCAAAAAACTTACGAGGTTTTAAATTGAATATATTAGTTTGTAGCAAAGTGCGCATCAAATAAGACCCTCAGAGTTGAACGTTCTGGAATTTATTCCATACATTTAACCGTGCGCCATGTAGAGTGACTTTTAATGGGAACTTGATTCCCAAATATGGGCGTCATTGCGAATTGGATTAACTTTATCGACGATATCATCATTCTTATAAAATAATGCCAAATACTTGAGCGTATGGCAAAAGATACCAAACCTTTTTAGGGTGCAATAAAATGAAACATTATGGTATTCCATTTAGAAGGGTATTGCTTTTTACCTCTGGCTGCTCTGGTCGGGACGTTAGTACAAAGTTAGCACGTTCGACACTTGTTGGAGGTGGCATCTCTAGCCCCAGAACAACAAGTCCAAGCAAAAACAATTATCATGGAGCCGCGGGTTGAAGATTTAACGGAAAAAGCTTCAATATGAGACAAATGAAATTATCACTCGGCAAAGGTGTCCCAGCGAACATAAGAGACCTAGCGATTGAGCAATGTAAATCACATGGTAAAGTTGTAATTTACAAAACTTGAGCCCGTGGGTTGATCCAAGGTCACACTGTCAAAGCATACTAGGAGTTCCTCGATCGTTAAATTTAAGCGCAACTTGTTATATTCTAATTCTTGGTTAACCGAAAAACTTTTCCAGAAAAATATGGCTTTTATTGGATCGGCCTAACCACCAACCAAAACCGTAAAACACCCGACCACAATAGATCCGCCATGACCGCAGGTGTCACCAACCCGTGCCAGTGGCATGCCTCCCGCCAAAACAGTTGCGCTGCCCTTAGCAATTGCATCGGGTGGGCCAATACAGATGGCCATTCCACCCACCACCGCTGCTGGCAATTTGCCAATCAACACCGTTGGACAGCCCGGTGGTAAGATCGGGCCACCAATGTGTGGAATTGGTACAGGGCCTGCCATAGTGACCATCGGGCAGACATGCATATCTGTAATACGCGCAGCAGGCGGACCGGGCATGAATTTTTTCCTTATCCAGTGTTTTCAGAAACAGTTGGCCAGCCACCATTGGCGACTTCGATACCACGAATAAGAGCCACCGCGCGGGCGCGGTCAACTTCTGCCTCATCTTGCCCCATTTGTAGCGCGATCGTTCCGAGTAGCGCTTTGGCGTGCAGCCAGGCTGGCGGCAAGACGACCGGCCCTTCTGGTGCGCCAATGCCACCGGATCCATTCCAAGCCACAGCAGCGCTGAGCCAATACAAAGGTGTATCGCTCTTCATTGCGTCCATGTGCTTCATTAATTTCTGCCGTGTTCCTTCTTGAGGCTCACGTACCCAGGCACCGACTAAGTCGGTGACACCGCCGCGCAAGTTTGGATTAAGGTCACTAGTGACGGCCAACGCCCAACAGATACCTTCGCGAGGCGGCAGCGCATGACCAATAAAATTGACAAGATCAGGCAATGCACCGGCCTTATCAAGTGCTTCAATCACAGTAGAGGGTGCCATATCAGGTGTCACTAACGCCGCACTTTCTTCGCTCAAATCAAAGCGATTCAAGATTTCCGTACTGGTTTCGAAAGGTATCTTCCGCAACATTTATGCCCCTTAGTTTATCATTGTAATGCCGCCCTTGAGGGTCAGCATGCCCGAGCCAGAAACCTCGGCCATAGCGCCTGAAATTTTGGTCTGGGCTTGGCCGGTCACATTCACCATGGCGCCTTTGACATCCAGCTTAGTTTTGGCCTCAATCTTGGTCGATGTACCGCTCACAGCTACCGTGCCATTGCTTTTTACAGATACGCCAGATTTGCCTTCAATATCAACTTTTGTGGCTGAAATGTTAATTCCAGAACTTGTCAATTCTATTTTTGAAGAGCCAACCTGCAGTATGATTTTACTGTCAGCAGAAAAGGTAATGGTTTTGGCATTTACCGTCTCGCCCTTAGCTATATCTGCTTTGCGCTCGTCTGCTTTGAATTTTGCAGTTTTGGCAACTTCAACCACTTGGTCTTTATCAATCATCACTTTCGATGTTTCGCCAACCCATATGGTTTGCAGTTTAGTGATTTTTTCAACGGCATTCTGATTGACAATCAATTCAAAGTCCTTGGCAGCACGTAATGCGACCGTCTCAGCTCCATCTTTGTCATCAAACTCCAGCTCATTTGCTTCACCTTTCAACTGGCTACGAATGCCAGACTTGGTGCTATTGGCAGTGGCAAAAGGTGGCTTGTTCTTTTCGTTGTAAATCTGGCCCGTGATCACGGGCGCATCGGGATCGCCGTGGAGAAAAGAAACCAGAACCTCGTGCCCGACACGTGGAATAAACTGCGCGCCATAACCTTTTCCGGCAAATGGTTCTGCCACCCGGATGAAACCGCTGGTCTTGTCAGTATCGCCACTTGTGTCCCAGAAAAATTTCACTTGCACGCGCCCCTGTGCGTCACATGCGACAGTCCCGGCGTCACCGCCTACAACTAGTGCGTTGTGTACGCCAGCAATCTCTGGCTTTGGTAGGCGTTTGGGTACAGGTAAATGATCAATTGGAGCAGCTTCAAATCCGCAGGACAACGCATTGCCGCGTACAGGTCTATAGGTGAAGGCGGTCACAATGTAGCGTCCTGCAATCCCCTTGGTCTCGCTAGCGATGTTGAGCTCTTGCCCCAAATGCATGGCGGGGTACTCGCACGTGCCATGCAATGACATGGCAGCGGCTTCGAAGGCACCAACGGCGCGCGTCAGTTCTTGTTTGGTGAGATCACCGACGGGTACCGGGCGGTGTTCGGTAACGGTAGGCTTCACCTTGAGTTTCAACGCCGAAGAGAGCTTGGGGCCCGCCTTTTCCTGAGCCGCCTTTGCAGGGTCATAGGTAACGAGCGACACTTTCCCCACCTGAATGCTGTGATGTGCGCTCAGTGTCTGAGCCTGCTCGCGTGACACGTCTGAGAGTTGCGCATCGGTCAGATCAACCACGGGACCGATGGAGGGAAAGGGCCGTGCCGTATCGTGAACCATAAGCGTGTCCGGGGCCTTACCGTCACCAAAAAAATAAGTGTGCCCCTCTTCGGCTAGCAGACGTGCGCAAAAGCTTAGATCGTTTTCGTTATACTGAATGGTCGTGTCGCGCTTCGCCCCCGCTTTTGCGGTGACTGTCAGTTGTTTCAGCCCGTTGCGTGTTAGGACATCCTTTAAAATATCGAGTGCAGTCTGCTTTTGGTAGAGTGCGCTGTGTTTGCTTAGTCTAAGAACTGCCAGCATTGGCTGCAGGGTCAGCGCGACAGCAGTGTCCCCTTGTGCATCCACTTGTCGTTCCGCGTACGTCACTATGCCAGAGAATGTGCGCGGCTGTTCTGAAATATAATAATCATGTTGCACAAAGGACAAAACGGCTTCCTGACCGATGAAATCATTCAGGTCAGTTTCCGGATCCTCAATAGTGACTTGATAAAGAGGTACTTGAGATAAGCGCTCCTCCACCACAAACCCAGTAACCAGTGCGTCATCACACTTGGTGGCCTTAAAAGTAAGCTTCACCTGAAAATCACCTATGTCCGCCATACCCAAGCTCCCTCAATTTGCACTCGTAAAAGGAACAGGCTATGTCCCACATTAGGTTAGACATAATCATAGACCGTATTGTCACAAAGGCCTGAAAAGGTGACCCTCGGATGGAGGTTTCCAACCTGGGGTGATCTTGAATCTTTGCTTCAACAAAGCCGCTCTAATCAAGTAGCCTCAATGTCCAATTAACGCCCAAGCTAGCAGCATGGATCGGATGAGATAGGTTCTGCATGGTATCAGTTCCAAAAAAGTATTGAGTACAATTAACCGTGCCTTATGTAGAGTGACTTTTAATGAGAACCTGATTCCCAAATATGGGCATCATTACGAATTAGATTAATTTTATTGATGATATTATCATTTTTATCCAACAATACCAAATATTTGAGTGTATAGTAGAAGATCCCAAACCTTTTCAAAGTGCAATAAAATGAAACGTTATGATATTTCATTTAGGAGAGTATTGCTTTTAATCTCTGGCTCTATAGAGTAGCTAGTTGGCCACAGATTTAGAGGGCTTCCAAATATAGGAACTTACTTCCCATTAAAGTGTTTACTTTAGGAGCAAGTGATAATCGAATTGAAACGTAGCGTTTATGCTGGATTTAGGACCGGCCCTAACTGTCTGGAAACTATAACCTAACAATTATGTGCATGTAAAATCCAGGACGTTATACTAATTCCTAATTTACCTCGGGGCGCCCATTCGGGCTGAGACGCACAAGCGGACCCGCAAAACCTGATCTAGTTAATGCTAGCGTAGGGAAGGTTTGGATCTAATCCAATTCCTCCTTCGCTTAAATAAAAGAAGCAAGGAATAACGAATGAAAAATGAACCAACTAGCCATCATCCGTTTCAGGATGTAGCGACAAATACAGATCTTTATGGCCCCACGGCTGGCCCACTACAGGAGCAACCGTGGCCAAACAGATCAAACGGTACCCCCATTGAGGATGACGCTAAGAGGATTTTCACCGTAGGTGTCGTTACATGAATAAAAAATTGAAAACACCGAATTTGGAACATCTTAGATCTTTCCATCAAGTTTGTATTACCAGTTCAATCGGAGCAGCCGTAAAAACAACTGGAATTCCGAGAGCAACTTTGAGTCGGCATATTGCCTCGATAGAAGCCGATCTCTCATCAATCTTATTTATAAGGGGCGGCTCAGGATTTGCTCTAACAGATTTAGGGAAGACCGTATTTGAGTATGCTGATAATATTTTTAAAACAGCAACAAATTTATCTGAAGCAGTCCTATCGAAGAACTCAGAACTTACAGGACCAATTAAGATAATAGCAAGTAGCGGTATNNCGGTATAGCTACGATATTATTGCCGTCGATAGTGGCGGACATTAACTTTGAATTCGAAGGCCTTCAATTGCAGCTGATTTCAAAGGGATCTGTTTCCATGGACAGCAAGCAAGACGCAGATATTGCAATTCAAACCCACAGGCCAACACGCAAAGATTTGATTGCGAGTAAAGTAGGCGAAATAAACTATGGGGTTTATGCATCGGTTAAATACCTTGAGAAAAAAGGATTGCCCCAGTCCATCCAAGATCTTAAAAAGCATTGCTTCGTAGGCACTGTTCCAGAAACTTTAAAACAAACACTTCAAGGGCTTTGGGGACAGGAAGTTCTGGATCATGATAATATAATTAAATGTGAGGATT
>LAQD01000037.1:22354-22580 GCA_000981705.1 Rhodobacteraceae bacterium ASP10-04a
GTAGCACAGCCTGTCCTTAAAAAACGCGCGCGGATACAAATGGTTTATAGCGCTCTAGCGAAACAAATGCGAGTAAAGCTTCAAAGCTATAGTACGTAAACATACTGTCAGAATAATAAGATTGTGCACCAAATTTCAGATATGAACGGAAGATAAATGCTGAGCAGTTTACTCGGTTTCACCTGACATAACCAATGGGATTAAAGAGAGCTATGTACCTCCACTA
>LAQD01000037.1:22596-23141 GCA_000981705.1 Rhodobacteraceae bacterium ASP10-04a
GACGCATTGTAGCTACTGCTGCAGACAAGGTTGGCAGCCCGGATGCCTATTCAATAATTTAGATCGATGGAAGGGTTGGTATTTGCACGCAAGAAAAAGCCACATTTTCATCCACCCCACGCAGATCAAGTCTGTGCGAAAGTTCTGTGGGTGCAGCCGGCTCTTTTGCCACAAAGATAATGTTATAAGGATGGTCCAGTAACCCGGAGATAGGTTTGCAGTAGTAAAATTGAAGGTGTTCTGTACTATACAGATGCTATAAAGTCACCCAGTCCCCTTCAAGCAAGTTTAATCTCAAAGCGCCAAGCCGACGGTTGCGGATTCACCACTAACGCAACCGTTTAATGTGAAATATTCTAAACATATTTATTCATCTGGTAAAGACTGNNCCCTGCGCAAATAAGCCTGACTTAGCTGAGCCCGCTTCATATTGAGCTGAGACACTAGTTCGCGACGCGTCCTCCGTACTTCCGGAATGCTTATAGATACTGGCGTCTTTATAGTTTGAATGTCGTATTTGCGGCAATCGTATTCTTCGCCGTCTT
>LAQD01000038.1:0-5765 GCA_000981705.1 Rhodobacteraceae bacterium ASP10-04a
GTATCAAGCAAAATATTCGCCCGGTTCCAGTTCTCGCTTGCATCCCCATCCAACAAATCAGAGGCACTCAACAAACCGTCTTCACCTGTGGCTTCCCCAGAGGCCACATGTGAGCCAGCGGACGGCATATGTTGCAGCATCACCCCGCCCGCACGCCAGCCACTGCTGCCATCAATCTCTTGAGAATATCCAAACGCTAGTGAAAACCGGGTTGGAATTTGCTCAGACTGTGCAAAATAAGCCTCGGCACAGGCCGATAGTGAAGCGCCAGCAATTGGTGTTATACCCTGATAGGGGGTCATGTCTTGGCCTTGATCAATCAAAATCGCGAAATATCCACTTCCAACTTGTGAGAATCCCTCTGCCTTGGCATCGATAGAATCTGCATCATAACTAGCATAGGCGCGGATTTGAGCCGTCGCGCCATCATCAGTTGGACCGTAGTAGTCCGTTGCAATTAAGCGAACGGGGCCACTACCACGCACCTGCAGCGACATCTTCCAGCGCAGCTTCATAGTTTGGCCGATCAGAGCGGTCAACAGAGCCATCTCAGCCACAAGCGCCTCAACTACAGGGGGATATTCATGCTGTGCTAGCACTTTGTCCAATACCCCATCCAACCGCGCCACACGACCGCGGATATCCGATGCATCCAATTGAAACGGTAAAACCGTATCATCCCAACTAATTTTTGCAGAACGTGTCATAATTTCTTTCCATTGATTGGCCTTGCCTTAACTTGTACATATAAGCGCGTCCAGACAAGCACCAACCCTTGGAGAGTAGATTGCAACGTTTTGGCACCACCCCAGACACCAACCAACGCTACAAAACCCGTCCCGGTGTCTATGCAATTTTACCTCATGCTGGAGGTCTTCTTACAACCTTCCAAGCAGGGATACACAATGAATATCAATTGCCTGGCGGCGGCATAGACCCTGAAGAACAGCCGTTACAAGCACTTTACCGCGAAGTCTTTGAGGAAACCGGCTGGCACATCACTCAGCCAAGGGTATTTTTTCGCTTCAAGCGTTTTTTGTTTATGCCAGATTACGATCTATGGGCAGAAAAAATCTGTACGATCTATAGTGCGCATCCAGTGAGGCGACACTCCACACCGCTTGAGCCAGACCATTACCCTGTAGTATTGCCAATCGAAGGAGCTATGAACCGCTTGGCTAACTCTGGAGATCGCCATGCAGTATCTCAGTTCTTTGGTTTTTAGCCCCAAGCAGCCTCCGCCTAAATAATCAGGTCGACCATCGCTTCGTCCCCAGTGATGTCGCGGATTGACATGCCAGCATTTTCTAGGCGCTCGGAAAGGCTTGCAAAGTTTTCTGGCAAAGGGGTTTCAACACCTAGAAGAACGGTCCCAAAATTTCGCGCCGACTTTTTGAGATACTCAAACCGTGAAATATCATCATCTGGGCCCAAAAGGCCTAAAAAATCTTTCAGGGCCCCAGGACGTTGCGGCAGACGCAGAATAAAGTACTTCTTAACGCCAGAATAGCGCTGGGCACGTTCCTTCACCTCTGGTAGGCGCTCAAAATCAAAGTTCCCTCCAGATGACACACAAACAACAGTTTTACCCTTAATCTCATCTCTCAGGTCCTTGAGGGCATCCAGCGCCAAGGCTCCAGCAGGCTCTAGCACCACACCCTCAACATTTAGCATTTCCAATATAGTGGTGCAGATACGATCCTCGGGGATTGCCAGAACGTGATCAGCATCAATACCCTTCAAAGCTGCAAATGTATGCACACCAATCCGTGCAACAGCAGCACCATCCACAAAGGTATCCACATTGCTAATCGTTGTTGGCTCACCAGCCTCAACCGCCGCTGCAAGGCTTTTTCCACCCGAGGGTTCAACATAGAATATTTCAGTTTCCGGGGCACGCTCTGATAATAAGCGGCGTGCAGAGGAAGACAAACCACCCCCACCAACAGGTACAATAAAGATATCAGGTGCGCGTCCCAGCTGCTCTAACATCTCATGCGTCACAGTTGCCTGCCCCTCGATCACATCTTGATCATCGAATGGGGAAAGAAAGTGCCCACCTACCTCCATGCAATAGGATTGGCTGGCGCGTAAAGTATCATCAAAATAATCACCTACAAGGCGCACCTCGACCCACTCACCACCGAACAACCGAGTTTTGCCAATCTTCTGCTGCGGAGTAGTTACCGGCATAAAAATTACACCTTTTTTCCGCATGTGCCTACACACAAAAGCAACGCCCTGGGCATGGTTTCCTGCACTGGCACAAACAAACACTTCTTTGTCCGCCTGCTTGCTCATTGCATTATAAGCGCCACGCAGTTTGTAGGACCGTACCGGAGAGAGGTCTTCACGCTTGAGCCAAATATCTGCACCATAAACGGTCGACAAATGGTCATTACGTTGCAGCGGTGTTGCGGAAAATAATTCCCGCATACGTTTGGTAGCCTCAGCGGCCTGGGTACTAAACTGTTTCATAAGACAGACTAGTGACTCAAACTACCAAAATGCGCAAGTTCTAGGTCAAATCCTATTTTTAACCATGCAGAAATAATGATAGTTCTCCTGTTAAAAATCAGGCATCACCAACTTGCCGCGCAAACAAAAACCATGTAACTCCGCGCTGACTAGACTACGTTACATTTGAATTGGAAAACGCATGTCAGCGCCTAAGAAAGTTGTTCTTGCCTATTCAGGCGGATTGGATACCTCAATCATTCTAAAGTGGTTGCAGATCGAATACGGTTGTGAAGTTGTAACATTTACAGCGGACCTTGGTCAGGGTGAAGAGCTCGAGCCCGCCCGCGCCAAAGCTGAACTGATGGGTGCTTCATCAATCTATATCGAAGATTTGCGTGAAGAGTTTGTCCGCGACTTCGTATTTCCAATGTTTCGCGCCAATGCCCTTTATGAGGGCCTTTACTTGCTAGGTACGTCAATCGCACGGCCTTTGATTTCTAAGCGGTTGGTTGAGATTGCTGCCATTGAAGGCGCGGATGCCGTGTCCCACGGCGCTACAGGTAAAGGCAATGACCAAGTGCGTTTTGAGCTGGCGGCCTATGCGCTCAATCCCGATATCAAAGTGATTGCGCCTTGGCGAGAATGGAACCTATCAAGCCGCACCAAGCTGATAGACTTTGCAGAGAAGAATCAAATACCAATTGCCAAAGACAAACGTGGCGAAGCGCCTTTTAGTGTGGACGCAAACCTGCTACATACGTCGTCAGAGGGCAAGGTGCTAGAAGATCCAGCTATGGAAGCGCCAGAGTATGTATACCAGCGCACGGTAAATCCAGAAGATGCGCCAAATACACCAGAATACATTGAGATCAGTTTTGAGGCTGGCGATCCAGTATCAATCAACGGTTCTGTCATGTCTCCAGCCACGATACTAACCGAGCTCAACACCCTTGGCGGCAAGCATGGCATTGGCAGACTTGACTTAGTTGAGGGCCGCTTTGTTGGTATGAAGTCGCGTGGGATCTACGAGACTCCAGGTGGTACCTTACTATTGGAAGCGCACCGAGCAATTGAATCTATCACCCTTGATCGAGGGGCTGCACACTTAAAAGACGAGCTTATGCCAAAATATGCAGAGCTAATTTACAATGGATTTTGGTTTAGCCCTGAGCGCGAAATGCTACAGGCTATGATCGACAAATCCCAAGAACATGTGACTGGTACCGTGCGACTCAAGCTCTACAAAGGTTCAGCACATACAGTTGGTCGTTGGTCCAACTATAGCTTGTATTCCGAAGCCCATGTGACCTTTGAGGATGACGCAGGCGCCTATGATCAAAAAGACGCAGCAGGCTTTATTCAACTCAATGCCCTACGCCTGAAACTATTAGCAGCTCGAAAAAATCGGGTTGGTTGATTAGAAAAGTTATTTGCCTAGAGCGGCTACCTAAGTGCCTTCGCTCTATTGCGCGCCCTGCTTTTGCGCTCCCAGCTGACGATATATCACCTGTGCCTGCTCCAAGATATCATTAAATTTACTGCCAACAACTGGAATTGGCCCTGGTGCAGCACCAAATCCCGTGGATTTATGAACCGCGTCATACCAATGCGACGCCCAAACCCCATCTTCTAGTCGCGCCCCGGCCTCCCACCTGAGCATTGCAGGATCAAAGTCAATTCCAACACCTTCACAAAGTGCGATTAACGCCACCTTAGGATTGGATAATATATCATCACTATCAATTACGATTGGCTTCTGGCCCAGCGCTACGCAATAATCATAAATACGTTTTTGCTGCACAAAACCGAGATCCTCCAGCGCCAATGTTTCACGTTTTTGTTCGTAGCTCGCAATCACTCGTGCAGGCTCTCGGATCAAGAAAACGTTAGTTTGTTTGGCAACCCAGTCCAAAGAGAACTGTGGCAACATGTGATGGGTCAATTGCTTTTGGTACCATACCGCATGAGCTCCAGGAATAAGGCCTGTCACATGGGCGCTGATCTCCTCTGGATCATGCGGCTGACTGCTGAGAACTTCAGTATTCATCGGATGCTCAACACCAGAATGATGCAGGTAAGCGCCATAATAAGGCTCATCCAAAATTGTCGTGTCACCACGATTGCCAAAGGCATACATCATAGCCGTAGACAGATTTCGTGGTCCAGACCACATGGCAAGTCTCACTTCGTAACCCTCGCAATCAGATCTTTATAAAGCCCTCGAATTTGCGTTGTCATTGGCCCCATACCCCCATCGCCAATTGAACGGCCATCAAGCTCAATCACTGGCGTTTGGGCGCCAAAGGTGCCCGTTAGAAAGGCCTCATCTGCGCCATAGGTATCCACTAAGCTAAAGTTTTTCTCATAAACTGGGATATTGTTTGCTCGGCACAGATCAATCACTTTTTGACGGGTGATACCATTCATACAATAATCACCAGTGCTCGTCCAAACAGCACCCTTTCGCACAATAAAAAAATTACATGCGTTGGTTGTGTTCACAAATCCATGCACATCTAACATCAAAGCTTCATCCGCACCGGCCTTCTCCGCAGCAATACAGGCCAAGATGCAGTTGAGCTTTGAATGTGAATTTAACTTAGGATCCTGTGTCATCGGTAGACCGCGCATATGTGGCACGGTTGCCAGCTTAATGCCTCGCGGCAGGCTCGGCTGTGAGTGCTCCATGATAATGGTGAACGTACAGCCAGATTGTGATAGGGCTGGATGCTGGAATGGGCGTTTTTTTATACCCCGTGTTACCATAAGACGCGCATGTGCGTCTGAGTTCATATCATTGGCAGCCTGAGTATCCAGAAGGGCTTGCACAACCCCAGCACGATCAAGACCAAGATCGATATCAACCGCCTTAAAGGCCTCAAACAACCGGTCCATGTGTTCGTCTAAAAACGCCCAAGTGCCATTATAAAGGCGCAGTCCCTCCCAGACACCGTCTCCCAACATAAAGCCACTGTCATATACGCTGACCAGGGCACGCTCTTTTGGTACAAGATCACCGTTCAGGTAAATCTGGATGTTTTCATTACGGGCGTCTTCCGCAGCTTGGTGAGTAGTTACTAATTTTTTCATATTCGGAACCGTAAAGCGTGAAGCATTCGCAGCCAAGGGGTAAAATATTCGTGACCTCATTCGAAATTGTATTGTTGTTTCAATAGCTATCATAAACATTAATTAAATTAGAAAAGGACAGCTTATGAAGCTAAAATCAATATTTCTTTCTGCAGCACTCGGGATGACACTTTTAGCTCAAACTACCACGATTCTGGCCCGCGAGATTCAAACCT
>LAQD01000038.1:5845-8218 GCA_000981705.1 Rhodobacteraceae bacterium ASP10-04a
TGAAAACCCAACCTATAAAACACTCGAAGGCACAGGCCATTATGAGGTGGTCAAAGTCACCTATGACGCTTCTATTGTGACTCACAAAAAGCTGCTCGATTTGTTTCTACGGTCTGTGGACCCAACAGATGCTGGCGGTCAGTTTTGTGATCGTGGAGCCACCTATCGAACTGCCATATTTATCGATGGCTTAAAACAGAGACGCATCGCCGAGGCCGCTATCAAGGATGCGCAGGTTACACTGGGCCAACCTATTGTGACGCCAATCTTGAAGGCTACAACATTTTATAACGCTGAAAACTATCATCAAAATTACTACAAAAGCCGAAAACTTGTGCTGACCCGTTTTGGCCCCTTGAAGAAATCTACCGCCTATAAGAAATATCGTGAAAGCTGTGGACGTGACGTGCGGGTGAAACAGTTATGGGGCGCAGATGCGCCGTTTGTCAGCCCTTAAAGGCAATAACCTCTGAGAGTTCTGGGATCACATCAGCAGTTCCCAGCCGGGTTACCTTAAGAGCCGCTGCAAAATTGGCAATTAAAAGCGCAGCCTTTGGACCGTCTCCAAGTGATAGGCGCCCAATAAAATAGCCACAAAACGTATCGCCTGCACCAGTCGTATCTACTGGACTCACCTCGACACCACCAACTTTTGTAACCTCTCCTGTCACAAAATCATGATAGGCCGCACCCTTGGAACCATAAGTTATGAGCGCGGCACCAACCCCAAGGCCTTCAAGACCCGTCTTTTGGAACTCCCGCTCAAGGGCTTTGGCCTCATGCTCATTCATGCAAAGAATATCGACAAAGGGCAACACTTCTAACACGGCTTGCGCATCAAATGGAGCTGCGGAGTACACCACGCGGGCGCCCTTAGCCTTTGCAAGAGATGCCGCCGTACGCTGGTGAGATGTTTCGTTTTGCAAAACAAGCCAATCTTGGTCCGATATGTCTACCATCCATTCATTAATACGGTCAGCACAAATGGCCACATTTGCACCCGGATAGATCGTAATTGCATTTTCGCCGTCAGCCGCAACATTAATCACAGCATGACCAGATGCACAGTCAAGCTTCGCTATAGATACTACATCAACGCCTAGGTCGACGAGGCGGTCCAACAACCACTGGCCATCCTCACCAACAGCACCCAAATGCACCACATTAGCTCCAGCCCTCACCATAGCCACGGATTGATTGGCACCCTTGCCCCCCAAACCACGATCAAACGTCTTAGCACTAAGGGTTTCGCCAGGCGCAGGAATATGCAGCACTTGATAAAAATAATCAGCATTGATCGAGCCAAGGTTATAGACTGTCATCGGATATTACAGGCCGCAATGACTGCCATATTCAGAATATCACTCACCGAAGACACCGTGGAGCAAATCTGAATTGGCTTGTCGATACCAGTAAGTATTGGGCCGATAACAGTAGCTCCCCCCATTTCTTGCATGAGCTTAACTGAAATTGATGCTGAGTGCCGCGCAGGCACAACCAACACATTCGCTGGACCTGTCAGGCGACTAAATGGATATTTTTTCATTTCGTTAACGTTCAGCGCCACATCAACAGCCATCTCGCCCTCAAACTCAAAATCAACTCCACGCTTTTGTAGAACTTCTGGCGCAATTTTCATTTTCTCAGCCCGCTCCGATATTGGGTAACCAAAGGTCGAAAAGCTAACAAAAGCCACCCGAGGCTCAAGCCCTAGGGCCCGCGCAACGCTTGCGCCACGCTCCGCAATATCCGCTAAGTCGTTCTCATCTGGCCACTCATGCACCAATGTATCCGAGATCAGAACGATTTTTCCCTTAGATAAAACCGCCGTCACCCCCACGGCACCATCATGTGGGCCAACGTCATAAACATGGTTGATCAAATCCAAAACATGGGCTGATTTGCGTGTCACACCCGTAACCAAACCGTCGCCATGGCCATGAGCAAGCATCAATGAACCAAACACATGGCGATCTCGAGCTGCAAGCCGGTGTATGTCGGCTTGATCAAAACCTTTCCGATGTAGGCGCTCGTATAGATAATCTTTATAGGTATCCAAATGCTCTGTTTTCGCCGCGTTAACTATTTCCAACTCATTGATGGCATCACCAAGGCCAGCAGCTTCAAGGCCTGCCTGCACATCACTTTCACGCCCCACAACAATGGACTGCCCAAAACCCTGGCGTTGATACATGACCGCCGCACGTAAAACACGTTCATCATGGCCTTCGGAAAAAATCATCCGGGCCTGCGCAGATCGGGCGCGGGCATTAATACCACGCAAAATACCGGCAGTTGGGTCCATTCGGGTTTTAAGAGATAGCTCATAGCCAACCATATCCACAATTGGACGACGCGATACGCCTGTGTCCA
>LAQD01000038.1:8268-34025 GCA_000981705.1 Rhodobacteraceae bacterium ASP10-04a
CACGGCCAAAACTCAGCTTGGTACCATAGGCCAGAGCAACCTCATCAGGCACTTCTTCGCGGGCCAAAGCTGCCAATGCCCGTGCACACGCTATTTTCATCTCATCATTTATTGCGCGGGCATGGATATCCAGCGCACCGCGAAATAAATAGGGGAAACCTAAAACGTTATTAACTTGGTTTGGGTAATCTGAACGGCCTGTAGCTACAATTGCGTCAGGACGAACTTCATGAGCTTCTTCAGGCGTAATCTCAGGGTCTGGGTTAGCCATCGCAAAGATCACTGGGTTAGGCGCCATATTAGCAACCATCTCTGGCGTCATGGCACCTTTCACAGACACGCCCAAGAACACATCTGCCCCAACCATAGCTTCATCCAGGGTCCGTAGTTCTGTGGTAATGGCATGGCCAGATTTCCACTGGTTCATACCTTCCGTGCGGCCTTGGTAAATCACACCCTTGGTATCACACACCACACAGTTACTATGCTTCGCACCCATAGACTTTAGTAGCTCAATACAGGCAATACCCGCAGCACCCGCACCATTTAAAACAATTTTTACGTCCTGAATAAGCTTTCCAGAAAGATGTAGCGCGTTGATCAGGCCAGCAGCACAAATCACCGCAGTTCCGTGCTGGTCATCATGAAATACAGGAATATCCATGACTTCTTTAAGAGCCTGCTCAATAATAAAGCACTCTGGCGCCTTGATGTCCTCAAGGTTAATGCCGCCAAATGTTGGCCCCATCAACTTCACTGCATTAATAAACTCCTGCGGGTCTTCGGTATCGAGCTCGATGTCAACAGAATTAACATCGGCGAAGCGCTTAAACAAAACAGCCTTACCCTCCATCACCGGTTTGCTGCCCAACGCACCCAGATTACCAAGGCCCAAAACTGCAGTTCCGTTAGATATCACTGCAACTAAATTGCCCTTGTTGGTGTAATCATAAGCAAGTTCAGGGTTGTCGGCGATAGCCAGGCAGGGAACGGCAACACCTGGAGAGTAGGCGAGCGAAAGGTCTCGCTGTGTTGTCATAGGCACCGTCGCCGTGATTTCAAATTTACCCGGTGTTGGCTCCATATGGAACGCAAGCGCATCTGCATCAGTAACTTTATTATTAGCCATTCTGGAGCTCCTTGTTCATGGGAGATTATACCCTTCCAACAAAGCCACGACAACAGCTTCCTTTCATGATGGTTTCTGCATAATACTAGCAACAAATGGAGAGCAATCTGTGAACAACCCTGAGTATTCTGTAACGCCCATGATGGCACAGTTTCTTGAAATAAAGCGCGAACACCCAACGGCCTTGCTATTTTACCGAATGGGAGACTTCTATGAGTTGTTTTTTGATGATGCCGTAGCTGCTGCACAAGCTCTTGATATCACCCTTACAAAGCGCGGAAAACATCTTGGTGAAGACATACCAATGTGCGGTGTTCCAGTTCATGCGGCAGAAGGTTATCTACTCAACCTCATACGAAAGGGATTTCGTGTTGCGGTTTGTGAGCAGTTGGAAAATCCAAAGGAAGCTAAAAAGCGCGGTGCAAAATCTATTGTTAAGCGCGGCGTAGTACGCCTTGTGACGCCAGGAACCCTGACAGAAGACACGCTGCTTCACTCACGACAAAGCAATTTTCTTGCTGCCTTTGCCCAAGTCCGTGACCAAAGTTGCTTGGCCTGGCTAGACATCTCAACGGGCGATGTACGCTATAGCCCATGCTCAGCAGTGCGGCTAGGTCCAGAATTGGCACGGCTTGAACCCGCAGAGGTTTTAATCTCAGACACAGCAACACCAGAATTCCTTGAAATCATCTCAGGGGCTGGCGCAGCCGCCACACTACTCTCACAATCTATGTTTGATAGCGTATCAGGTATGGAGCAGCTTTCTGCTGCTTTTGGTGTGAAAACTCCGGGAGGGTTCGGAGACTTTGGCCGGGCTGATATCGCAGCTCTTGGTGCACTCATTGAATACTTAAACACTACTCAAAAGGGTCAGCTTCCACTGTTACGGCAACCCGTATGCGAGGTGCGTGATGATTTTGTTGCTATAGATGCGGCAACCCGCCGGAACCTGGAGTTAACCCAAACCTTGTCTGGTGAGAAAAAGGGCTCCTTACTGTCTATAGTTGATCGCTCCGTAACCGCCGCCGGTGCACGGCTTTTATATCGTAGGATCACAACCCCCTCACAGCGGCTAGACACTATTAATGAGCGCGCTTCGGCTGTTCAGTTTTTTAGTGAAAATAGTGGTGTGCGCACAGAGCTGCGAAATGCGTTGAAGCTACTACCAGACATGGAGCGCGCCTTGGGTCGCTTAGCACTGGGGCGCGGCGGACCGCGTGATCTCGTAGCCCTAAATAACGGTATGGCTCAAGCATCTGAGGTGCATGAACTACTTTCTGGGTATGAATTACCAAAATTACTGAGTGGATCAAAGGCAGATTTAGTCGGCCATGACACACTATCATTCCAGCTAGATCTAGCACTAGTAGCCACTCCCCCGCTGCTGGCCAGAGATGGCGGTTTTGTAGCAGTGGGCTATTCTACTGAACTAGATGAGATGACTTCCCTACGCGATGAGGCCCGATCAGTTATTGCAAGCATGCAGGCCAATTATGCAAAAATTACAGGTGTGGCCACCTTAAAAATCAAACATAACAATGTGCTTGGATACTTCATTGAAACAACGGCTACGCATGCGCAGCGCATGCTTACAACACCATTAAATGAAACTTTCATTCACCGGCAAACAACAGCCAATTCCGTCCGCTTTACCACAGTGGACTTGGGCGAATTAGAAACTAAAATATTAAATGCTGCGGGAAGTGCCACCAGTTTAGAGTTGGAGATATTTAATACCCTGTGCGCCACTGTCTTGGGCTACGCCTCCAGCCTTCAGACCCTGGCTATCTCAATTGCGGAAATTGACGTCGCCTCCGCCCTAGCAGAATTAGCGATGACCGAAGGGTGGGTGCGGCCAATTTTAAACGATAGCCGCGATTTTATAATCAAGCAGGGCAGGCATCCAGTGGTAGAGACGGCCCTAAAGGTTCAATCTTCTTCACTCTTTGTGGCCAATGATTGCATGCTCTGCAGCGCTAATGACATGATTTGGTTACTTACTGGTCCCAATATGGCAGGTAAATCAACGTTTCTGCGGCAAAACGCTTTGATCGCCCTACTTGCGCAAGCTGGGTCTTATGTACCCGCCGCCCATGCAGAAATTGGAATTGTTTCACAAATTTTTAGCCGTGTTGGCGCAGCTGATGATTTGGCGCGTGGCAGATCAACGTTTATGGTTGAAATGGTTGAAACCGCAGCTATTTTAAATCAAGCAGATGATCGAGCCTTGGTCATTCTAGACGAAATCGGTCGCGGCACCTCGACTTATGACGGGCTATCTATTGCTTGGGCCACCCTTGAACATCTACATGACGTCAACCAATGCCGTGCTTTATTTGCTACGCATTATCATGAACTCACGCAGCTTTCGACAAAATTAAAGCATGTGGACAACGCCACTGTGACGGTTCGTGAGTGGCGGGGTGAGGTAGTGTTTTTGCATGAGGTCAAAAAGGGGGCAGCAGACCGGTCTTACGGAGTGCAGGTCGCTAAGCTAGCTGGTTTGCCAAAATCCGTTTTAGAGCGGGCAAAGATTGTGCTGGAAGCACTGGAACGTGGGGAGCGTGACGGCCACAGTAAACAAATGGCACTTATTGATGACCTACCTTTATTCTCTGCTATAGCCGCAGCACCACCAATAAGGTCCTCAGCACTTGAGGACGCCTTAGAAAACATTCAGCCCGATTCAATTAGTCCAAAGGAAGCACTAGATTTAATCTATGAGCTTAAGGCAAAAATAAAAGTTTAGAAAAGGGCGGCCAAAGCCACCCAAATCTAATGGCCCTACAACGTACCTTAGCCCGGTGTGGAAGAAACACCCACCTGAGCAGGCCGCAACAAACGATCATGCAGCATAAAGCCCTCGGCCATCACCTGAATGATGTCACCAGCCTTGGTTCCGGGAACCGGCGCCTCAAACATAGCTTCATGATCCTGTGGATTAAATCGATCTCCAATCTCTGGCAGAATGGGCTCAATACCATGCTTTTTGAAGATATTGACAATTTCACGCATAGTTAACTCAACGCCCTCAATCAACGCCGATGCAACCTCGCGTTGCTCATCGGTAGCAACCTCTAAGCCACGCTTGAGGTTGTCATACACGGGCAGAAGATCACGAGCCAGCTTAGAGCCGCCATAATTTTCAGCCTCACGACGATCTCGCTCACTTCGTTTACGGGAGTTCTCAGCATCAGCCAAGGCGCGCATCCACTTATCTTTCAGATCATCGCGTTCCACACGAAGTGCTTCAAGCTCAACACGCAAGGCATCAAGCTCGAGCTCTTCCTTGGTGTATTCATCTTCACCGTATTCTTCTTCTTCAGCAAGACTAATGTCTTGTAAAAAGTCTTCTTCGTTCTCTATCGCCATCTGGGCCTAACCTCGATCAGATAAAACTCGCCCAATCATCTGGGCGGTATAATTCACAATTGGCACAATCCTACCGTAATTCAAACGCGTGGGTCCAATTACGCCAATAGCACCAATAACCTTTCGGTCAGCGTTCATATAGGGAGAAATTACCAAAGAGGAACCCGAAAGTGAAAAGAGTTTGTTCTCAGAGCCAATAAAAATGCGAACGCCGTCACCTTCATCGGTTAATTGCAAGAATTCTGCAATATCACGCTTGCGTTCAAGGTCATCAAACAACACCCTCACCCGCTCCAAATCCTCTGCAGTGCCAGCTTTTTCTAAAAGATTCGACCTACCTCGCACAATCAGACGCTCATTATCTCCGCCAGCGTCTTGCATCACCGCAATTCCGGCCTCCACAAGGTTCGTGGTTAGCACATCAAGTTCAGAGCGATGCTTTTTTATTTCCAGACCGATTGTGGACTGAAGTTCTTGGAGTGTTTTTCCCTGACCAATAGCATTTAAAAAGTTTACTGCCTCTCGCATTTGGCTTGGGGTTTGGCCAAGGGGTGGTCGGAAAACACGGTTTTCAACCTCTCCGTTCGCAAAAACTAGCACCACAAGAGCACGGTCTGTCGCTAAAGATACAAACTCAATGTGCTTTATGGCTGACGATTTTTTGGGCGCAAGCACTAAGGATGCCCCATGGGTCAAACCAGATAATGCACTGGACATACGATCAAGCATGCTAGTGACACTGTCACTTTCATCCATAGTGGCTGCAATCTTTCTTTGGTCAGCCTCGTCTGGGTCACCCACCTCCATGATGCCATCCACAAACATCCGAAGGCCAAGCTCTGTAGGTTGACGACCTGCAGAAGTGTGTGGACTATCCAAAAGCCCCAAAACCTCTAAATCTTTCATTACGTTACGTATCGTAGCGGCACTCACCTGTTGGCTCATTTGCTGGGTCAGCGTGTTGCTACCCATGGGCTCACCAGAAGAAAGATAGCTTTCCACAATCCTCTGGAACACTTCGCGACTGCGCATGTCCATCTCTGAAAATAGTTCTTGTGACGAATCCATTCACCTAGCCCTTGCCATTTGGGGTGTGCATCGCATATTCGCCCATGAACACTGAGAGGACAAGCTATGCGACCATCCAATCGAAAATTAAATCAAATGCGCGACATTGTGATCGAAACGGGGGTCACGCGTCATGCGGAGGGCTCTTGTTTGATCAAGATCGGAGATACACATGTTTTGTGTACCGCCAGCCTAGAGGAGCGGGTTCCGTCTTTTCTGCGCAACTCTGGTCTGGGGTGGGTTACAGCCGAGTACGGCATGCTTCCTCGCGCAACCCACACGCGAATGCGACGGGAAGCTAAGAACGGCCAGTCTGGCCGTACACAAGAGATTCAGCGACTAATTGGCCGCAGCTTACGCGCCGGCGTCGATCGATCCGCCTTGGGCGAACGTCAGATCAGTATTGACTGCGACGTAATTCAGGCAGACGGAGGAACTCGTTGTGCAGCGATCACAGGCGGGTGGGTAGCTTTGAGCTTAGCTGTTCAAAAACTTATGAAGGCTGGCGATATCCGAAGTAATCCACTTTTAGATCCAGTGGCAGCAGTAAGCTGTGGTATTTATGCAGGTCAGGCAGTTTTGGACCTAGACTACCCAGAGGATAGCGAGGCCGGCGTTGACGGTAACTTCGTAATGCTGGGTTCAGGAAAAATTGTTGAAGTTCAAATGTCAGCCGAAGGCTCAACCTTTTCGCGCGATCAAATGGGACAATTGATGGACTTAGCAGAGGCGGGTGTTTCACAATTGGTGGAAGCACAGATGGCAGCCATTAGCTAATGCGCAAACTCACAGACACAAAAATCATCTTAGCTAGCCATAATAAAGGCAAGCTACGCGAAATCCAATTATTATTAGAACCCTTTGGGGTTGAGTGTGTGAGCGCAGGTGATCTTGGGCTAGAAGAGCCAGACGAAACTGAAACCTCTTTTGCTGGAAACGCACGACTAAAGGCACATTTTGCGGCGAAGGCGGCTGGCTTTCCAGCACTATCAGACGACAGTGGCATTTCTGTCGACGCTCTGGACGGAGCACCTGGCGTTTATACCGCTGATTGGGCTGAAACGCCTGATGGCCGGGACTTTAAGCTAGCTATGGCCAGGGTTTGGGACAGGCTAGAGGCCGCAGCGGCACCACATCCGCGCAAAGCGCAGTTTAATTGCACGTTATGTCTGGCTTGGCCTGATGGTCATGACGAAATTTTTGCAGGTATTGCAGCAGGGTGCGTTGTTTGGCCAATGAGGGGAGTTCATGGTTTTGGGTTTGACCCGGTATTTCAGCCCGATGGCCATGCGCTGACTTTTGCCGAAATGCTACCAGAGCAAAAGCAACCCCTTACGCATCGGGCTGATGCCTTTGCCAAATTGGTGGCTGGCTGTCTTGAATGAAGATTGGCACCATGGGGGTTTTGGGCTTTATATTCACTGGCCTTTTTGTGAAGCAAAGTGTCCATATTGTGACTTTAATTCTTACGTCAGCCCCAATGTAGATGATGGCATCTGGGAGAAGGCTCTGCTATCCGAATTGGACCGCCATGCAGAGCTTACACAGGGTCGGCTTTTAAACTCAATTTTCTTTGGCGGCGGCACACCCAGCCTAATGCCCCCTTCTACGGTGGAACGATTGATCAATCGTGCATTGGGCCACTGGACTGCTGCAAACAACATTGAGATCACCCTTGAAGCCAATCCATCCTCAGTGGAAGCAGCCCGCTTCACTGGCTTCCGCGCCGCTGGTGTTAACCGGATCTCAATGGGCATCCAAGCACTGAATGACCCTGATTTAAAACAGCTTGGTAGGCTTCACTCGGTAGCTGAAGCCATGGCAGCACTTGAAATTGCTAAGCAGACTTTTGACCGCGTTAGTTTCGATTTAATTTACGCACGACAGAACCAGTCCCTACCAGAATGGCGCTTAGAGTTGGCTAAAGCAATTTCATTGAGCGACGGCCACCTGTCGCTATATCAACTTACAATTGAGCCAGGTACAGCCTTCGGCTTTCGTGCCAAAGCTGGAAAACTGCGTGGCCTACCCGATGAAGATCTGGCTGCGGACATGTTTGATTTTACAAATGAGACCTGCTCATCTGCAGGTCTTGCCGGATATGAGGTTTCAAATTATGCGTCTAGTGGATTGGAATCATTACATAATATAATATATTGGCAGGGTGGGGATTATATTGGTATCGGTCCAGGGGCTCATGGGCGCTTGACCTTAGGTGGCAGGCGTATCGCGACACAGACAGCGCTTGCCCCAACAGCATGGTTGGACCGTGTTTCCTTAAGGTCTAGCGGCACAGTAAAGTCAGAGGTTCTTTCTAAAACTAGCCACGCAAATGAATTAATCATGATGGGTTTGCGGTTACAGGGTGGCATTTCGCGCTCCAGGGTGGAGGCGATTGCGGATCAGCCGCTACTGATCCCCAAGCATCTGATCGAGTTGGGCCTAATTGAATTAAACAACGACGAGGTTCGCGCCACCGACAGCGGCCGCCCCCTACTAAATCAACTTATTGAAGCAGTGATGTATTAGAGTCCTGCCAAGTGACGGCAGAGCTCATCGAGCTGTTCGAGGTCCTTGTAGCTTATTGTAACTATGCCGCCCTCTTGACCAGAATTATGTGCAATCAACACATTCATTTTCAAAGCAGCTGATAAATCGCCCTCAAGAGCGCGGGTATCTGCATCTTTGTGCGAGCGGCTGGGTCGCTCTGACTTTAACACTTTTGGCTGCTTAACAAGCTTTTCAACCTGCCGGACTGATAGGCCGCGGCTAACGATAATGCGAGCCAGCTCTGAAGCATTGGGCGCAGTGATAAGGGCTCGAGCGTGACCACTGGACAGCTTGCCAACTACCACAAGTGCTTGAACATCTTCTGGGAGTGCCAAAAGTCTAAGATTGTTAGCGATGTGGGGGCGAGATTTTCCGAGGGCCACAGCCATTTGCTCTTGTGTATGACCAAACTTGTCCATTAGCTGGCGGTACCCAATGGCTTCTTCAATAGGGTTAAGGTCTGATCGTTGGATATTTTCAATAATTGCAATTTCAAGAACATCTCGGTCAGAGAGCTCTCGAACAACTATGGGCAATTCATGCAGCTGTGCCATTTGTGCGGCGCGCCATCGACGTTCGCCAGCAACAATCTCAAAATCTCCAACTCGGCTAGGATGTGCGCGGACTAAAAGTGGCTGTATAATACCCTTTGACCGAATCGAATCAGCCAAATCACTTAGATCATTAGCATCAAAGTATCTGCGTGGTTGGTCAGGATTAGGGTGTATTTTCTCTATTGGGGCGAATGCACCAACCCTAAGTTCAGTCGAGGTAGAGCTTACATTGTTAACCACCGGCTCTATGTCAGCCATAAGGGCTGATAAACCGCGACCCAAGCCGCGTTGACGTTTGGTTGTATCGACCATTTGATTTCCTAACTTGACTGAGTCCGACGGGCAAGAATCTCTTGCGCCAATGCCCGATACGCCTTGGCACCCTTAGACCTGCTATCGTAACTTAAAACAGGCATAGAAAAAGACGGGGCTTCGCTAATACGCACATTCCTTGGGATAACAGTCTTAAATACCAATTCACCAAGATTCTCTCGAGCATCTTCTTCAACCTGTAAAGATAATCGGTTGCGACCGTCAAACATGGTGAGCACTACACCCTCAATCCTCAATCCTGGATTGCCAAGACTTCGCACCTCCCGAACTGACATTAAAAGCTGAGAGAGCCCCTCAAGCGCAAAAAATTCACTTTGCAGGGGAATTATTAAAGCGTCAGCGGCGATAAGGGCGTTTACAGTCAAAACATTAAGAGACGGTGGGCAATCAAAAAGGATATAGTCATATTGAGACAAGTCTGAGTTTGTTAGTACCGTTCGTAATAAATGACTTCTGTTTTTCGTGTTGGCGAGCTCTATATCAGCAGAGCTAAGGTCTGTAGTCGAGGGAACTAGAAACAAATTTTCAACATCTGTTTTTATTACAAAACGGTCCTCTAGAATCTCACCAACCAACACATCGTAAGTTGTGAACTCACGCCCATCAGCACCCGAGCCAAGCCCAGTTGACGCATTCCCCTGTGGGTCTAGATCCATAATCAGTACCCTATGCCCAACCTCAGCAAAGGCTGCAGCCAAGTTTAGGGTTGTGGTTGTCTTACCAACACCGCCCTTTTGATTAGCAATCGCAATTATTTTTGGCTTACCTTGTTGCACGCTGGATATTCCTAATGGTGAGAACCGCTGCGTCAGTGTTTGTTTGGCTCTTTATCACTTCACAATCAAATGACCACGATTGCCGTGCGGCTGCAAGCTCCTGCTGGTAACTTTGCCCCTTCATAAGCAAGCAAACACCACCCTCTTCAACCAAGTTTTCTACAAAACTTAATAATTTTGGAAGCGGTGCGAGGGCACGCGCAGATACCGTTGTCCCTCGTGGTAAATTCAAAGATTCAATTCTGGCATTATGAATTTGACAATTCAAGCCAAGCGTAGCTACCGCCTGACGCAAGAAAGTAGCTTTTCTAACATCGCTTTCAATTAAAACGACAGTAGTAGATGGTGCCGATTCCTTAAGAATTATAGCGATAACAATTCCAGGAAATCCGCCGCCGCTGCCAATATCGATCCAGAAATTACCGAGCTGGCCCATTGGAATGATTTGTACTGAATCTTCAACATGTCTACGCCAAATATCAGGCAAACTGCTTTTAGCTATCAGGTTAATGACGGGATTCCACTTCTCTACAAGCGCAACAAACGCCTCTAGTCGGCCCTGTGTTTCACGTGAAACATTAAGTTGGATAGAAAGTCCCCCTTTTTATATAGCTTTTTTTAACTTGTGCGACTTAAGCCTCAGCAACACTGCAGTAAGGGCGGCTGGCGTGATACCCTCTATATTTTTTGCTGCGCCCAAAGAGCGGGGCCTCGCCAACGATAGCTTGGATATCATTTCAGATGACAGGCCCGACACGCCTCGATATTCAAACTCAACAGGTATGTCTATGTTCAGATCTCGCGCCAAAGCCTCGATGTCTCGACCTTGGCGCTCAATATACGTTACGTAAAGCGCCTCCCGCGCCGCCTGTGTCAAAGAACTCGGCTCACAATCTCTCAGAGCTGGCTCAAGAGCTAGTAAGTGCTTGGTCGAAACACCCGGTATGGCCAGAAGCTCATGACCGTTTCGCCGACGCCCGTCTAAACCGAGCTCTATTCCCGCCACACGGGCCTGATTTGGAGACACAGCCATCTTTGATAGCGCTCCTCGACAGATATTAAGCTGATCAACCTTCTTCAGAAAGCTATTATATCGACCAGATGAAACGCAGCCGGACCTATAGCCCTGCTCTGTGAGCCTTTGATCAGCGTTGTCTGCTCGTAGCTTTAATCGAAACTCGGCTCGCGACGTAAACATTCTATACGGCTCAGTCGCTCCTCGGGTTGTTAGATCGTCTATCATAACGCCGATATAACTTGTACTCCGATCAAACCGAATAGGCTCAACGGCCTTTAGCTTCTTTGCTACGCCTATGGCAGCCACAAGGCCCTGAGCCGCAGCCTCTTCATATCCAGTAGTGCCGTTTATTTGCCCGGCCAGAAACAAACCACCCAACAAAGAAGATTCCAAATCAGAGGATAATCCCTGCGGATTTAAAAAATCGTATTCGATTGCATAGCCCGGTTGGAGAACCTCAACACCCTCTAAACCCACAATAGAGCGAACATACTTGTATTGAACATCTTCTGGTAATGATGTTGAAATACCATTTGGATACACACAGTTAGTCGAAAGACCCTCCGGCTCTAGAAAAATTTGATGGCTGGTCTTATCGGAAAATCGTATAATTTTATCCTCAATGGAGGGACAATAGCGCGGCCCAATTCCCTCAATATGCCCCCCATACATTGCCGAACGACCTATGTTTTCTCTTATAATATCGTGTGTTGCTGCATTGGTGTGGGTTATCCCGCAGCCAACCTGCCTTACGGTAGGGGTGCTGGACAGAAAAGATAGCATGACTGGGCACTCATCTGCAGGCTGAATCTCCAACTGTTGCCAGTCTATAGTGTCACCATTTAAACGTGGTGGAGTTCCAGTTTTGAGCCGACCAAAAGTGGCGCCTAGAGATTCCATTTGTACTGATAACTTATCGGCCGCGCCCTCACCCATTCGGCCAGCAGAAACACGCTTATCACCAATATGGATTGTCCCACGCATAAATGTGCCAGCAGTTAATATTACAGCACTAGCCAACACCTCAGACCCATCTGATAATTGCACCCCGGTAACCACGCCCTTACTTGACAACAGTGCTGATGCCTCACCTTCGATAGTGATAAAGTCCTGTTTTTCCAATAGTAATTGAATTGCTTCTAGATATAGCTTGCGGTCAGACTGGGTTCTTGGTCCCTGCACGGCAGGGCCCTTACTGCGGTTCAATAGTCGAAATTGGATACCAGACATGTCGGCTGCTGTACCCATAATACCATCTAACGCATCAATTTCTCGAACGAGGTGGCCCTTTCCCAGACCGCCGATCGCCGGATTACAGGACATAACACCAACCGTAGTTTTGTCCAGGGTTACAAGCGCAGCCTTAAGCCCATAACGGCAAGCGGCGTGGAGGGCCTCACAGCCCGCATGCCCACCACCAACTACGACAACATCAAAATGTTTCACGTGAAACAGCCCCCTACTTCCCTAAGCAAAAACTTGAGAAGATTTCATCCAGCACTGATTCTATATCAATTTTACCAAAAACGAAATCCAATTCACTTAGCGCAAAATAAAGCTCCTGACAGGCCAACTCAAAGGGTAGTGGCTTTTGATCGATTAACTCTAAGGTCCTTGTGAGCACAACACTGGCAGCCCGCAAACCTACAACCTGCCGCTCGCGAATTGCGACCACATCAGTTGGTGTTTTTTGCATCAACTTATCTGAAATTAATTGCAGAAGATTTGATACGCCCAGTCCAGTCTTTCCAGATACCGACAACTCACACGATAGCCTTTCATCAGCCTTGCTTAATACAACAAAATCATCTGGACGTGCGATAAGTGGTAGCGTTTCATCGATGGAGTCCACCAAAAATAATCTAATGTCCGCTTCGTTAGCTCTTGAGTAGGCCATTGATATACCAAGGTTTTCTATATCATCTTCTGATTTTCGTAGACCGGCTGTATCAAGGAATGTTACGGCTAGCCCCATAAGATCAACACGTACCTCAATTACATCACGGGTTGTTCCTGCCACATCAGATGTAATAGCGGCCTGCCGTCCCGCAATAGCGTTAAGCAAGGTTGATTTTCCAACATTAGGCAACCCAACTATTGCCACAACAAAACCAGAGCGAATTTTTGAGGCAATTACAGATCGCTCTAGAATCGTAGAAATAGAGATCTGCGTTTGGCCAACCAGATCTGCCACCTCCAAATATAAGTCACTTGGAATTTCTTCATCCGAGAAATCAATACTAGCCTCCAAAAGAGCGGCTGCGCGTAGTAAATTAGTGCGCCAAACCGCACCCACGTCACCAAAACTCCCATCAAGAACTCGAATGGCCTGTTGCCGCTGTGATTCGGTTTCCGCGTCTATAAGATCTGCCAACGCTTCCACCTGATTTAGATCAAGCTGACCATTTTCAAGCGCCCGCCTAGTAAATTCCCCTGGTTCAGCTAACCGACACTTATCACATTTAGACAACTCACTTAGCAGCCGTGCAACAGTAGCCAGACCTCCATGTACATGAAATTCCACAACACGTTCACCAGTAAAGCTTGCGCCAGCTTCAAAGCAAAGTACGACAGCACGATCTACCAAGCTACCGTCGCTGGCCCGGATAGCTCGCAAACCAGTTTTGCCCACTGCTGGCCTGTCACAGAATTGCGAAGATATATCAAATGCTTGTGGTCCAGAAAGGCGGACTATTGAAACTCCAGCCCGCCCATGTGCTGTAGCTTGAGCGAAAATAGTATCCATAAATTATTCTATGTATTCATAGAATCAAAAAATTCAGAGTTAGATTTAGTTTGCTTGAGCTTTGAGATGAGAAACTCGATTGCGTCTGTGGTTCCCATTGGGTTCAAAATCCGACGTAAAACATAGGTTTTCTGCAAATCAACTTTATTTATCAATAGCTCCTCTTTCCTAGTGCCCGATTTCAAAACATCCATCGCAGGGAAAACGCGTTTGTCTGCCACTTTACGATCCAAGACAATCTCAGAGTTTCCTGTACCCTTAAATTCTTCAAAAATGACTTCGTCCATCCTGCTGCCTGTATCAATTAGGGCTGTTGCAATAATAGTTAGGGAGCCACCCTCTTCAATATTTCGTGCAGCACCAAAAAACCGCTTCGGACGCTGTAATGCGTTAGCGTCCACGCCGCCAGTCAAAACCTTGCCAGATGATGGTACCACGGTGTTGTAGGCCCGACCCAAACGAGTAATAGAATCCAACAAAATGACAACATCACGTTTATGTTCCACGAGACGTTTAGCTTTTTCAATCACCATTTCAGACACGGCAACGTGTCGCGTAGCTGGTTCATCGAAAGTTGAACTGACAACCTCACCCTTCACTGACCGCTGCATGTCTGTCACTTCTTCTGGACGCTCGTCGATTAACAGTACTATTAAATAACATTCTGGGTGGTTTTTCTCGATAGAATTAGCGATATTTTGCAGCAACACCGTCTTACCAGTCCGTGGCGGAGCCACAATCAGAGACCGCTGGCCTTTACCAATAGGAGCCACCAGATCGATGATACGAGCGGAACGATCCTTGGTCGTTGGATCCTCAAGCTCCATATTCAAACGCTCATCGGGATAAAGAGGAGTTAAGTTTTCAAATGCAACCTTGTGACGGGCGCGCTCTGGGTCCTCAAAATTTATTTTTTCTACCTTAGTCATACCAAAGTAACGTTCAGTGTCCTCAGGAGCTTTAATCACGCCCTCAATGGTATCACCAGTACGTAATGACAACTGCCTAATCATGTCTGGAGAAACATAAATATCATCTGGACCAGGAAGGTAATTAGCTTCAGGAGATCTTAAAAAACCAAATCCATCTTGTAATACCTCTAAGACACCATCTCCAGCAATCTCAGCACCATCTTCTGCACGTTCTTTCAGTATTGAGAACATCATGTCGCCTTTACGCATGGTCGATGCGTTCTCAATTTCCAACTCTTCCGCCATTGAAATTAGATCTTTAGGTGTTTTTGCCTTCAGATCAGCCAGATTTACACGATCATTAGTCATTAAGTCTCTTCCCGCCAGAACAAAAGTTAGGCAACGCAATTATATTTAAGATAAAACGCAATCCCGAACGGGCGCAGTTATTAGTTACTCAGATCGATCAACCGAGTCAATTTATTAGAAATAGTTTATTAAAAAGGCCGAACTACGACCATAATAACAATAATTAGTAATAAGACTGTCGGCACTTCGTTCATAATCCGATAGGTACGACCTTTTAATAAATTTTTTCCTTGCGCAAATTCTTTCTGACGTCCTGACAGCCAGAAATGAAACCCAGTCATTATCAATATACATACCAGTTTCACCCACGGCCAAAAAGCCGTCCAATCTATAACGCCAGGGATTACAGCTAATCCGATTCCAAATATCCAGGTCGTTATCATCGCAGGAGTCATGATGACTTTAAGTAATTTTAACTCCATCATTATGAATAACTCATCTGTTTCTGTCGATATTTTAACTTTTTCACTATGATGAACAAAAAGCCTGGGTAGATAAAATATGCCTGCCATCCAAGAGATCACAGATATAATGTGACCAGCCTTCAGCCATGGATACATCCCAATTAGATATTCAATCATCCGTGCTTGTCCTTAATTCTATATAATAATAAATATAGTATAGTAAGATTAGTAGTGTGATGTAGGCAAACAAATATCTGTGGATTAAAAAATATCCCTAGCGTTATCCCCTCTGAATTATAAAAATTATAAAAATTATAAAAAAAATTTTAGGAATTAAAAACAATATTTTATAATCTACCTCACTGTATATTCCTGTAGATATAAAGCGTATAAAAAAATTGGCTTTAGTATGCTAACAGGCATATTCTATACATCTCCACCGAAGATAACTTATCTGGATTTTAGCGATAAAGGACTAAAACGGGGATGAATTCTTGTATTTGCAATAAACGGCAATTACCCCCACAGTTCTATAACAAGTCACACAGAAATTTATACACAGGTTTACACGACATGGATCTAATCCTAGCTTCTCAATCCAGTACGCGTTGGCGTATATTAAGTTGTGCTCGCATCATAGCGAAAGCTGTTTCGCCGCAAATCGATGAAGAGAATATAACTAGATCCCTTATGGCCGAAAAGGCGATGCCACGCGATATTGCTGATACGCTAGCTGAACATAAGGCTAAAAAAGTGTCGATAAAAAACCCACTGAGTTGGGTACTTGGGTGTGATCAAGTCTTGGACTTTGAAGGTAAGGTGTTCGGAAAACCTAAAACCCAGGAAGATCTAAGACAAAGTTTAATCCGTCTATCAGGTGAAACCCATCGATTGATTACTGCAAATGTCATGTATCACAATACGAAGCCGATGTGGCGCCATATTTCCGTAAGTCACATGACTATGCATCCAATGACAGTTACTGAAATTGAAACCTATGTAGAAAAATCATGGCCCGATGCCCAGCATTCTGCTGGGGGCTATTATTTTGAAAAAACCCCTCATTTATTCTCTGAAGTTCGGGGGAATTGGTTTGATATAATGGGATTGTCTATTGGGCCTATAGCTGAGTATTTAAACCAACACGTCAATGGATCGGTCTTTAACGCACCCACGGTTGCAGCTGTTTTGGGTCATCCCATTGCCCATAGTAAATCACCTTGCATGCACGGTCACTGGCTAGAAACCAACAAAATTTCAGGTTCTTATATTGCTATAGATATCCCACCAGGGAAGCTGTTCCAGACGGTAAAGGTGTTGATTGGAGCGGGTGTTATGGGCTTTAATGTTACATTGCCTCATAAGGAAGACGCTTTAGCGCTGGCTGATTACCAAACCCCACGTGCCAAAGCGATTGGTGCGGCAAACACCTTGGTCGTTGATTTAAAAGGATCAATTACTGCTGATAATACAGATGGTTATGGTTTTATTACTAACCTAAAAGTCAATAGTAGTGATTGGTTTCCACAGGCTGGATCCGCGCTTGTTTTAGGAGCTGGTGGAGCGTCACGAGCCGTCTTGTCATCATTAATTGAAGCCGGTGCCCCGAAAATTTATCTCAGCAACCGAACCCTTCAACGAGCTAAAGATGTAGCGCTTCAACTGTCACCCTTAATTGAAGTTATAGATTGGGAAGACAAAGAGCGATATCTTTCAACGGTCACCACGGTGGTGAATACCACATCTCTTGGTATGACTGGAAAGCCACCGCTTGAAATAGACCTTTCGTCAATAAATCCAAAAGCCATGGTCACTGACTTAGTTTACACCCCACTTGAAACACCATTCTTGGTCCAGGCCCGCAGTTTTGGCTGCTCAGTGGTGGGTGGCGTTGGAATGTTGCTTCACCAAGGCACCCCTGGATTTGAAGCATGGTTCGGAACGTGCCCCATAGTTGATTCAGAGGTAGAGGCTTTAGTACTAAAATGAGTTACTTACTGGGATTAACTGGATCTATTGGGATGGGGAAATCAACTACTGCCGCACTATTTGCTGCACGTGGGTGTCTTATATGGGATGCGGATTTGACTGTGCACCGTGCATATAGTGAAGGCGGAGACGGTATCGCTGAAATTAGAAAAATCGCAGCGACAGCAATTGATTCCAACGGCGTTAATCGTGATAAGCTGCGAACGCTCATTTTAGAAGATCGGACCCTTTTAGCCAAAATAGAAGCAATCATTCATCCAATTGTGCAGAAAGATCGACAGGCGTTTATTACATCGAACCCAGGCTCAATTTTAGTGTTTGATATTCCCCTTTTGTTTGAACTGAACTCTGAGTCTGACTTTGATGCTGTGGCCTGTGTTCTATCGACACTTGAAATGCAAAAAACCCGTGTTATGGCACGACCCGGTATGACTAGGGCTCATTTAGAGATGATTATTAGTAAACAATTGCCTGCAGCTGATAAGGCTGCCAGAGCAAACTATATTATTGATACTGCTACAGAGGATACCGCCATAGCTGCCGTGGATAGTGTTCTAAAAGATATAAAACGAAAGGTTGAAAATGCGTGAAATTGTTTTGGACACCGAAACAACGGGATTTGAGCCAAATGATGGAGACCGTATCGTTGAAATTGGCGCTGTTGAGCTGTTTAACCACCTACCCACCGGTCGGACCTATCACCAGTATATTAATCCACAGCGCAATATGCCTGAGGGAGCCTTTGGGGTCCATGGACTGAGTGAAGAGTTTCTATCGGATAAACCCGTCTTTAAGGCCATTGCACAAGACTTTATTGATTTCATTGGAGACTCTAAACTTGTAATTCACAACGCTTCGTTTGATATGAAGTTTTTAAATGCTGAACTGGGCTGGGTAAACCGCCCACTTCTGCCCAAGAGCCAAGCCGTTGATACTTTGGCTGTTGCGCGTCGCAAGTATCCTGGATCACCTGCTTCTCTTGATGCACTATGTCGTAGGTTTGGCATTAATAATTCATCCAGAACTCTGCATGGTGCACTTTTAGATTCCGAAATATTAGCTGAAGTGTATTTAGAATTAATCGGTGGACGTCAGCCAGACTTGGTGATGTCGGGGCCAACCATAAAAAAACCTGTAGATGGCGCTGTACCACAGGAGTGGCGACCTTTGCCCCGTCCAGCACTACTTGCAACACGCCTATCAGAACCAGAAAAAGTGGCACATGAAAAATTCATTGCCACTTTTGAATCTGCAGCTCTTTGGTCTAAATAAACTTGTATTGCATTACCCTAGTTTGGTTTTTCTTTTTCTTTTTCCGCAACGCGACGTTGAACTTCATTGCGGTACAGCGCCATGAAGTCGATGGTATCAAGATTTAGTGGTGGAAAGCCACCATCACGAGTCACATCACTAACAATCCGGCGAAGAAATGGAAATATCATCCGAGGGCATTCGATCATCAAATAGGGGTGTAGTTGTTCGTCTGGTAGATTTTCTACGTGGAAAATTCCACCATACTCCACCTCCAATAGGAACATAGGCTCACCTTTTTCCTTCGTTTTTGACAAAATCTTAGCTTTGATAATCACTTCGTATTGGTGCTCAATTGGGCGCTTGTTTCCATCAATATTTACCTGAACATTAATTTCTGGCTGCACTTCGCCACTTATACCCTTCTGAGCCAAAATGTTTTCAAACGACATATCGCGGATATATTGGGCGAGTACTTGCATTTTAACAGGTTGTGGAGCGGCCTCTTCTTCGTTTTTAGCACTCTCAATTGGCTTTTTTGCCATGTTTATCACTCCTAAAAATATTTCTTAAACCGCTTAACAGAATGTTGGCACGCGCTCAATCCTTTGTCCAACCTGATGGATCTTCGTTTGGTGAAACCTGTTTAAACTGTCCTTCGATCACATCTTCGTCAGAATTTTCACGTGGTGTTTTAAAGTTTATATTACTAGTTTTCAGCTTCGAGCGAATGCTTTGCATTACAAACATTCTGAAGGGAGGAAAAAGCAAAAGAAAACCCACCGAATCAGTGAAAAACCCGGGCGTAAGCAGCAAGGCGCCAGCAAAGAGGATCAACGCGCCATGTGCCAGAGGCTCTGTGGGGTCTTTCATGTTCTGAAATGACCCCTGTAAATTTACCAGTGTTTGTGCGCCTTGACTGCGCACTAGCCAGGTTCCTGTAATTGCTGTTATCAAAACGATCAAAAGCGTGGGCCAAAGGCCAATTTTATCTCCAACCTGAATAAATAAACCAATTTCAATTAATGGCACGGCGATAAAGATTATTAGTAATCGCATTTAGGGTCTCCTATTCAGCTTTGTGCTGGTGGACTTGAGCCACCTGCTGTCCTACATAAGTAACAACAAGGCAAATTTCTATTCCTTATGGGGCAACAGATAAACAATGAATATGCAATTAATCCAACTTTTAGCTCTGGCGGGCATAGCAGTGTATCTAGTTTTGAAGCTGCGCGGTGTCCTTGGCACGCGTGATGGCCATGAGGGTCAGCGGACTGACATGGTGGAGTCCGTTAATAACCAACCAAAACTTGCAGTTATTGAAGGTGGTCCTGACGAGGACATCACAGATCACGCGTCCGAAGGTAGCGATGCCGCAGGCGCGCTTCTTGGCATGAAGCTCGCTGAACCGTCTTTTTCTGTTACTGAGTTTCTCCAGGGCTCTAAAGGTGCCTATGAAATGATTCTGATGGCGTTTGAGAACGGAGACATTGAAAGCGCGAAGACTTTTTTGAGTGATGACGTTTATGAAGCATTTGCCTCAGTGGTTGAGACGCGCAAAGAGAAGGGCTTGACGATTGAAGTCGAGTTTATTGGAGTACGTGAAACGGGCCTTATGGGCGCTAGTTTTAATCCAGTGACTAACCTCGGTGAAGTGGATGTGCGGTTTGTTTGCGAACTGACTTCTTTGGTGCGCAACGCCAGTGGCGAAGTTGTTGAAGGCAATGACACCGAAGTCAAACGTCAACGTGATATCTGGACTTTTGCCCGGACAATGGGCTCGTCTGATCCAAATTGGCAACTCACAGCTACCGGCGAATAATTCTGGACTGAATGGTTTTTCACCCAGTGACAGATGCATGCACCAGAGTTTCGGGGTAGTAGATATGGTTAGAAAGCTGCGTCCAGAAGAGCGAGAGCTGTGGCAAAGGGTAGCCGACACGGCTACGCCAATGCGACTGGACACGTCAGTGCCACTTCTGCCTGTATTGTTTTCTAAAGCGAAAAAACAGCGCGCAATACTGGCCCCACCGAAAATTAGCGCATTCACGATTGGCGCCAAAGCACCAGCAAAACCAGTGGCAACGCACACGAGCTTTATTTCAAAACCACAACCAACAATGGACGCAAAGTCTTTTGGGAAGCTCACACGCGGAAAACTACAACCTGAGGCTCGCCTTGATTTGCATGGTATGACTCTTTCAGAGGCCCATCCCTTTTTACAAAATTTTATTTTGGGCTCTGCGCAATTGAAGCGTCGCCTAGTATTAGTGATTACTGGCAAGGGAAAATCTAAGCCAGATAATGGCCCAATACCTGAGCGCCATGGCGTGTTACGTCATAATGTTCCTATTTGGCTGCGGCAGGCGCCCCTGTCTAATGTTATACTAGAGGTTACCCCTGCGCATCAAAGACACGGAGGTGGAGGCGCACTTTATGTATATCTGCGCCGTAATCGTTAGGCTGCGTGTGATCTGCGCACCTGGGCCACACCTATCCAAATCATCAAAGACGAAAATCCAAAAAATGATGCTATAGCAATGTATTGAAATTCGAGCGCTATATTAAGATCGAGCAATACTCCAGTGATAGCAGGTCCAATTGCAGAGCCGAGCACCATGGCCGCTGCTGCAGCAGCCTTTATTGACCCAAGATGTTTGGTTCCAAAGAACTCCGCCCAAAATGCATTTGGCAAGGTAGCGGTGGCACCAGATGTTAGACCCAAAAATATAAACCCAATCAGCGCTGCCGAAAGGGATTGTCCATAGGCGAATAATAAAAAAGCTACAATCATTGGGAGTTGAAAGTAGGGAATTAGCCTCGCAGTGCCAAGCCTATCAAGTAATATTCCAGATAATATCATCGAACCAATGGCTACGGCGGTGTAGACTGGAAACATAGCCACAAGTTGTAAATGGTCCCAACCCTTAATTTCAGCAAAATGTACTTGAAGGAAGAAAAATGCGGTATTGAAAGCCGATTGTCCTAAAAACGCTGGCATCATAAACCAAAACAAAGGGTGCTTCAGCGCTTGATTTCGGGTCCAATGGCGACCATTCATTCCTAAGGACTGGCCCTCTGAGGCCATAGATTGTGGGCTACGCTCTTCGCGCAGTAGCCACACTAGCCCAGGAATGGACAGAAGTGCTATAACTGCTGCAAAAACCCAAATACCTTGCCATGCGAACGACAGCATCAGAGCCACCACCAACAGTGGGTAGGTAGCCTCTCCAATGGAAAACCCAAGGTTTGCGACAGAGAGCGCCTTTCCACGGTTGGATGCGAACCAACGTGACATGGCGACTGCCGCTATGTGAGTGGACATGCCCTGACCTGTAAATCGCAAGCAAAATATAACAAAAGGCAATAAGGCAACCCAGGGGTTGAAAGCCATAAAAAGGCAAGATGTAGCCAGCGCTGCGAGAACAATTGGTCCAAGTCGCCGCACACGCATAATGTCTGTCAGGCCTCCGGCCCAAACCATTGCTATGGCTGAGGCAAAAGTACCAAAGCCATAAATGGCGCCCCAGTCTCCATGTGAGAGGTTAAACGCAGCCCGAATTTCACCTGCAAATATAGAAATAAAATAGGTTTGTCCGAAGCTAGACATTAGAGTTAGCAGGGCACCTGCAGCTAACCAGCGGCTGTTAAGTATTATAAATCTGAACATGTATCTGTTGTCAGACCAAACGACGGCGCTTGCAAGGGGCTACAAGACGTAACGTGACAGATCACTGGATTGTAGCAACGCATCCAGATTTTTATTTACGTATGCCTTATCAATAATGATTTTAGTGCCTGGTTGATCTGGTGCTACAAAAGACAGTTCCTCAAAAACTCGTTCAATCACTGTATAAAGCCGTCGCGCACCAATATTTTCAACTGAACGATTTACCTCAGCCGCTGCATGCGCCAGTGCTATAATCCCGTCCTCGCTGAATGATACCGTCACATGTTCGGTTTCCATCAAAGCTGAATATTGCAGTGTTAGCGCGTTTTCGGTCTCTGATAAAATCCGCACAAAATCTTCTTCGGTTAAATCGCGTAGCTCTACTCGGATTGGCAGGCGACCCTGAAGCTCCGGCAACAGGTCGGACGGTTTAGCAACGTGAAACGCCCCAGACGCAATGAACAGAATATGATCAGTTTTCACCGGTCCGTGTTTGGTGGAGACAGTTGTACCCTCAATCAAGGGCAGCAGATCGCGCTGCACTCCTTCGCGGCTGACATCAGCCCCCCTTGCATCGGCACGCGCACAAACCTTATCAATTTCATCAAGAAATACGATCCCACTTTCTTCAACCGCACTCACAGCAGCTTTGGTCACGGCCTCATCATCCAACAGTTTGTCGGCTTCCTCGCCCAGCAGCACATCATAGCTTGCAGATACTGTCAGCTTTTTACGGGTTTTGCGCCCACCCATGGCTTTGCCAAAGATATCGCCCAAATTCATCATCCCCATTTGGCCGCTAGGTTGCCCTGGTACATCCAGCATTGACATTGGGTTTGAGTTGTCAGCCACTTCAAGCTCAATGATTGTATCGTCCAGCTCCCCACTACGCAGTTTCTTACGAAACATTTCGCGGGTGGCATCACGGGCATCTTCGCCTGCAATGGCCTCAATTACGCGCTCTTCTGCAGCTTCTTTTGCTCGTGCGCGTACGTCTTCACGCATGTTGTCGCGGGTCATAGTGATGCTAGAATCTACTAAATCTCGGATAATTTGCTCAACGTCACGGCCAACATAGCCTACTTCGGTGAACTTGGTGGCCTCAACCTTGAGAAACGGCGCGCGTGCTAGTTTTGCTAATCTTCGGCTAATCTCTGTCTTTCCAACGCCCGTTGGGCCAATCATCAGAATATTTTTTGGATAAACCTCTTCGCGTAGGTCATCTGATAATTGTTTGCGTCGCCAACGGTTGCGCATGGCTACAGCCACAGCGCGCTTAGCATCATTTTGGCCAACAATATGACGGTCCAGCTCAGATACAATTTCGCGGGGGGTTAAGTCGGTCATTTGGAAATCACCTCAACAGTTAGGTTACCATTTGTGTAAACGCAAATATCAGAGGCAATGGCCATGGCCTTTCGTGCTATTTCTTCAGCACTATAATTTGTTTCCTGGAGACCTCGAGCCGCTGCAAGTGCAAAGTTTCCACCTGAACCGATCGCCGCAATGCCATGTTCGGGCTCTAGGACATCCCCGGCACCAGTGATAATCAGAAGTTCAACGCCATCTGTCACGATAAGCATAGCCTCCAGTTTTTGAAGGTATTTGTCAGTACGCCAGTCCTTGGCCAGCTCAACGCAGGCGCGCTGAAGTTGACCGGGTGTGGCTTCTAGCTTACCCTCTAAACGTTCTAGAAGGGTAAATGCATCTGCTGTAGAACCAGCAAATCCAACCACAACGTCATTCCCGCCTGGAGAAAGGCGCCGCACTTTGCGTGCTGTACCTTTGATTACAGTGGGGCCTAGGCTAACTTGGCCGTCACCCGCAATTACAACCTGGCTACCTTTGCGTACACCAATAATGGTTGTACCATGCCACCCAGGGAATTTTGTATCAGTCATGTGCGTCTCCTCAATGTGGAAGCTATAAGGGAACTAGCTGCGCTGGCAACAGGGCAAGAAAAAGGCGCCCATAGGAGCGCCTGTTCTCTTAAGCCCACGGCAATATTAAATTGCGTCTTCGATCCAGCTTTTCAGCGCTGCTTTTGGCGCAACACCGGTTTTGTTGGAGATCACTTGACCGTCTTTGAACAAAAACAATGCTGGGATACCGCGGACACCAAGTGCAGCTGCGGCGGATGGGTTGCTATCAACATCGACTTTTACAACTTTGATTTTGCCCTCCATTTCGATGGAAAGTTCTTCCAGAGAGGGGCCAATTTGCTTGCAGGGACCACACCACTCAGCCCAAAAATCTACAACAACGGGCAGGTTAGAGTCTTTGACGATAGCATCAAAGGTTGCGTCGGTGGCTGCTACGGTGGCCATAAAGTTTACTCCAAATGTGATAATAGTTACTTCAAGAGTTAGAGTTACAAGCGTCCAGCGTCAAGCAGATGATGTGTTTTGGAGCGATGAAATCACGAGATGATGTGGTAGTGGCATGAGGTTCTGTGATTTTGTCCATAAAATAGCGGTTTGAACTTCATGGTCTGGAAAGACCTGTGACAGCGCGGCAGCATAGGCCCCCATTTGTCGCAATATACCCTCAGGAACCTGATTGGGAGTATCCGGAACCACTTGGTTAGTTTTGAAATCCACCGCCAGAACCGTTCGAGAAGATATGATCAACCGATCTATGGAGCCCTGAATTGCATCACCGTCTAATTCGGGTAAATGTGCGGTGATATCCACCTCTGCCAAACTATCAGGCGCGAAAACATGCGCAAGGCCCGGCTGGGTGAGAATGCCCGTGGCCTCCTGTAATGCAGCTGCAAAAATATCTTCATCAATCAAACGAGCTGCAATACCAGACCAACTGGATTGCTTTGTATTTGGCAGGGTTTCCAAAAGTAGGTGAACTGCTGTGCCCAAGCGCAATGCGTTGGAGTTGGATTGAGTTAACCCACCTGACACCACTTTTTCTCCACCTAGGTCTGAAGGCGCGCGCGGCATGATTGGCCAAATCGGGGTAGTGCTGGATGGCGCCACCCAGTCGGGCACCACACAGGCTTCCCGTATTGTGGTTTTGACCTCTTTCAAATCTCCCGCTTGCCAGGGAATAGGTTCATAACGTAACCCAACTCCAGCGGCTGTGATATATGGTGAGGCGCCCTTAGCAAGGGCCGCGGCATGAATGGCATTGTACCAACAGTTACGCCCCTCTTTGATGTCGCCTGAGCCCATGACGATCAACCAGCTTTCTGCGCGGGTAAGGGCCACATATAAAAGCCGGTCTCGTTCTGCCAATTGGCGCGATTTCAATGCATCTAATGTAGGTGTGAGAGTATTAGGAATAAATTTTGAATTTGGCTTCCAGACTGCGAGGCCACGATGATCCACTATGTCTCGGGTTTTTGGGTCTTTGCGCTCGGCGGTATCGGGCAGGATTACGATGGGGGCTTCTAGCCCTTTTGCGCCATGGACGGTCATCACCCGTATCTTATCACCCACACTGTCCATTTGTCGCTTAACCTCAAGATCATCTGCATCGAGCCAGACCAAAAACCCGGTTAGGCTGGGAACACTTCCCCACTCATAGGCCAAGGACTGGCTGACTAAAGCATCAATGCCTTCCGCTGCCTCAGGGCCCAATTGTCCCAAAAGCGCAGTGCGTCC
>LAQD01000038.1:34042-36583 GCA_000981705.1 Rhodobacteraceae bacterium ASP10-04a
AATAAGTTCGAATGGACGCTTGAAATCTGCAAGATTTCGCAGCTCGGTTAGGCGCTGGAGGGTGCTGGGAAAATCTGCTTTGCGGTTTTGCAGACTGCGCCACAAAAACGGAGAGTCCCGCCCTTGCGCGAGATCAAACATATCTTGCTCTGACCAGCTAAAAAGTGGTGACTTTAACGCCTCAGCAAGAGATAAATTATCTTCTGGAAGGGCCAAAAATGCTAGAAGAGATCGAATATCCTGCACCGCTAGCTCAGCGGCAACCTTCAGCCTGTCTGCGCCAGCAATAGGGAGGCCCGCCTCCTTGCAGGCCCGGTGGATTTCGCGAAACAACAGTTTTTGACGGCCCTGCACCAAGATCAAAAAGTCACCAGCTGTAATTTTGCGGTGTAATGGAGCACCCTTTCGGTCAAGCTGTGTTAAGGTTTCGGTTTCAATTAAGTCTTGAATATGGCTCGTAAGTGTATCTGCCAATTTCTTATCTTGGTGATCAGTGGATACCTCATCCAGAGGATCCGTCCAATGGCGAACCTCAGCTTTGTCCGGTTTTTGAAACACAGGCCAAACATCAACGCGCCCAGGCAGCCCTGACTTATAAGCCAAATGCACAGATTGAGACCCTAAGCCGCTCTGGCTGGCAAAAACCTGATCAACCAGCCCTAAAATAGCCGGGGATGAGCGGAAAGAATAGTCCAATGTAGTTGACTGAAACGGTTGATCAATCTCTAATAACTGCGCTGAGAATAGGTCACGCATCCGGTCAAAGCCTTCAGGGTCAGCGCCTTGAAAGGAGTAGATAGATTGTTTTTTGTCTCCTACCACAAAGATTGTGCGCTGCACATTTGCCCGCGCGCCCTGTCCTGAGGTGAACTCTTGCGCCAAAAGTCGGATCACATCCCATTGCGCTGGGCTGGTGTCTTGCGCTTCATCCACTAGGATATGATCAATACCACCATCAAGCCGGAACAACACCCAAGCCGCCACGCGTTCATCTGACAGCAAGGTGCGCGTGCGCAAAATAAGATCGTTAAAATCCAGAAGGCCGTGCGCTTGCTTGCGGTCATGGTAGCTTTGCAAAAATTCTGTTGCAAAATCATATAGAGCAGCGGTGCGCTGTGCTGCACGCAGCACCAACCGTCTTTGACGACCATCCTCAACTCGCATCATAAGCGCTTCGAGCTGTATCATAAATGGCAGCTCGTGCTGTGTTTTTTTGGTGGGGAATTTCCCAACCTTTGCCGTAAAGGGCTCTGCACCTGATTTGGTCAAAAGTACAGATTCCAAAATCGGCAAATCAGCCACAGTCAGATCTGGGCCCTTAATGGCCTGTAAATTTAGTCCGGCTTTGAAGTCATTTCCTTCCTTGGTCAAAAGTACTACCCTAAGATCAAATATGATTTTAGCATCGCTTGGCAAAAAACAATCCGCTGCAAGGTCTTGGTCTCGATAGTTGGGTGCCAAATCAAACCCACGCCAGATATCATCATGTGTCGTTGCATCTTCAAAAAGGTGTGCAAAATCCAAGATAGACCGCAAGACATCCTGCAATTCCATTCCAGTAAAATGCTGTGCAATACCGTCAAAGCTGGACTGCTCATCACCATTCGCAATAGCTTCAACCACCTCATCTAAAAGTAGTTTTTGCGCCCGTTCGTCAATTTCAACAAATTGAGGGTTTACGCCCGCTTCCAGTGGGAACCTGCGAAGGATAGATGCGCAAAAGGAGTGAATAGTTTGTATTTTCAGCCCTCCTGGCGCCTCAACTGCACGGGCAAATAGCGTGCGCGCTTGGTCAATATCGTCCGCATCTAGGCTTCGCTCAATACCCAAACCTTGCAGCTCATCAATAAGCTCTGCATTATCTAACATGGTCCAGTGCCCCAGGCGTTTAAACAGACGGTTTTGCATCTCAGAAGCGGCGGCCTTGGTGTAGGTGAGGCACAAAATATTTTGTGGCATCACTCCATCAAGCAATAACCTCGCTACACGGTCGGTCAGTACGCGGGTTTTTCCGGATCCTGCATTGGCTGCCAACCAAGTGGATCGCGCTGGATGCGCTGCCTCGACCTGCCTTAGGCTTGCATCGCTCAACTTCATTTCGACACCTTGATCGAATGGGTTGGTTGGTTGGTGCTCCACTCGCCGTAGCGGGACAGATGATCATAATCTGATGCAGTGTCAGCCGTTAGCATGGCGCGCCGTGCTGCATAGCCTTGCTCAGGGTTTTGATAGGCGGCTATCAACTGCGCAAACTCTGCCCAGACATCTGTCTTACCGATAGGAACTGGCGCATTTTCAGGCTCATTACCAAGGCCAATATAGGTGGCATTGGTAACATGCAGCGCACCGAGACCTTCAAACCCACCCTGTCGCAACATCTCAACCTCAAGCAATAGCTGTTTGTCAAAATGCAGCTGCTGGGCATTACTCGGTGGTTTACCAGTCTTGTAGTCGTAAATGTGGGCGGTACCATCGCGCAAAAGATCTACGCGATCCGCTTTTCCCACCAAAGTAAACCCAAGCGCGGACAGCGTCACCTCC
>LAQD01000038.1:36688-39780 GCA_000981705.1 Rhodobacteraceae bacterium ASP10-04a
ACGAGCTGTTGTAGCATATCTGTAGACAAGCGCAGTAAAGCTGCTTTGGCTGTGGTGGCATCGCTCCAAGGCCCGGCTTTTACAAAAGCTTCTAAAACGTCGTGAATAACCGTTCCGCGCAGGGGCGCATCGGGAGACTTTGCCAGTGAATCCAAGCGCCGCAGGTTTAAGACGTGCTTGGCATAAATGGCATAGGGGTCGCGAACAAGATGCTTGATATCTGTAATGGGCAATTTTGTGGGCCTGCTATGAAGTGGGGGCGCTACAGAGGGTCGGGCTGTCTGTTGTGGTGTGGTGGTGGCCTCAACCGCATCAACCAAATCAAGCCAGTAATCGCCACGATTGCGCATATCTTTCACCCAAGAATCGCCATCAGGCTTTGGTAATCCATTCAGCAGGTTTTCAATACGGTTGAGCCAACGCGATGGCACTGTTTCCACATCATCTGAACGCAAGGAGCGGGTCACCCAAACGACTTTGGCTCCAATAGCTTGCTGAAAATCATGGGCCGACAGGCCAATCCGCCGTTCAGGTAGCAGCAATCCAGCCTGAAGCCGCAAGCTGCGGTTGAGCCAAGGATCAGGGGCAGGGGGCTCGGGCCATGTGCCATCATTCAACCCTGCAAGGATCACCAAATCTGCGCTTTGCACCCGCGCCTCAAGCGTACCCCATATTAAGATATTGGGATGCGCTTGATTTTGATCCCGGGTTTCACCAGAACTTAATACACCGCGCAAAACCGCACTGTAGTCCAGTAGCTCTAGATCACCTGCAGCGGTGGCATGTTGGGTCAAATCATCAATGGCTGATTTCGTGTCGCGCCCGGGGGCTTGCTGCCACAGCTTGCCCTCCGCATCGGATGGGCCGTTGGACAGGGTCTTTGCTACCGCACAGTGATGATCAAGCCAGCGTTCTAGCGGCTGGGTCCCTGTTGGCCATGTTGTAAAAACGCTGCTCACAATCCAATCGACCCAAGGTCGATAGTGATCTTGGGCTTCAGCCCATTTGTACAGCGCTTCGGCTGACAAGAATGCAGGGCCTCGACGGCGCAGATATAACTCTAAATCACGAGTGTTTAGTAGGTGCTGGCCACGGTCGCAGCCGGAATGGGCCAGTGGGTGTTTCAACAGAACTAGTAAGGTTTCGGAGGTTATCTGTGGCTGTGTCAGATCCAAAACATGCAGCAAAAACCGCCCTGGTGCTGTCAGGCTCAGCGGGATGCCGGCGCTATCATCGGGGGTGATGTTCCATGCTGCCAAAGCTGTTGCAATGCGCCGCGCTAGGTTTCGATCTGGGGTGATCACCGCTGCCGTTTGGCCTGTGTTAGCTGCTTGTCGCAATCTTAGGGCAATGGCCATAGCCTCAACCCGTTGGTTCGGGGCCTCAAGCCAAGTGATGTCACCGGTTGCTTTATCAAGGTTTTTAAGTGATGGGCCCTCTTGCCGCCAGTGATGCGTGACTGGGGCGGGGCGCAGCGCCAAAGAGATGAGTTTGTTGCGGGCTGGGGCCTCTGGTGGTGCCGAGGTCCAAGCTTTGACCTGTGTTGGCGCAACCTCCAGTGATGTGAGAAGGCGCGAAAACCTGTATTGAGGGTGATCCTCACTGGTTTTTGGATCGGCAAGCCTGTTCCATACGCGGTTGGGCATATCAAAATCAAAACCTGGCAGAATGAGTGCGCCCTGTGGCAGGCGGGAAATGGCCTGCATCAACTGAAAGGTAGTGCCACGTGATCCGGTTGATCCGGCCAGAATGATTGGGTGCTGGGGTGGCAATATTTTCCAACCCTCTGTCAGCGCTAAGACGCTGGCACGTTGGCGGGTTTCCACATCTGGCGCGGTACCATGTTCAAAATATCGCTGCACAATATTGATAAACTTAAGCGCCCTTTCCCAATGCCCAGAAACATCTGAGACGTCGAGATTAGCGATGGCTTCGGGTGCAACACCCTCGCCCTGCATTTCATCCATCAAAGCCGCCAAACTGTTGGCCAGATCAAATACGGCGCTGCGCGGCGCTAAGCCATCAACTTGGCTGAGCAGTTGGCGCACCAATTGGGCGATCTCTAGCCGCCGTCGTAGGGCTGGGACCGGCATGGGCAGGTTGGTGAGCCTGGGGTTTTTGGCTAAGTCTGTGACTAAATGAAGTTTAGGCATCAATCGCGCGGGGCCCTTAAGGAAAAGTTCTGATAATCGCCGCTGCATCCGGCGGGTGTTGACGTAAACCTCAACACCCGCCCAATCTTTGGGCGGGCTGTGCTGCAACCTTTCGTTCAAACCCTCCAACAATGTGGCCGGAAACTCCTGCCCGGAATGGGTGCCAAAAATGCGTGGAGATCTCTGGTCGCTAAACATGTTGACTATCCACAATTCCGGCGCCTAAGGCGATATTTTCGGGCCTGCCGATGTCGCACCATTGGCCGGTATAGATGGCCGTGCGCAGGGTGCCCCGTGCGATAAGCTGATCCCAAACAAGATTTAGTGAATAAGCTTCGGCAGCAATACTTTCTACTGCGCCTAACTGTATGATCTGCACGCCCAAATAAACCCAATCTCCGCCGCGTGTGACGGTACCGTCTTCTGTGACTGAGAAATCCCCCGGTCCGGCGCGGCCATGCACTTGACCCACCGATGCACATAAAAGCAGAGCCTCACAGCCATCCTGCCAGTGTTGCGTAAGCACCTTAAAGGGATTGGGCCCAGACCATACTGCGTCACCATTACTGGTAAAGACCGCTGGACCCTCGAAGTGCGAGCGGGCATTTTTTAGACCTCCACCGGTGTTTAGGATCTTTTTCTCATGCACTACGGTGACAGGCTTGTTTTTCAGACTATCTCGAATTTTGTGGCCAAGGTAATGGGTGTTCACAACAATTTTAGAGATACCGCCCGCCCAAGCAAGCTCAAGCGTGCGGTCCAGCAGGCTGCGTCCGGCGACGGAGATCAGCGGCTTTGGTAGGTCTGCCGTAAGGGGCTGCATCCGGCTGCCGAAACCCGCAGCGAAGAGCATCAGTTCATGGGGCGGCTTACGCATTTTATTCTCAATTCAGATCGTAGCTCTGGGCTGGGTGGTGGTAAATCGGCACAGACCTTGGC
>LAQD01000038.1:39832-42591 GCA_000981705.1 Rhodobacteraceae bacterium ASP10-04a
ATCCGGGCTTGCCGTCGCGCAGGCAAAGGCGCGCAAATAGGGCTAAGATCCTTAAGTTGCGTTGCGCACTTAGGGTCGAAAAGGCATGTTCAAAGCTATCAGACCCCACATACTTTGTGGCAAGTTCTCGCTTGATTGTCTTAATTACAGTTGGATTTAAGCTCCGTCTTGCATCGTGAATCAAGGAGGCTGCATCATAAAGTGGATGACCAAGCTGAGCATCTTGAAAATCTAGTAACCCCATTTTATTTAGGCCTTTTCCATCGTGTTGGTAGATCAAGTTTTGCGCATGGTAGTCACGTAAAACCAAAACAGGGCTTGACCAATCAAGAGCGTCGAGGTGCCTTTGAAGCATAGCCCCAATTTTCCTTGCGAGGTCTGGAATGCAATACCACGTTAGGGTGGTTTCAGCGGCATTGGCCATTTCTGCTGCCATATATTGCCCAATGTTTGGAGGTGGTAGGTTTTTGTGTAGGTGATCCAAGGCCTCCAGTGCTAGGCGGTATAGCTCGAGCTCAAGATCGGGTGATTCTTCGGCGATATCAAACAGCAGCCCATCACCAAAATCTTGCATCAAGATTATCCCTTGGCTGTCATTTTTTTCAAATATTGTGGGTGAAGAAAGGTTGCAGCTTGCAAGGTGTGCGGCGATTTTCAGAAAAGGTCGGATATTTTCACCTAAAAGGGGGTCTGCATCCATCAAAACTGCTTGGCCCTTAACAGGATCGGTAAGCCGCTCGTATCGCCTGTTTCCTGCGTCTCCTGCTAGCGGCGTACGCTTAGCGGAACCCCAGCCAGCTGTAGTTAAAAAAACTTGAATCTCTTTGTCACGGCTCATTGTAATTGGCCTAAATATAATTTTACCAAGGGCACAAAATTATACATCTGAGAAACAAGTATTTACATTGATAGGACGGGGGGGTGATGGTTGTTTGCTCATGAGTATATAATAAGCCGGGTGTTGGGTGCCGCAAGGGAAAACTACTTCTAAATTGTGTTTCGTTAGTTCTGCTTAATCTAGTTAACGGCCATGAATTAGCCCGTGGTGCTGGCCGGCCTCTGCGCCCTGGCGCTCGTTCGCAAAGGGAAGCTCTTGCAGCGATTGAGAATAGGGGGATTATAAGCACGACTGTCGAGTTAGTTTGGACGGGTTATAATAAGCGTGCGCGCCCTGCGATTATGTGCCCTGTTTCAAATAACTTTCGCACTTCTGATGATTGGGGAAAATCAGAGGTATTGCAATAACGAATGATTTTAAATGGTGTCATTAACCCGGCGAAGTCATTCTTTGGGCGGTGCGTTGGTAGTGTCGTTACGAGATCAGCTATCGACACCTTGAAGAAATACTTGAGGTGCGGGGCGTGGGCGCAGACCATCAAGGAACATCAGCCGGCAAGTTCACCAGACGTTAACACAATCATGCAGACTGGAACGAACGTTTTATCCCACACACTGGACCTTGAGGTCTACCTCAAAAACGTTCATTTTTGCAGATCGTAAACGTCGATTTAAACTCGTTTTGACTAATGCTGGGTCAGATGTGAGTATCAGGTTTCTGCTTCCTGAGTAATTTAAGTGACCTTGCGCGCTTCTTTCAGGAAAACTGCAGATGCCAGAACCAAGAGCACCAATGAGACACCGGCAAGTACAGCCCAACCGAACCCAGCTATAATGGCACCAGCCGCAAATGCACAAAGTGTTGAAACGAGCCCAATCATCGTATCGTTCGCACCTTGCACCAGCGCCTTTTCTTCCTCGGACACAGAATTCGCCAGCATAGTTGTTGCGCCGATAAAGCCAAAATTCCATCCGATGCCCAATAGAATAAGTGATCCGTAAAAATGAACAGAGGTGAGGCCACTCAGCGCAGCTATCGATGATAAAACCAGCAGAGCAATTCCAATCGTTGCGATCGGTTTAACACCAAATTTCTTGATCAAGAATCCGGTAAAAAAACTGGGGGCAAACATCGCCACGACGTGCCAACGAATGACATCTCCCGCGATTGCCTCGCTAAGGCCGTACCCAATCATTGCCAATGGCGTTGGCACCATCAAAAATACCATAATTCCTTGAGAGACTGCTCCAAGCCCAACCGCGAGCCGTATAGGTTTGCGCTTGAGTACTGATAGTGAAGACAAACGCTGCTTGAGACTCTGTGGCGTAATTTTTGGCGGGTTGGGCAGTCTAGTCAATGCTAACGGGATCAGGCCAATGAGTGAGAAAGCCACAAGCGCTGCATAAGCGCCCGCCAGAGGAACTTGCGCGAACGCATCTTTCGCGACAATAAACATTTGTGGTCCGACGAAGGCCGCAATCAGTCCTGACGTCAGCATCAATGAAATCGCGACAGGCCGCCATTCCGTACTGACGGTCTCAGCAGCGGCAAATCGGAAATACTGATAGCATGCAAGTGCGGCCCCAAGTGCGAGGTGCGCGATACACAGAAGAATGAAACTGCCGGCAAACAGCGCCCAGACTCCAATCAGCGCACCCACAACAGCGCAGGCAACGCCTGTGATAAAGCCGGTTTTCCGGCCCAGCTTGCCCATCAGAAGAGAAAACGGCGCTGCAGCCAACAACCCCGCAAGCGTTTGAAGTGAAGCTGGCAACGTCGCTAGCGCAATCGATGGCGCCAGCATTAAACCTGCCAGACCACCCAGAATAATCAACATTGGCATTGCAGATCCAAGGATCGTATTTGCCACTATCAAACCCAAATAATTGCGATTTCGGGAAATGATCGAGGTGGGCATTGT
>LAQD01000038.1:42706-55459 GCA_000981705.1 Rhodobacteraceae bacterium ASP10-04a
TTCGATGCTGCCATGGTGAACGGTCACAAGCGACTTAAGGTGCGGTATGTTTCGCTTGATGGAGGGTTGGTTGTTTCTTGATGCACTATTGTCCCTTAAAACCAACAGTGGTGATCTTTTAGTTCTAGGTGGGGCGGGTGTGCTGGATGGATGGACGGCGATGACGCATTGGTTCTGTTTGGCAGAGGCCAAACACTCAGGGTACGTTCTGTGGGATCATTGTTGCCACTATACTTGCAACCCAATCGAGCCTGAGGTGAACGTTGCATCCAATTTTCGTGCTCAGCCTACGATGCCCAAAATAAGGGTCTTTTCGAACAAGTATCTCTGGTGGTGCCCTGTTGCAAAGAATGGCTTTGCCACGATAGTGACGCCATTTAAAATAACCCGTCACTGCGATACCATCTGTTTCCCCCAATCATCAGACGTGTGGACATTATTTGAAACAGGGCATCTCGTAGTTGGTGAATAACTAACTAGCCAATTTTAATGGGCTGATTTTCACCAACTGGAAGTTCACTGGCTTCTAATTGGTGTCTTGGCCAGGCGCTGTGGACAACCGCTCCACGAAGAGTATCGTCTCGTGAGCCATTTAGAAATTCAAGCTCAGCGCCAGATCGTTCCAGAAGGGTTTTGGCAATAAATAACCCAAGTCCCATGCCATCATACCCTGGACGAGCCCCATTTTTCGAAGCCCGTTTGCGCTGACGTACGAATGGGTCGCCGATCCGATTGATGATTTGGGGCGCAAACCCACGACCATCATCAGAGATTTTTACAAAAAGTTCAGCCTCATTCCAACTAATATTAATAAGGACCTGTGACCGCGCAAAATCAACGGCATTTTGGATCAAGTTCCGTAATCCGTGAATGACCTCTGGCTTGCGAAAGGTTCGTGGTTGTTTTGGATCAAATTCAAGATTCTTATCAAAAGTAAAAGTCACTTTTTTACCACGGTCCAAATGAGGTTCAGCAGCTTCACGAACTAGGGCAGACCAGGGGGCTACACGCAAATGTAAATCGTCTTTGCCGGCGCGCCCCATGGATCGCAAAATATCACCACACCTTTCGGCTTGCTCCCGAATAAGCCGGGCATCAGCATGAAGGTCTTTTGACTCTTTTAGCTCTTCCATCAGTTCAGCACTGACCAGCTTTATGGTGGCAAGCGGCGTGCCCAACTCATGGGCGGTTGCCGCAACAACGCCACCAAGGTCGGTTAGCTTCTGTTCCCTTGCCAGAGCCATTTGTGTAGCCAAAAGTGCTTCAGACATTGTGGTCATTTCAGTTGTTACGCGACGGGTATAAATTGAGATAAAAATAATGCCAGTTACAATTGCTACCCAAAATCCAAACACAAAGACCGTAGGCATTTCAAGTAGGCTACTGTCGGCTGTGCGAAGCGGGATATGGATCAGGCCAACTATGGTGATCATCGCCACCGCACAGCTCCCTAGCAAAAGAGTGGATCTTGTTGGCAATACCGTTGCAGCAATAGTGACTGGTGCAAGAATAAGTAGCGCAAATGGATTATTAAGCCCACCCGTGAAAGCTAAAAGCAATGACAGCTGCAATGTGTCAAACAAGAGTGTTAATACAGTTTCAGATTCTGATAGCCTGCGATTGTCAGGAAAGATGATCGCTGCCAGCAGGTTTGTGATTACCGAAAGCCCAATGGCTGTGGCGCAAGGCCAAAGTGCAAGCTGTAAGCCATATAGTTGCTGGCCGATGATCAGTGCTAATACCTGCCCGGAAATTGCAAACCAGCGCACTGTTACAAGGGTACGTAACCGCATCCAATTGCTACGAGCGCTCTGGTCAATATAGCTTATATCAGGCTGTGACATTTATTACTCCTGCGACGATCTGAAGTTGAACAAATCATGAGATATGCATTAAGTATTAAACCAGAAGTACCTAGGGGGCTATAATGTCGTTAACAAAAGTTGCATCCATTGCAGGCGCTGCCATGATCATCGTTCTGGGGGGCACTTTCTTGATTACTCAAATTATGGTGCCAGCAAAGCGGTTTGAGGCGTGTGTCAGTGGTGGTGTTGTTGGCGGTGCTATTGGTGGGCCTTTTGAACTGACTAACCATAAAGGTGAGATGGTTACAGATGTGGATGTTTTAGATCAACCTGCGCTTGTTTACTTTGGTTATACGTTTTGCCCTGATGTTTGTCCTATGGATGTGGCCCGAAATGTGGTTGCAGTCGAAATATTGGCTGAAAGCGGTCTTCAGGTGAAGCCAGTGTTCGTTACCATTGATCCTGTACGTGACACAGTGGACTATCTGGCAGATTTTGTAGCCAATAACCACACTGATATGATTGGATTGACGGGCACTGCCGAACAAGTGGCTAAAGCGGCGAGAGCATACAAAGTTTATTATCGTAAACAACCAGGTGATGACGAAGACTATTACCTAATGGATCACTCTAATTTTACCTACCTTATGATGCCTGGTATTGGCTTTGTGGATTTCCTGCGTAGTGACACCCCACCGCAAAAAGTTGCGGATCGCGTGGCCTGCGTCATAGATGCCGCTTGATACTGGCGTTATGCGAACCATTTCGATATAATAAGATAAAACTGAGGGATCAGATCATGGCAATCGAACCGCTCGAAATTGGCGAAGACAATTCTTTGCTTTTAGTAGATGATGACGAACCGTTTCTGAAGCGTCTTGCAAAGGCGATGGAGAAGCGTGGGTTTTCTGTCGAACAGGCGGGATCTGTCGCTGCTGGAAGAGCCATCGCGACGGCTCGTCCACCAGCCTATGCAGTGGTTGATTTGCGCCTGGAGGATGGCAACGGATTGGATGTTGTGGAGGTTTTGCGGGTCAAGCGTCCCGATAGTCGGATTGTAGTACTTACTGGTTATGGTGCTATCGCGACGGCTGTTTCTGCGGTTAAAATTGGTGCAACAGATTATCTCTCGAAACCAGCAGATGCCACAGATATAACCAATGCGCTTTTGGCGAGTGGTGATCAATTGCCCCCGCCGCCCGAAAACCCGATGTCTGCTGACCGGGTCCGCTGGGAGCATATTCAGAGGGTATTTGAACTTTGCGATCGTAACGTTAGTGAAACTGCGCGGCGACTGAGCATGCACCGTCGCACCCTCCAGCGTATTTTAGCTAAACGCAGCCCCCGTTAAGTTGAAGGCCAAATCTCTTTTGGAGTTGGTGAACTTTGCGATCATCGGTTAGGGGTATATTGAGCAAGCGGTTGCAATTTAAGAATCCAAGCGCCTTATATTAGTAAAGCCCTTAAGCATTATCAGCACAGTTTTCAGCATTCACGAGTTTTCAATTTTCTGTTAGAGGCTGAATTTTGTATAATTAAACAGGGCCTTACTAGGGCCTAGCCTCTTAGCGCTAGTATCGACAATGCTCATAACTATGCCTCTATTGTGCAGGGGGAATATAACATTCGGCGCCGCTCTCCCCAGGCCTTGAAAACCCAGTATTTTTTGTCATAGATAGCTATAAAGCATGATAGTCCTCAGGCTGAGGTAATGAATGTCTGATATGTGCTCGCGCTGTGTTATTACCTAATTCTACAAGAAGATTTATAATTTCGCACGGAGCTTTGGAACCTCCTTCAGTTGCTTGCCTTACAAAAATCCTTACTACATGAGGTTCAGTAGTTTAGAGTGCGCGCGGGTAAAGTTTTGTCGGACCTCAACTGGTGGTCGTAGATGCAAGCGTAGCCCTCGTACAAGCGTTTCATCTACCTTACCAAATAGCTTATCAGCCTCGATTTTAGAAAAACCTGCAAGTTGGGTGGCTTCCAGCCAAGCGCTCATTTTATCGGCTTTTTTAATTTGTTTTTTCAACCTGACTGGTGTGACCGCGGGTAAGCCAAAGCGGATATGAATGGCGGCTGTTAAGCGCTTGTCTAGCTCTTCATATCCGGGCCCTACTGATGTCTTTACCGGCGAAATCATGTCTCCAATTACATATTCTGGCGCATCATGCAGCAAGGCCGTTAGTCTTTGACCCGGTGTCGCCTTTGGTAGTAGGCGTAGAAATATTTGCTCAACTAACAGCGAATGCTCAGCCACAGAATAGGCAAAATCACCTATCGTTTGACCATTCCACCGCGCCACAAAGGCTAAGCCGTGCGCTATATCGTCTACCTCGATATCTACTGGGGTTGGGTCCAGAAGGTCTAATCTTCGACCGGATAGCATACGTTGCCAAGCGCGCGACTGTTTCATTTTTGCTTACCTTTTTTGAGCTTAACGCTACAGGTTGCTTCTGCCCATTGTCGAGAGGCCTATGCAATGCTATGCGGCCCTCAACTCTATAATTGTCTCTAAATTAAAATTGCGTGAGGTATTCCAGATGGCAAACGACTACATTGTAAAAGACATAACTTTAGCTGATTTTGGCCGTAAAGAGCTGGATATTGCTGAAACTGAAATGCCGGGCCTAATGGCTTTGCGTAAAGAATATGGCGAAAGCCAGCCACTCAAGGGCTCCAGAATTGTTGGCTCGTTGCATATGACTATTCAAACGGCTGTTTTGATCGAAACATTGGTAGAGTTGGGTGCTGATGTGCGCTGGGCGTCTTGCAATATTTTTTCGACCCAAGACCACGCTGCGGCGGCTATTGCTGCTGGTGGTACACCAGTTTTTGCAATTAAAGGCCAATCTTTAACTGAGCACTGGGATTACCTCGACCACTCTTTCATGTTCCCGGATGGTGCGAACATGATCCTTGATGATGGTGGTGACGCTACGCTTTATGTTCTTTTGGGCGCGCGGGTTGAGGAGGGCGAAACGGATCTGATTGCTATTCCAACCTCCGAAGAAGAAGAAGCGGTTTTTGCACAGATAAAAAAACGTATGGCTGAAACACCGGGCTGGTTTGTTAAAACTCGCGCCGCCATTCAGGGCGTTTCTGAGGAAACAACAACTGGCGTCCATCGCCTTTATGAATTGGTTAAACAAGGCCAATTACCCTTTCCTGCAATTAATGTGAATGACTCAGTCACTAAATCAAAATTTGATAACAAATACGGCTGTAAGGAATCTTTAGTCGATGGCATACGTCGCGCCACTGATACGATGATGGCGGGTAAGGTCGCCGTAGTTTTGGGGTACGGTGACGTTGGCAAGGGCTCGGCGGCATCTCTTAGTGGTGCGGGCGCACGTGTTAAGGTAACGGAAGTGGACCCTATCTGTGCATTGCAAGCTGCTATGGATGGCTTTGAGGTTGTTTTGATCGAAGATGTCGTGTCCAGCGCAGATATTTTTATCACCACAACAGGCAATAAAGACGTGATCCGTATTGAGCATTTGCGCGAGATGAAAGATATGGCAATTGTTGGCAACATTGGCCACTTTGACAATGAAATCCAAGTGGCAAGTTTGAAAAACCACAAATGGACTAACATAAAAGAGCAGGTTGATATGATTGAAATGCCATCTGGGTCTCGCTTGATCCTTTTGTCAGAAGGCCGTCTGTTAAACCTTGGCAATGCCACAGGTCATCCATCTTTTGTGATGTCAGCCTCTTTCACTAATCAAGTTTTGGCGCAAATTGAGCTGTGGACCAAGGGTGACGAATACAACAATGATGTGTATATTTTGCCTAAACACCTTGACGAAAAAGTGGCGCGCCTGCACCTTGATCGGATTGGTGTGAAGTTGTCCAAGCTCAACAGAGAACAGGCCGATTATATTGGTGTAAGTGCTGATGGCCCGTTCAAACCAGAGCATTATCGCTACTAAGAAATTCATTAATATTAATAAAAAATAAACACATCAAACGAGCGCTGAGGTGAAAATCAGTGCTCGTTTTCGCCGATTATAAAGCTTTTAAATCTATGATAACAACAGAGGCAGCGATGGCAGTGTAGCCATAGGCCATCTTACCATTACTGCTAGCACTGGCTACTACACCATTAACCCAAGACTAAGTTTTGGGCTCAGACCCAGACCGCCAACAAATTATTAGCCGATGACTTTTTTCCATTTGCTCAGCGTGATGGTCTCAAACAAACCAGCTTTGCTGTAAGGGTCGTTTGCGGCCCAAGCTTCAGCCGTGGTCAAATCAGTGACGTTTAGAACAATCAGGGATCCGCACATTTGATTATCTGCATTCAGAAATGGCCCGGCCATTTCAACAACGCCAGTTTGCTTGATATAGGCGAGATGAGCTTCTCTCGTGTCTACCCGCATTTGCAGGTGGTTGGGCTTGTCGCGGGTGATAATGGCTATGCGCATTATAATTCCTTTCTGAGCGGCCGCGCCATAAGGGCGGTTAGAGCTTGTGAAACGGTTATCTTGCCAGAACATAAACCTGCAACTGCTTTTGTAATTGGCATATCGATTTCAAGTCGATGCATAATTGGTAGTAAGGCGCGCGCTGTGGCCCTTCCCTCCACTGTGATGCTTGGGTCAAAGGGCTTGTCTTGCCCCAACGCCACTCCAAAACGATAATTTCGAGACTTGTCAGAGGTACAGGTTAGGCACAGATCACCAAAGCCAGACAGGCCCACCAAAGTTTCTGGTTGCGCACCCAGATGCACTGCATAGCGCACTATTTCAGCTTGGCCCCGAGTAATCAAAGCCGCGCGCGCACTTTGGCCCAAGCCCGCTCCCATTGCAGCGCCACAGGCAATTGCAATCACGTTTTTAAGTGCACCACCCAGTTCTGCTCCGACTGGGTCATGTGAAACATAGAGGCGCAGCGTGCCTATTGACAGCTCTGATTGCCAGGAGCTCACTGCTTGGCTGGCATCGGCGGCAAGAGTGAGGGCTGTGGGTAATCCCTGAGCAATATCGGTGGCAAAGCTTGGTCCGGTAAGTAAACCAACCGGCCCACTCGGATAAGAGGCTCGTAAGACGGAATAACCTCCCAACCCTGTTGTTAAATCTATGCCTTTGCTGCACCCAATCAGGGGCTGGCCGCCAAAATACTGGGTCAGATTTTCCAACGCAGCACGTGTGGATTGCAAGGGAATAGCGCTCAGAATGAAATCTGCACTCTGGATAGCGGCCTTAGCGTCGGATGTGACGGTGATGTTTGGCCCTAACACTGCCCCGGGCAATTTCGAATTTTCGCGCCGCACTTCCATTTTTGCGGCCGTATTTGCATTTCGTCCCCAAAGTCGAATGTCATGTGTGTCGGACAGGGCGATTGCGAGGGCTGTTCCAAAAGCCCCGGCGCCAAGGATGCAAATAGTCATACCTGTGCCTTGCATTTTATACTGCTCTTGACCATTGCTCTGCCTCTGTTGCGCAAATATAAACCAAGGCCTAACATCCTTGGTGTTTCTGCTCAATCCTACGGTAGCCTATTGCCCTATATATTGCTTACACGTCCCCACGACCAAGCACTCAGCTTCGCTGAGTGCTTAATGGCGCGCGGCGTGGCGGCACAAAATATCGTGATTGATCCTATTTTGAAGATTGAAGCAGTGGCCGCCCCTTATGACTTTTCATCCATTCAGGGGCTGCTGATCACATCTGGCAATGCGGTGGCGCATTTGCCGGTTGATTTGGTCGGATCTAACCTCCCAACTTTTTGCGTGGGTGAGGTAACTACGCTCGCCGCCTCAAAGCGTGGACTTTCTGCGCGCCACATGGCCAACACTGCGCAGGGTCTTTGTAAAGCATTAAGCTACGAACACTTAACTGGGCCACTCCTGCATTTACGAGGTGTGAATACAACATTGGACATTGCGCAGTACTTTCTCGGTACAGAGACCAACGTTCAAAACTTAGTGACCTATCAGCAAACAGCACAGGGGTTGCGGAATGAAACTTACTATATTTTGCAGAGCGTAAAGCAAGTTGTATTGCCGGTATTTTCATTACGGAGCGCGCAGCTTTTGTGCAGATTGGACTTAGATTGGTCTCGGCATAGCGCTGTGGCAATTAGCCAAGCTGTTGCTGACTCATGCAAAAATGTTGGGTTTGGTGAGGTTATTGTTTCCCTAAACCCTAATTCTGCCTCTATGCTTGGCACCATAACCCCGCTCATGGCTGTGAAGAGTGGTTGAGAGATTTTGCCCGCAGGGATATGTTTAAAGACTAGGGCATAAGGCAAAAAGGTGACGATCGTGTCAGACACAGAACCCACAGACCCCAAAAGGCCATTGGTGCTTGATTCTAAGGTGGAGCAAAGTGTTGTGATCGATGCCGAAGTAATACCTGATGCACTGGCTGAGGATCTTGAACGACCGGCTTTGGATACTCAAAAACTAAAAGGCCTACTACCTCTTTTTGCTGGTGGCCTTCTGGTCGGTGGTATTGGCTTTGGGGCGGCTATGGTGCCGAGCTATTTTAACCCCCGTGATCCAATAGCCCCCGTTTTAGCCACACAAAACCAACTTTCTGAGAAAATTGAGGCGCAATCAAGAGAGCTTGAGGAAATTCAAGCGCGGCCTACGCCTGTGGACTTGTCAGGGGAGGTTGCTGCTCTTGCAGATTCGGTCATCGCGTTTCGCACCGATCTGGCTGCGCTAAAAGCTGCGCAGGTGGCACAAGCTCGAAGCCTGTCTGAGCGAATTGATTCGCTTGAAAAGCGGCGGTTGGTGGAAGGTGTATCCCCGCTTGCTGTAGCCGGCTATGAGCGTGAATTGGCGCAGCTACGCGAAAATATTAGTCAGTTGGCGAATGACGCTACCAACAAGATCGAAGAAGCTAAAGCCCTAGCAGAGGTGATTGAAGGCAATGCTGCAAAACTCTCTCGGGACGGCATGGTCATCTATGCGCTTACCGCCATTCAGGCAGCCGTGGAAAGTGGTGCAAGCTATACCGTGGCTTTGGATGATTTGGCTGCAGCAACTAATATAGGCCTTCCTGCCAGCCTCGTAGAGAATGCGCCAAATGGCGTTGCAAGCCTAAGCATTTTGCAAAAACAGTTTCCAGTCGCGGCGCGAGCTGCCTTGAAGCTGGCGCGTGAAGAGCAAGGACTGGCAGAGGGTGAAAATGGTGTACTGGCGTTTCTCAAAACGCAGTTGGGTGTTCGGTCCTTGAACGCAAAAGGGGGGGGCTCTGCTGATGCTGTTCTATCCCGTGCGCAGGCGGCTGTTGATGTAGGCGATTTTGCGGTGGCCCTCTCTGAAATTGCAACCCTATCTTCTGTTGGACAGGACGCCCTACAGGGATGGTCGCTGGTTGCGACCCTGCGACTACAAGTTTTGGCCGCCCTACAAGAGTTTTCCAGCACCTTTACTGGTAATTAAGGAATATATGATGCTTTGGTCCCTGATCAAAATCTTAAGTTTTGTAGTCTTAGTGACAGCGGTTACTTTTGGAGCTGAGATGCTGATGGAAGCCCAAGGTGGCGTTACCATCCAATATGTTGGGCTTGAACTATCCTTTGGACCGCTTCAGGCAGCTATATTAGTGTTAGTTTTGATTTTGATCTTGTGGCTTTTTTTGAAAATTATTGGGCTGTTGATTGCTCTGTTGCGCTTTATCAATGGTGATGAAACGGCCTTGTCTCGGTATTTTGATCGCAACCGAGAGCGGCGGGGCTTCGAGGCCCTTTCGGATGGGCTGATGGCCCTGGCTAGCGGGGATGCTCGAGAGGCGATGACAAAAGCTAAGAAGGCGGATCGTTTGCTTAACCGGCCAGATTTAACCAATTTGGTTGTGGCGCAGGCCGCCGTCGCAAATGGGGATGCAGTCACTGCAAAAGCTACTTTTAAAAAGCTATTGCAGGATCCAAAGACCCGCTTTGTGGGCGTTTATGGTCTGTTGCAACAAAACCTTCAAGCTGGCGAAACCGATATCGCTTTGAAGCTGGCTGAGCACGCTTTTGCTTTGAAGCCCAAGCATGTGGAAATCCAAGACGCATTGCTTAAGTTACAGGCCAATCAAGAGGATTGGCAGGGTGTTCGGACAACGTTAAACGCCAAGCTAAAACACGGCGCCTTGCCGCGGGATGTACACAAGCGCCGGGACGGGGTTTTTGCTCTTTCCCAAGCTCGTGAGCTTCGTGCGGAAGGCAAGCTGGAAGAGGCGCACAAGCTTGCGGTGGAGGCAAATCGCATATCGCCAGTGCTTGTACCGGCGGCTCTTCTGGTGGCGCGGGGTTATCTCGAGCAAGATAAGCCAAAGCTGGCAGCGAAAGCTCTGCGGGCGGCATGGTTGCTAGAGCCACACCCGGAGCTAGCGGCTGGGTTCGCGGCGATTGTGCCAGATGAATCCGCTACCGACCGGCTGAAACGATTTGCAGTGCTTACGAAATCTTCGCCCACACATCCAGAAAGTAAAATGCTATTAGCAGAGCTGAATATTGGTGCAGGCAACTATCAAGCCGCGCGTTCTGCGCTTGGTGATCTTGCTACATCTGACCCTACAATGCGGTCTCTGACAATTTTGGCGGCGATAGAGCGTGGAGATTGGGCTGATGACCAATCTGTGCGGAAACTGTTGACGCAGGCTATTTCGGCGCAGCGCGATCCTCAGTGGATCTGTGATAATTGTGGCGATGTTCATCAAGACTGGGAGTCGGTTTGCCTAAGCTGTGAAGCGATTGACAGTATTGGCTGGAAGCGCCCGCCTCGATCTGAGGCAGTAAGCTCGCAGATGTTGCCGCTAATCGTGGGGAATATGTCTCTGGCCGATTCAGATGCAACGATTGTGGTGCCGGCCGCAGAGGTCGAGGTTCTGGATGTGATTGATGGCGTAGATGCCGAGCAAGAACCTAAAGGATAAGGTCACCGCAATAAGAGGTGGTGCAGAACTTCCAGAATGGCAGCAACATGTACACCCTTAAGTGTATAAAAGATTGTCAGGCCGCTCCATCGTGGCTACCGTCACCTTTATGAGCACCGCATTAATCGCAGTCCTGCTGCAAAGTACTTCATCATATGGTGGGATCGCTGCGTTGGGGACTTAGCCGGAAAAATGTCACAATTGTAAGGATAGGTTATGTTAGTCTCAGCTTTGAATATCGTACCACAGCCTGAAGTGATCGCATCCTTTGATGCGCCAACAAACACGATTAGCTATATTGTGAAAGACCCAGACGGCAACGCTTGTGCGGTCATAGATTCTGTCATGAACATGGACTATGCAGCAGGGCGGATTACCTTTGAGAGCGCCAATAGTATCATTCAGACCATCAGAGAACGTGGTCTCGACTTACAGTGGATTATCGAAACCCATGTCCATGCTGATCATCTGTCTGCGGCCCCCTATCTTCAGGAGAAACTGGGTGGCAAAATTGGCATCAGCAATAAGATCATTGATGTGCAGAATACCTTTGGAAAAATCTTTAATGAAGGCACTGAATTTCAGCGAGATGGCTCACAGTTTGACGCGCTGTTTGAAGATGGTGACAGCTACCAAGTTGGCACATTGCAGGCAAACGTGATTGCAACTCCCGGCCACACCCCGGCCTGCATGGTTCATATAATGGGTGATGTGGCCTTCGTCGGTGATACATTGTTCATGCCAGATGGCGGATCTGCCCGGGCCGATTTCCCTGGTGGTGATGCAGGTGTTTTGTTCGATTCGATTCAAAAAGTTTTGAGCCTTCCAGATGAAACCCGCTTATACATGTGTCATGATTACGGACCCAATGGCCGTGATATTCAGTGGGAAACTACTGTGGCTGACGAACGGGCGTATAATATCCATGTTGGTAATGGTGCTACACGTGAGGGCTTTGTAAAGCTGCGTACTGAGCGTGACGCAACCCTCGCCATGCCAAAGCTGATTATTCCTGCGCTGCAAATTAATATGCGTGCGGGTGAGGTGCCCACAGATTCCAAAGGCCGCCCCAGCCTAAAGGTACCTATCAACGCCCTTTAGCGCTATAACCTCGACAAAAAATAATCGTGTTGGGCCAACATTGCCTGCAAAAGGATATGCCATGTCTATGATCAAGCTTGCCAACAACTTTTATGCTGGGCCACAAATTCAAACTGAAGATCTCGAAGATTTCCAAATTGTGGGAATTAAGACTGTAGTGTGCTTTTGGCCTGATGGCGAAGGTGCAGACCAAACGGATTTTTCCGATATTGCGGAAGAAGCAAAAGAACTGAATGTTAAGGCACACTACCTGCCAATCATTCCTGACCAAATCTCTGATGAACAGGTGGCTGAATTTGGCCGCATTTTGCAGGATAGCCTGGCACCGAGCTTTGCTTATTGCTACAGTGGTGCACGCGCAACAATGCTTTGGGCATTAAGCTAGGCACAGGCCGGCTATCCCGTTGACGAGATATTGGGCGCTGCTGAAATGGCGGGGTATGATCTGACGGCCTTGGCGCCGCGGTTGATCGATTAGGTGAGGGTTAAGAAGCAGTGACGCATTGCTTGACTGACTATTGACCATTATGCAGGTTATAGATCTAAGAAATCAGAAGTGAGTGCCATGAACACCAAGCTAAATTTCTCTGGCCCAGAATTATGTGGGCTGGAGGCTCATCAAGTTGTTGCCATGCTGAAGGCGGGAGACGTGTCATCAGCTGAGCTTTTGGACGCTGCTACTCAGCGAATCTCTAAAACAGGCCCTGTGATCAATGCTACGCCGACACTGTGTGAAGCGCGGGCTCGAGGAGCTGTTTTGGACCCCCGTGAGATGGACCACGCCGGTTGGTTGGCTGGCCTACCAATTTCAATTAAGGACCTGAATGCAGTAGCTGGTGTGCTTACCACATATGGAACTAAAGGCCTTGCTGATTTTATTCCAGAAGATAGTGATCCTTTGGTGGAGCAGTTGGAGGCCCGTGGGGGTGTGGTTTTGGGCAAGACTAATACTCCAGAATTTGGTGCTG
>LAQD01000038.1:55796-57852 GCA_000981705.1 Rhodobacteraceae bacterium ASP10-04a
GTTCGATGTGAAGGTGAGCTTACGATAGCTTTTGCACCTGATTTGGGGGGGTTTGGTCAGGTAGATGTAGAGGTTGATTTGCATTTGCGGGGGGTGCTAAGCCAGTTGCAAAGAGATGGGGTCAGTGTGGAAGAGGCCTGTCCAGACCTTTCCACACTAGAACGTACTTACCATACTTTACGGGGGCTGATGTGGGCCACAAATGCCAAGCGCCTGCCACAAGACATCCAACAGCACTTCAAATACACGCTGGCGCAAAATACTGCATTTGGCCAATCTTTGACTGTTGATGATATTGTGGATGCAAACCTAGATCGTTCTATTCTGTTTAACCGTATGTTGGCCTTATTTGAGAAATTTGATGTCTTGGCCTGTCCTACCGTAGGTTGCATGCCGCGTTCTGTTGCAGAGGAGTGGGTGAGTGAGATTGGTGGGGTTAAATTACCTGGCTATATGGATTGGCTACGATTCGCATTTTTGGCCACAACCACAGGCCTACCAGCTATATCTGTCCCTGTAGGATTGGGGCCACGAGGCTTACCCGTTGGGCTGCAGTTGATTGGGAAGCCGCGTGGTGAGGCTTCGCTCTTGGCTGCTGCGCGTCGTGTGGAGATCAATGTTGGTGGGCCATTAGGACCTATTGATCCCATCGTCTAGTTATTACGAGCGCGTAGTGTTATAGGTAAAAGAAAATCTATTTTTTACAGAGTGGCAAGGCTTGGACCCATTGATGGCCCAAGCGCTGGCTGTTATTTTCAATCACGGCCCTTCACGCCATCCCAAAACCCTTTGACCTTGTTGAAAAAACCTTGGCTTTCTGGACTGTTGTTAGTGGACAGCTCCTCAAACTCGTCCAAAAGCTCTTTCTGGCGACTGGTGAGGTTTACTGGTGTCTCCACCTGAAGCTCAATGAACATGTCACCCAAAGCACCACCCCGGACGGCAGGCATACCTTTGGATCTTAGGCGCATTTGACGGCCAGATTGGCTACCAGCAGGTATTTTTACTCGGCTGCGGCCACCATCAATATTTGGTACTTCAATATCCCCACCCATGGCTGCTGACGTCATCGAGACAGGAATATTACAAAATAGATTAGTGCCCTCGCGCTCAAAAATTGTGTGATCGTCCACTTCAATAAAGATATATAGATCGCCCTGTGGGCCACCACGTGAGCCGGCCTCGCCTTCTCCAGACAAGCGGATACGCGTACCCGTTTCAACGCCAGGAGGAATGTTAACGGACAACGCACGATCTTTTTCGACGCGACCTGCCCCTCGGCAGCTGGAGCATGGGTTTTTTATTACTTGGCCTGCACCGGAACAGGTGGGGCAGGCACGCTCAACGGTGAAGAAGCCCTGTTGCGCTCGAACTTTTCCCATACCAGCACAGGTTCCACAGGTTGCAGGTTGGCTACCCGCCGCGGCACCTGAACCTTCACACGTTGTGCACGACACTGCTGTTGGTACACTTATTGTTTTATGCAGACCTGAAAAAGATTCTTCTAAAGTTACGCTCATATTGTATCTCAGATCGGACCCACGTGTGGCGCGTTGACGTCCACCACCGCTACCGCCGCGCCCGCCCATTCCTCCGAAGAGGTCATCGAACACATCTGAAAATGCACTGGAAAAATCACCTTGCCCACCAGGTTTCCCACCACCGCCTTCAAAGGCTGCGTGACCATAGCGATCATAGGCCGCTTTTTTGTCGTTATTCTTTAGAACCTCATAGGCCTCATTGGCCTCTTTAAAGAGGCCTTCAGACGCTGGGTTGTCAGCATTTCGATCAGGATGCAGCTCCTTCGCCTTGCGGCGATAGGCTTTTTTGATCTCATCTGCATTAGCACCCTTGGCGATCCCGAGTGTTTCGTAATAATCACGTTTTGACATATGGATTGTCCCCTTTGAAACAGAAAAACCGGCCGGCAATATCGCAGGCCGGTTTAAACTGGTTCTTGCTTGGCGTTAGCCGCGCTTGTCGCCATCCAAATCTTCGAAGTCAGCGTCAAGAATATCGTCATCCATGACTGGACCCTCGTCAACATCACCATTGG
>LAQD01000038.1:57918-60508 GCA_000981705.1 Rhodobacteraceae bacterium ASP10-04a
TACCAGCTTTTATTTTTCCAGCATTCTCTGTTTCCAGATCGTCTCGCAGGGCAGCCATTGCAAGTTCAATAGCCTCAAGTGTAGTTGGATCCACTTTGCTACCATGCTCTTCCATAGCTTTTTCGGTAGAATGAATCAGGCTTTCTGCTTGGTTTTTGGCCTCAACCAATTCCTTGCGGTCCTTATCAGAATCTGCGTTGGCTTCTGCATCTTTCACCATGGCTTCGATGTCAGCGTCGCTAAGGCCACCAGAGGCCTGAATAGTAATTTTCTGCTCTTTACCAGTGCCTTTGTCAGATGCACCAACGGCTACAATACCGTTGGCATCAATGTCGAAGGTAACTTCGATTTGCGGCATGCCACGTGGTGCAGGTGGTATGCTTTCAAGGTTAAACTGGCCAAGAATTTTATTATCAGCAGCCATTTCTCGTTCGCCCTGGAACACTCGAATTGTCACTGCATTTTGATTGTCTTCAGCAGTTGAGAAAACCTGTGATTTCTTGGTTGGAATTGTTGTGTTGCGATCTATCAAGCGAGTGAATACGCCACCTAAAGTTTCGATACCTAAGGACAGCGGTGTAATATCCAGCAAGACAACGTCTTTCACGTCACCCTGCAAAACACCGGCCTGAATAGCTGCGCCCATAGCCACAACTTCATCAGGGTTTACACCCTTGTTTGGCTCCTTACCGAAGAACTTTGTTACCTCTTCAATTACTTTTGGCATACGGGTCATGCCACCAACCAAAACTATTTCGTCGATGTCACTTGTAGACAAACCGGCATCTTTTAATGCGGCTTGGCAAGGCTTCAACGAAGCTTTGATTAGATCGCCAACGAGGCTTTCTAATTTTGCCCGAGTCATTTTGACAACCAAGTGCAAAGGCTGGCCTGATGAGCCATCCATTGAGATAAATGGCTGATTGATCTCAGTTTGGCTGGAAGAAGAAAGCTCAATTTTTGCTTTTTCAGCAGCTTCCTTCAGACGCTGTAATGCCATTTTGTCTTTAGTGAGATCAACACCATTCTCTTTTTTAAACTCTTCGGCCAAATAGTTGACGATACGCATGTCGAAGTCTTCACCACCAAGGAATGTATCGCCATTGGTGGACTTTACTTCAAATAAGCCATCGTCAATTTCCAGAACAGTAACATCGAATGTGCCGCCGCCAAGGTCATAAACCGCAATTATTTGGGTTTCTTTTTTATCGAGACCGTAAGCTAAAGCCGCAGCTGTCGGTTCGTTTATAATCCGTAACACCTCAAGGCCTGCGATCTTGCCAGCATCTTTGGTGGCTTGGCGCTGTGCATCGTTGAAATAGGCGGGAACAGTAATCACGGCCTGCGTAACTTCTTCACCAAGATAGCTCTCAGCGGTTTCTTTCATTTTCTGCAGAATGAACGCGGAAATTTGTGAAGGCGAAAATTTATCGCCCTGCGCTTCAACCCAAGCATCGCCATTGCCACCGTTGATGACGTTGAACGGCAGGTTCTTCATATCTTTTTTCAGATGGGCATCGTCAACCCGGCGACCAACCAAGCGCTTTACGCCAAATACTGTGTTTTCTGGATTCGTTACAGCTTGGCGCTTGGCAGGCTGACCCACTAGGCGTTCGCCCTCTGTAAACGCAACAATTGATGGCGTTGTACGTGCACCCTCTGCATTTTCGATCACGCGTGGCTGTGATCCATCCATAATGGAAACGCAGCTATTTGTCGTTCCGAGGTCAATCCCAATAACTTTAGCCATAAATTAGCATCCCTTTGCTCTGGCGATACCGAGGCATGTGGCCCGCGGTACGGTGCCTGTGCCCCAATTTTTTTAGTAGCTCTTATAAACTACCAGCTCATCGGGCTATATAGGTATGTCAAACATCCCCTGCAACCATCTGGAGGCAATGAAATTTGGATTTTATGAAGTTAAATGATGCGATTATGCCAAAACCTACTGTCAGCGTGGGTGGTGTATCTGTTTTTAAAGGTTTTTTATCATCTTCAGATCAATTACAGATTGTGGATGACTTACGTCTTGTTGCACGAAAGGCGCCCATTTTTTCACCAAAAACCAAATCTGGCAAGCCAATGTCAGTGCGCACCACAGCCGCTGGCGCCTTTGGATGGTTTTCGGACCATCAGGGGTACCGGTATGTTAGCCAACAACCTTCCGGATTGGACTGGCCTGAAATTCCAGCCTCTATTATGAGCATCTGGAAGATCATGGCTGGGTGCGTACCAGATCCGGAGTGCTGTTTGGTCAATTATTACGGCGAGGGAGCACGAATGGGGCTGCACCAAGATCGTGATGAGGCCAATTTTGATTGGCCAGTTGTATCACTCTCATTGGGTGATGATGCCCTGTTTAGAGTGGGTGGGGTGGAACGTGGTGGTCGAACTGAGTCGATTTGGCTGCAATCTGGAGACGTAGCCGTTATGGGTGGCGTTGCACGCCTGAATTACCATGGGGTTGACCGCATTAAATTTGGTAGTTCGCGACTTTTAAAAGGCGGTGGGCGCCTGAATGTGACGTTACGCGTGGTGAGATAGTGGATCACTTTACAGATAGGTTTTGACCTGCTGCAATAATATAAAG
>LAQD01000038.1:60554-73103 GCA_000981705.1 Rhodobacteraceae bacterium ASP10-04a
TGCAAAATATTAACTAGCCTTGGGTTTTTAATTTTGTTTGTTTACAAAACTTAAATTAAAATAAACTTACACTGTATCGACAACCTTGGAAGAATTGGACTAATTTTGGATTTTGACAAATTAGAGAAAGTTATGCGAGTGCTTGCCTTGCAGGCGGGTGACCTGATCATGGATATCTATAATGGACCTGAGTTTGAAGTGAAACTAAAGTCTGATGAGAGTCCAGTCACGGAGGCAGATGAAGCGGCGGATGCTTGGATCTCCGCTGGCCTGCGGGCGGCCTTTCCGGATGTGAATTTGGTTACCGAGGAGCAATCAGACAGCCACAGCCTCTCTGGACACACGTTTTTGATTGTGGATCCCTTGGATGGCACTAAGGAATTTGTGCACCGGCGTGGTGATTTTACCGTTAATATTGCGTATGTGGTGGAGGGTGTGCCTGTTCGTGGTGTTGTTTACGCACCTGCAAAAAGGCGAATATTTTATACAGATTCTACAGGTGTTTCTGTAGAAGAAACGGGGGCTTTCGATTTACAAACTCTTGGTTTGCGCACGCGAATTTCTGTGGCTAAGCCAGATCATCAAGGGCTTCGTGTCGTGGCGTCCAAATCGCATCGTGACCAAGCGACCGACGATTATATTTTGAAATATCACGTTTCAGATATTAAAAGTGCAGGCTCATCACTGAAGTTTTGTCTGATTGCAACTGGAGAGGCTGATCTTTATCCGCGTGCAGGTCGTACTATGGAGTGGGACACGGCGGCAGGGCATGCAGTCTTGAATGGTGCAGGTGGTGCTGTTGTGCGGTTTGACGATCTATCCCCGCTGACCTACGGCAAGCCAGGCTATGAAAACCCATATTTCATTGCTCATGCTAAAGGCGTGTCTTTGAAGGAGTCATAGTTTAGATCTAACTTGCCAAAGGTCTCAAGTTGGGTGTTCTGCTCTACAGGCATACAGAGTAAATAGCCTAAGCCTGTTGGTAGTCTAAACTTGGGCGTTAAGGGCAACTCAAAACGGCATTGTCAGAGGAAAATTGAATCTGATTTAAATTTGGCGTAGATTTCAAAAATGACTAACAAAATTTCTTATAAATATTTTAAGACAAGCCCAGAGATTATCCAATTAGCGGTGATGTATTACGTGCGTTATCCGCTGAGTTATCGCCAGGTTGAAGATATTTTATCCGAACGCGGTATCGATATTTGCCACGAAAGCATCCGTTTCTGGGTGACCAGGTTTGGCGCAAGTTTTGCAAAGAAAATCCGAAATCAAAGAGCAGCCTATCATTCGAATTGGCGTTGGCATTTAGATGAGGTGTTTGTGAAAATCAATGGTGAGAAGTTTCTGCTTTGGCGCGCCGTTGATCACGAAGGCGAAGTATTAGAAGCCTTTGTTTCAAAGAGGCGATGCAAACGTACAGCATTGAAATTCATTAAGAAACTGATGAAGAAATACTGTAATCCGCACGAGATTGTAACAGATAAGCTTGCTTCATATGGGGCTGCATTGAACACTTTGGGTGCGAAGCAACTGCAAAATACAACGCAATATCACAACAACAGATGTGAAAACTCTCACCTTCCATTTCGAAGGCGAGAGAGGGCAATGCAGAAGTTTCGAAGTGCCGCTACACTGCAGAGATTTGCCACCGTACACGGTTCCATTTACAACCATTTTAATCACGAAAGACATCTAGAAACCAGACAGGTTTACAAACAAAAACGAGCTGCTGCTCTGACTGAGTGGCGGAAAATCTGTGCAGCATAGAATATGATCTTGTTGGAACCTTTGTGATTGGTCAGAGTTCGTCTGACAACACCCTTCTCTTGTAGGTTCCCACATATCAGAACTGCTGGTGGAAAATGCCTTTAGGATAAAGTCCATCTCCAAACCAAATTGGCCCCTCAGACCACCGGCAGCCTGTTGCCAACCTCTCAATCGAAGCTAAAGGCAGCGTGTATTTGTCGAATCTTGGATCCAGTGAGATAACCGATGGGTCTGGGTAGCGCGACGCAGGTCGCCAAGTGTCTTGGCCTGACAGGATGCTGGATATGGTATCTTTCCTTTAACCAAGAGCCGCTAACCGGCGAAACATGTTTTGGTGTCAAACTTTAGTTGCTCGAGTGCATAACCGCTTCTACCGATTCACGATTGGGCATTGAAGGTGCGGTGCCAGGTTTAGTAACTGAGATCCCCGCAGTAGCACAGCCATAGCGTACAGCTTCTAATGTCGATAAACCTTCAGACAAAGCTGCGGCAAAACCACCATTAAATGCGTCACCAGCGCCGGTCGTTTCAATTACGGCTCCTACATTCACTGCTGGGACAAGTCCGTGGCCATACAAAAACGCTCCTTGGTCACCCATGGTAATAATAGGCGTTCCAACACCAAGATCGCGCAACGCCTCACAGGCAAACTCTGCTTCCTCCTGTGTGCGCACAGCGATTCCGGTTAAAGCTTCACACTCTGTCTCGTTTGGAGTGATATAATCACACAAAGCAAGCATACCGTCAGGCAGAGGTGCTGCTGGCGCCGGGTTGAGAAGCGTCGTGACGCCCGCCTCACGCGCAATTTCTAGCCCGCGCATGGCAGCTATCATTGGCTGCTCAAGCTGAGTGACAAAAACGTCTGCACTTTTTATCAACTTGGCATGAGAATTAATATCAGAGACACTAATTAATGCGGCGGCACCTGGTGCAATGATAATCGCATTGTCGCCCGTACTTTCCTCTATAAAAATGTATGCAGCACCAGTGTAGCTACCGTTGACCTGTTTTACATGTGGAATAACACCAGCCTGCTCCCAAGTTTCAAGCGCAAGTTTTGCAAAGTCGTCTTTGCCTAGTTTTGAAATTATATGTGTTTCGGATCCCATTCGAGCACAAGCCACTGATTGGTTCGAGCCTTTCCCACCAGGACCAAGAACAAAGGAGTTGCCCATGATAGTCTCGCCCATCTTAGGCATCCGCGCTGCGCGATAGGCAGTGTCAGCGACAAAAACACCAAGAATGACAACCCTTCCCATGGCTTAACTCACATCCGGTGGCACAACGCCTTTGCGGAAAGCAAAGCAGCCATAAAAACGCCGCTCACCGGTTTGGATTACTGCGTAGGCTTTCTTTGAGCGTTCATAGAAGGCGAAGCGTTCAATTCCAATCATCGTAGAACCACCAGCAGCAAGTACTTCTACCTGAACCTCCTCCATTACTGGGAGGAGCTTGTCGGGCTCGCCTACTACCTCCATTCTAGCCATGGCATCGTCCACAAATGTATCAAGTGGGTAAAGCGAAAGAACCGCGCGCACCACTTCTGCAGCTGAGCAGTCTATCCGCAACACCTCCCCCAGCACAGTTTCCCGTGCAACGCTGTCAGACGGAAAGTTAGTGTCTGCAATAATTAAATCATCTCCATGCCCCATTGCTCGCAATGCATATAGCACGCCTGCATTTAAAATTGGATCAATGTTTTTAAGCATAAAGGTCCCCTAAAATTAATTATTAAAGTCGTCCACCAGTTTCAGCGTCAAAAACATGCAGGTGGTCTGGATCAGGTTGCAGGTGAATTGTTTGGCCACTTTCAAAGTTATGGCGCTCGCGGAAGACTGCAGTTATGTCTTGGCCTTCAAAGCGCAAAAAAACCATAGTCTCGGCACCCGTTGGTTCAACAACCTTGACCTGCATTGGTAGGCCACCTTTCTTAGTCAAGATTAAATGTTCTGGTCTCACGCCAAGTTTAACTTTGCCCGCGCCCTTTGGACCAGCAAACTGCTCTTCCCCAACCTTCACGATACCTTTTGATAGAACACCACCAAGCAAGTTCATTGATGGCGCACCAATGAATGTTGCCACAAATTGGTTGGTTGGGTTGTCGTATAATTCAAGAGGTGTGCCAATCTGCTCTATGAGCCCACTCTGCATGACCACAATTCGGTCTGCTAATGTCATGGCCTCAATCTGATCGTGGGTCACAAAGATCGTTGTAGTTTTTAAACGTTGGTGCAGTTCTTTGATTTCAATTCGCATTTGAATGCGCAGCTTTGCGTCAAGATTAGACAGTGGTTCATCAAACAAAAATACTTGAGGGTCACGCACAATAGCCCGGCCCATTGCGACACGTTGGCGTTGGCCACCGGACAGATGGCGGGGCTTGCGGTCAAGGTATTCTGTCAGGCTTAGTATTTCAGCGGCGTCTTTCACCCTGCGGTCAATCTCCGACTTGCTGGTTTTAGCAACCTTCAGCGCAAAACCCATATTTTCTGCCACTGATTTGTGTGGGTATAAGGCGTAAGTCTGGAAAACCATTGCAATATCTCGTTCGGAGGGAGGGAGATTGTTTACTACTCGTTCACCGATTGTAATAGTGCCGCTATCAATACCCTCTAACCCAGCGACCATCCTTAAAAGTGTAGATTTGCCGCAGCCGGATGGACCAACTAGCGCTACAAACTCACCATCGGCAATATCAATATCCAACCCATGGATAACCTCCAGGGCATCATAGGATTTACGAATTTTGTTTATTGTGACGTTTGCCATTGAGATGCGCCTCCTGTGAGTTGTAATTCTAACTAAACAATTTCGTACTGTCTACGCCCAACAGTAAAACCCGGTTTTATATACGGACTCTTTATTGACTCTTCATAATTTTAAATCGTAGTATTTTTTTATGTTAGAAATACTAGGCGTAATTTATTCAAATAAGTACTTACTTTATGCGCCATTACATTTCTTTCATGTAATTAACTTTGATGATTCTTGGGAGGATTCACGTGAAAGTAGACCTATATAATTACATTAAAGCTGCTCAAAAAATGAACCGGCGTCAAATGCTGAAGGGTTCTGCAGCTCTTGGAGCCGTAGCGATGATGCCTCAAGGTGCGTTATCAGATGGGCACAGTAATGTTCGGGCCGAGATCTTAAAAATTCCGGGTGTTGGTGCAGGATCACCCACCGACAGTGATTGGCAAAAAGTTGGTAAAATGTGCTTAGGCGCCACCAAAGGCAATGTTGCTGAGGGGGAATTTGACGGTGTTGAGTTAACCTTTATGGGGCTCAACAATCAAAACCTACACAACTTTCTTTTCCGTGGTTTTTTGAAGCCGTGGGAAGCTTACACAGGTGCGAAAATCAACTGGATTGACCTGGCTCAAGGCGACTATAATGCACGCCTTCAGCAGTCTATTGCGACTGGTACCGTTGATTTTGATATTATCGAGATGGGTGCACCGTTTGAAGGTGATGTGCTTGGCAAAGGTCTTGCTTCAGAAATGCCTGAGTGGGTTAAAGAGCAAATCGACATGGACGACTATGTAGATTATCTTAAGGCTCCTGTTGGTACGTGGGGTGGTAAAACGTACAGGGTCTCGATTGATGGTGACTGTCACACATTTGCTTACCGCAAAGATTACTTTGGCCCAGGCTCTATCACTGGCCGTGATGTGCCCACCACTTGGCAGGAGATTAATGAGGTCTCTAAAGAGTTAATTGGCAAGGAAGATCCACTTACTGGACTTCCAGCACATGGTTATCTTGACCCACTCAAGGGCTGGGGAGGCTTCGGCTTCTACTTCCTTGAAAACCGTGCATCAGCATATGCTAAGCACCCAAATAGCCCGGCTTGGTTGTTTGAGCCAGACACAATGAAACCAATGGTAAACAATCCAGCTTGGGTCCAAGCCATCCAAGACGTAATGGATCTGATTGAAGCGGGTGCATACCCTACTGATCAGATTAACGCAGACCCTGGTACAACGGCGTTCCAACAGTTCCTCGCTGGAACTGGCTCAATGCTATCTTGGTGGGGCGATGTGGGTTCAAGCGCACGGACATCTGATACATCTGTTGTCGGTGATGTTGTGGGCTTTGGTATCAATCCAGCTTCAGACCGTGTTTACAACGCAAAAGCTGGAGCCTGGGAAGAAACCAGAAACGAAGCGCCAAACATGGCCTATATTGGCTGGGGCGTTTACGTCATGGCAAGAGTAGATGGCGACGAGAAAAAGAAAAAAGCGGCTTGGTCTGCTGCTGCCCATCTTGGTGGTAAAGATCTTTCTCTCTGGGCTTCTGCATACCCATCGGGCTTTCAGCCTTATCGCAACTCACACTTCCAGTATGAAGAGTGGGAAGAGGCCGGTTATGACCGCGAATATGTCGAGGACTATCTTGGTTCTAACGCAGATAGCTATAATCACCCTAACGCAGCGATCGAACCCCGCATTCCAGGCATCTTCCAGTATTACTCTGTGGCCGAAGATGAGTTGGCAAAGGGCTATGCTGGCCAGTATAGCTCTGCGCAGGAAACTGCGGATGCCATTGCGGCAGCTTGGGAGAAAATCACAGACCAGATCGGCCGCGATAGTCAGATTTCAGTTTACAAAGCTTCGCTTGGCATGTGATCGTAATTCTATAAACTTTGAACAGGCGGCTCCTCGGTGCCGCCTGTTTTGTAATGAAAACACACCTCCGATTTTTCTAGAGACCCATTATGAATACAGTTGGCGACCTTTTACACACAGTGACTGCCGATAATATCTCGGACGGCCGCAAACGTCTTGGCAAGTCATTGGTATGGGGCTCTGCTCTGCTGTGTGTTTCATTAGCTGTCTTGCAAGCGGCATATCAGGCCGACCATATTAGTATTGGCTTCGAAACATGGCGCCCAATTTTGTATGCGTATATGCTTTGGGCTACGGCCCTCTGTTTCGCACAGGTCATTGTCAATGGAGAGAAAGGAAAGCGCACCCTTTTTGTGCTACCGGCAGCACTCTTTGTTATAAGCCTTGTTGTCTTTCCTCTACTTTTTGCACTTTATATTTCTTTTACTGATTGGAACCTTGCATCCCCAAACGGGCCACAGCCCAATGGCTGGGATAATCTTGTTCAGATGTGGAATGACAGCTTCTACTGGAATGCACTAAAAAATATGGTCTACTATGTACTAGTAGTAGGCGTGGAATACGTAATCGCGTTTGGCCTGGCACTCCTACTGAACGCCCAAATTCGGGCCCGCAAGTTCTTTCGCGTCGTCTTTCTCCTGCCCTTAATGCTAAGTCCCGTAGCTGTCTCATGGATGATTGGGAAATCCATGTTTGAGGTCCGGTTCGGGCCAGTCTCTCGCCTTATCCGCGAGTTTGGGGGGGAGCCTACATTCTTTGGAAACCCTGAAATTGCGCGCTTTATGATAATGGCTATGGACGCGTGGACTTTTATTCCATTTATGATGATTATGCTTTTGGCTGGCCTTCAGGCCCTACCGCGTGAGGTTCTTGAAGCCTCAAAAGTGGATGGTGCATCTGGCTGGCAGAGTTTTAAGGAGATTGTATTTCCATTAATGTTGCCTGTTTCTGTTACAGCGGTGGTGATCCGAATTATTTTTAAATTAAAATTAGCTGACGTGATTATCAATGTGACCTCCGGCGGTCCAGGTGGTGCAACCGACAGTGTCACAAGCTTCATTTTCCGCGAATACAGAGACCGTTCAAACGTAGGCTATGGCACTTTATTGGCAATGGTCTATCTAGTTCTAATCATAATTTTTGTTACCCTGCTTTTAAAGCTGGTTAGCCGATGGATGGAGCGGCCAGCATGACTGCCATTTTCAAAGAACATGAAGCTGACCTGCGGGTAAACACCAAATGGTGGGCTAGCCGTGTAGCAATTTATACTGCTCTTTTTATATGGATGATAGTCTGCCTGTTCCCAATTTTATGGACAATCACAACATCATTTAAACTTGCTCCAGACGTTATGAAGGGAAATCTAATTCCATGGTGGGATTTTACGCCAAGATGGAAGGGTTGGGAATCTATAGGCCTTTCGCCCCGATTGATTGGAGAGGTCTCTACAGTTCGCGAAGAGTTTTTTAAACGCTTCTGGAATAGCACTATTATTTCAATATCTGCAGCGCTTCTTGCAGTAATACTAGGGTCTCTAGCCGCTTACGGCCTATCACGCTTCAGCTACCGGTTTGGATTTATGAAAAACTCGGACATTTCGTTTTTCTTCCTAAGCCAAATGATCCTACCGCCCGTAGTTCTTGCTCTCCCGTTTCTTATTTTATACAAATCTTTGGGACTATTAGACAGTAGGATCGGATTGATCTTACTGTATACTTTGATGGTCCTACCCATTGTAATCTGGATTATGCGCGACCAATTTCAAGGTATTCCAATCGAATTAGAAGAAGCAGCCCTTGTCGATGGCCTTGGAATTTGGGGTGCCTTCACGCAAATAGTTTTGCCCATAGCGCTTCCCGGTATGGTAGCTGCATTTATTCTGTCGCTGGTACTTTGCTGGAATGAATACTTTTTTGCAGCGCTACTAACGTCAAGCAATGCCTCGACACTGCCAGTCATGGTAGCTTCACAAACTGGGTCACAGGGGATCAACTGGTGGTCGATGGCGGCACTTTCATCGGCCGCAATTCTACCGCTTGTGATTGTTGCTATTTTTCTAGAGAAATATATCATCAAGGGTATGGCTGCAGGCGCAGTTAAGTAAGCTCTCTCGCAATGTCTTTAGTCTGCTCATAAAGCCTATGAAACAAATCATGCGCTTTGTCATAGGTAACGTTTGGTTGAGCAATTATTGTCTTCACAGCCGGGTTCCACTTCGAGATGCTATCTCGCTCCACCAAACCAACAGCAACTGCCGCTAAAAACGCATCTCCATAGCTTGCCCCTGTAGTTTTCTCACAGACAATTTGATCAATACCAGTTATGTCTGATGTCACTTGAAGCCAAAGAGCATTCTTTGTTCCACCACCAACCGCAAGCAAACGTATGGGAGCCTGACCTAGCTGAGTAAAAGTGTCGGTCACGTGGCGTGTACCGTGTGCAATCCCTTCAATTAAAGCACGATACATGTCGCCACGAGTGTGCGTAAGGTTAAAGCCGAACATAGCACCCTTGGCATTTACATCATGAATTGGTGTTCGTTCACCGGAGAAATACGGCAACATCAAGAGTCCGTTGGCGCCAGGCGGAGATTTGGCAGCCTCCTCAGCCAAGGCTGGAAACGCATCTTGGACAGATAAATCTCGCGCCACTTGATCGCGAAACCAATGGGTAAGTGTACCAGACGTGGCCAGCCCCGCCATTGATGCATGCTCCCCCTTGAACAACCAAGGTGCGTACCAGATGCGCGGATCAGCTACTCTAGATTGTGCCCGAAGGATAATAAAAATAGTTGAACCGTACATCATCATCATATCGCCCGGCTTATCAGCCCCAACAGAAAGTGCTTCTGCTGCGGCATCGATCGTCCCCACAGTAACGGGTGTGCCAAAAGCAAGACCCGTCAACTCTGCTGCTTCTTTGGTGATATGGCCCGCAATTTCATTTGACCACATTAATCGAGGTAGTTTTTCTAATGGCACAATATCATCAGCCAGATCATCAACCCATGTCTGTGTGGTAACATCATAGAGTGGAGAGAAGTTTGCTGCTGTGTAATGATCTATTACCACCTCCCCAGTGAGGCGCATCACAATGAAACTGGTCGAACTAAGAATATAGGCCATTTTAGAAAAAATTTCTGGGCGCTGCCGCTTTAACCAAAGTATTTTGGGCCCAACGGATTGAGACGTCAGGGCGTTACCACAGCGGGAAATTATAGTCTCTTCGCCAATGCGCTGACTTAATTCACGGACTTCAGATTCGGCTCGCCCATCAACCCCGTATAGAACACCGTTCATTAACGGATCACCGTTTGTATCTACGGGCAACATACAAGGGCCAATAGCACTGCAAGCGACAGCATTGATCTGAGATGCGTTTATGCCACTTTCGCTTAAAAGGGTTTTGCAAATAAAAACAAAATCTCCCCACCAGTTTTCTTCTGGATTGTGCTCTGCCCAGCCAGGTTCAGGCACCAGCATTTTGTGACCGCGCGCAGCCTGCGCGTAGATCGTGCCAGCCCCATCTACCAAAACACCTTTTGTTTCATAGGTCCCAATATCAATCCCAAGCGTATAGCCCGTCATGTATACTCATCCCGATTTAAGGAGAATTTTTGTCCTATTTGGTGGACTGCAGCATCCAGTAACTTGGCCAGTGAAACCAAATCGGTCAAATCGCAAAGCTCACGTGCCGAATGCGAATACCGCATTGGAAATCCCATATCGATTGAAGCAACACCTTCGCCGACCAGTTGCACATAAGATAGGTCTGTTAACACTCCAACTTGGGCACTTCGCTGCAAAGAAATATCTTTAGCATTGGCAGCTCGCTCAAATAGGTCAACCATTGCAGGGTGCGGGATTACACCATTCAAAGTTCCCCGCCCATGGAATGAATACATACTCATTCCTGGACCACCACCCAGCACCATTTCACCACGCGCTTCCATGTCTGGTGTATCTGTTGCGAGCATCAGATCTAGCTGTATTGCGATATCCGGCAACAAACTTTGCGCTAGCGGCAGGGCTCCACGAAGGTTGAACTCTTCAAGCACTGTGAAGGCCAAGTCAACTGGTGGACCACTTGTTCGGTTTTTTAATAAACGTGCTACCTCAAGCAAAACAGCGCACCCGGCGCGGTCGTCAATACTGGTGCCACAAATACGATTACCGCTTAACTCTACGGCCTGAGGCGCATAAACAACTGGGGCGCCAATGCAAATACCTGCTGCCTCAACCTCAGAGGCGGACGACAGCCCGGTATCTACATAAAGCTCGGCGTAGGGTGTCACCTGATATTTCTCTGAGGGTGTAGTTGCGTGGTGACTCTTGTTTGCGATAATACCGGAAACATCACGCCCTTCGCCCACACAAATCAAAACTTCTTGGGAAGCCAATGCACGTTCGGGAACACCCCCAAGTCGCTCCAAACGGATCAACCCATCTGCCTCTATGCGGCGTACAATAAACCCAAGCTGGTCCATATGTGTGAACAGCATGACGCGCAGCCCCTCACCCGGGAAATGCGCAACTAGGTTTCCCAAACGGTCTGACCTGCTTTCAACACCAATCGCACCCAATCGGTCGCGCAAATCCCGCCGCACGCGGTCCTCATGCCCCGACAACCCCGGGATCATCATCAGGTCCATCAAATCGTGCTTAATGCGGTTCTTCATATTCTTGCCGCTCTGGCGCGGTCCATAAAATCTGAAGCACGTTCCGGGTCGATGCAGTTCCAAGTGTCACCATCAACCTTTAGCGATGAACCCACTATGCAGCCATCTGCTATTGCCAAAATGTCCGCAACGGTATCGTGCTTCACACCGGTATTTGCCATAACCGCCGTCCCAGGCAGAACAGCTTTTACTGCCTCTAAATCTGAAAGGGCCGCAGCCTCACCAGTAATCTGGCCAGACACAAGAATGGCATCGGGAATCGATGAAAACACGGCGCTGCGTGCGCGGTCCGGTAGAGAGCGCTGATCAAGAGAATGCGCAAATTCAGCGCAGACATTGTAAAGCATGGCCATGTCAGGGCGTCCCAACCGATTACGGTAGCGCATTGCACCTCCGGCATCAGGCGTCCATGGGCCCATGTCAGATGCATAAGTACCCGTAAAAATTTCACGGACAAAAGCAGCCCCAGTAGCCACACCCAGTGCAATACTCGACATTGGATCCCAAAGCACATTCACACCGAAAGGCACTGTAATTTCTGATTTAAGCTGGCCAATAATTACTGCCATCGTTGCAGTTGAAGCTGTATCAACGTCAAACTCGTAGGGTCGGTCATTTTCATTACCAAACATCACGGCGTCAAAGCCCGCTTTTTGCAAAGCTAAAAGATCAGCGCGCGCGCTTGCTACCAAATCAAGGGCCGGATCAAAAAGAGGAGATCCAGGCAAAGCCCCAATATGGACCATACCAATGACTGGTTTCGTTTCACCAAAGATACTTTTAAAATTCATTGTCATAATCATTTTCCCTCTTTTTAAACCATATAACTGGTAGTCTATTCATGCAAAGAAAAACTGGCTAAGTTGTTGTGAATACGCAGGGAGATTGGGATGACGTTAAAAACACGGCACTGGGATAGGCTCCGGAATGGTGGCCTAACATTTACTGAATTGGGCTTTGGCACGGCACCATTAGGAAATCTCTATAAGGCAATCTCAGACGACGAGGCACGGGCAACACTTGATGCTGCTTGGGGTGGCGGTGTGCGCTACTTTGACACCGCACCACTTTATGGCCTGGGGTTGTCAGAAACACGCTTGAACCCATTTCTGCGGGACAAGCCGCGCCATGAGTATATCTTATCCAGCAAGGTTGGTCGCCTAATTGAGTACTGTTCCCCAGAACATCGCGCGGGCATTGGTAAGTGGTTTAATGTGCCACAACGGCGTGAGAACTTTGACTACACCTATGACGGCGTTATGCGTTCCTTTGAACATTCATTTTCACGCCTTGGTGTGGATCAGATCGACATTTTATACGTCCATGATCTGTGCGCGTTTTCTCACGGCTCAAAAGCTGCCTCGGACATGCGCGTTGATGAATTCTTTGCTGGACGAGGTTATGACGCAATGATTTCTTTGCGCGACCAAGGAATGGTCAAAGCTATTGGTGGCGGCGTGAATGAGTGGGAGG
>LAQD01000038.1:73153-84371 GCA_000981705.1 Rhodobacteraceae bacterium ASP10-04a
CTCTCTTAGAGCAAAAAGCCCTTGATAGCTTCTTGCCCCTTTGCGAGAAGCGCGGAATTGGTATCATAACGGGCGGCCCTTACAATTCTGGTATCCTAGCCACTGGCGCAAAGCCTGGGTCCTTCTACAACTATGAGCCTGCGCCTCAGGACATAATTGACCGCGTAAATGCAATAGAAGTAGTTTGCAGTGATCACAATGTTCGCATGGTTGACGCTGCTTTCCAATTTCCACTTTTGCACCCCGCCCATGTTAGTGTGGTCCCTGGTGGCCAAGGGGTGGCCGAAATGGCTGGTAACCTACAAGCCGCACATGCTGATATACCTGCAGAACTTTGGGCAGACTTGAAGACAGCAGGCCTCATGCGTGAGGATGCCCCCACATGAAACCCTCTTTAAAACACACCCTAAAAATCGATGCACATCAACATTTCTGGCAACCGTTGCGAGGTGACTATGATTGGATGCCGCTTGAAAACCTAACCTTAAACCGCGCGTATGGCCCCTCCGACCTTGAGCCAAATTTGGAAAGGCATGGCATAGACGGCACTGTTGTCGTCCAAGCTGCTGCCACCGTCCATGAAACAGAATATATGTTGGGATTGGCAGATGCCACGCCTTCTATTAAAGGCGTTGTGGGCTGGATTAATTTTGAAAACCCAAGTGACATGAAACATCTTGAACGATTTGCGGCACACCCAAAATTTCTTGGTGTACGGCCAATGATCCAGGATATCCCAGATGTGAACTGGATGTTGCGTGACGACGTGCAGTGGGCGTTTCAGGCCTTGGTTGATTTGAACATAACCCTTGATGCGCTTGGCTTCGCCGTGCATCTAAACAATTTTTTAAAACTTATAAAGCGCTACCCAGAAATGCGCGTCGTTTACGATCACTGCATGAAACCGCAAATTTGTGATCAACGCTCAGGTAAAGACGCATTTTCAAAATGGGCCACTGGCATGTCCCAACTGGCCAATGAGACGAGCGGCTGTTGTAAATTTTCCGGGCTCGTCACAGAAGCGGGTGAAGGTTGGACAATAGATGACCTACGCCCATTCGCAGAACACATCCTCGGAGCCTTTGGCGCGGAACGGGTAATGTGGGGGTCAGATTGGCCTGTCTGCCGTTTGCAGACAGAATACGGCGACTGGCACGACATAGCGCAAGACCTAACTCAAAGTTTGTCCGAAACTGAGCAAGCAGAAATTTTTGGTGGTACAGCCGCGAGGTTCTACCGTTTATCTTGAGCTGCTAAAAATGTAGTCACGGCCTGATTGTTTAACTTCTTACGCTTATCTAGTTGAGAAGAAACATGCAGGGCCGCCGCAGCCTGTGCAAATTTGATCGCACCGACCATGTTCGTACCATAAACTACTTGCGAGGCTAGCGCACCCACGAACATATCGCCGGCCCCATGGGTCGATACCACGTCAACTGGAAAGCCTGAATACTGTACGCCCTCATAAGAAACACCATCAGCGCCAAGGGTCTTTAATAAATTCACTGCAAACCCTAAACGCGCGTAAAATTCGGCCTCCACTTTATTTACAATCAGTAAGTCTATTGCCTCAACCAAATCATTTGATATCTTGCGTGCCGGTGCAGCGTTTAACCAAACCTTAGCGCCAATCGCCTTGGCCTTAAGGGCTACTTCCAGATTAACCTCACCAGGGATTTCATTTTGCAAAATAACAAGCGATGTCCCTTCCGGCACGTCTACCTCATGTGCTACAATGTTAAGATTAGCTGCTGAAACGATGACCGCACCATATTCACCATTTGAATCAACAATAGCAGCGCTCATCCCGCTGGGCCCATCTTCGTGTTGGAGCTGTGACAACCCAACACCGCTGGAGTCAAGTGTTTCACGTATCATATCACCAAAAAGGTCACTGCCAGTACGCCCAGCAAAATGCACTTCAGCCCCCATGCGTGCAGCAGAAACGGCCTGGTTTCCACCCTTCCCACCAAATACATAGTCGACAGAACTTCCGGACACAGTCTCATCAAGACCCGGAAAGTGCGGAGCGCGCAAAACGACATCTAAGTGTAATGAACCTGCGACTAGTAAGCTCATGCGAGCATTGTCGCCTGAACTAAACGCATAGCCGTTGGCGCGTCTTGCCGCGAAATCGCTGCCTGTAGTTCGGCACTGCCTGCCAGCTTCGCAGCTGTTGCACGCAGCCGTTGCACAACCTCAATATTTGTTCGTGCCTCTTCAACAGGGTCGAGGCCGGAATGGTCAGGAAATGTGTCAAAATAGATAGTGCCATCATACCCCAAGCGCTCCAGCTCGACGAGCAATTCAATCGTTTGGATTGGGTGAACAGATCCAACCATTAATCCATTGTCCCACTTCCCGTAACCATCGTTCAGATGTACACCAAGTATACGCGAGTGGCGCGCGACCAGGGCTGCAGCAAAGGCAGGCATTTCATCAGCATAAAGTACATGTGCAAAATCTAAAGTGACGCCAGTGTTATCCCGCCCAATCTCCTTGATTGCCAGAAGTGTCGTAGCGGCATCAGGCATTAACGCAAAGGCTCTCGGCTCATTGGGTTTGTATTCCAAAGCTATATCGATTGCAGGAATGTGATCAGCCACCTCAATCATAGCTTCAATTGTATCACCCCACGCGCGCTCATAATCCATCTGGAAAGAATAATCGAAACCATCCTGCCCCATCCATAGTGTCATCAGGTTGCCACCCATCTTAGCCAAGACGTCTAACCCACGTTTTGTCTCATCAATTGCCGCCCGCCTAACTGTAGAATCTGGATGCGTAAATGCCCCCAATTTATAGCCCGACTCAGTGTAGTAACGCATCGCCATACCGTTAAGTATTATCCCATTATCATCCAAGGCGCGTGTCAGATCAGCGGGACTATCGTCAACAAAATGATCTGGATAATTCAGATCAGCCGCATTTAGGCCAGCGGTGGCTGCACGGCTTAAAAGATCAGCCGTTGTGATCGAATTTTTTCCAGGCCAATATTCACCGGCACCAATTTTAAACGCGTTGAGGCGCGCGGCGAAGCGGGGCTTATTATTTTCCTTCATTGGGCAAGTATAGACTAGAAGGTCAGCTAAAACACAATCCTTATCTTAACGCCTTTATCTTCCAGCAGACTTTTAGAAAAAATTTCGCTTGGCGGCTTGGGCGCCCTACAGATGTTGTAGACACTGCGAGTAAAGCTTTACTCCAAAAATAAAAAAACCCATTTAAACACAAGGGCTTAGTTTATTCTTGGTTGCGGGAGCTGGATTAAACTTTGCTCGAACACTTTACGAATACTAAGAAAAATAGCTCCAAGAATCTATGCTACTTAGTTTTCTAAAAAAACTCGGGCTATTACGAAAATTGCACTTTTTACTTATATAATTATAGGCATACTCAAAGCCATCCAAAGGTACAGAAAGTACTGGCTGTGGTGAGCCATTTTGAAAAGCTTTATCCAATAGCATAATCAATTTTGAAATTCAGCTGTTTTAGCCCTAAGCGGCAGCAGAGGCTGGCCCTTCATGCAAAATAGCAAGCAATGTGGCAGCATTTTCGTTGTTTCGTAGCTTCATGCAAACTTCAGGATCACGCAATGTGCGAGACACCAAAGCCAATGACCTGAGGTGTTCAACACCACTCGACAAGGGCGCAAATAGAGCAAAAACAAGGTCAACAGGTTGCCTATCGACTGCATTGAAATCAATTGGGCGATCCAATTTGATAAAGCATCCAACAATACGATCTAGATTTTCAAGTCGGGCATGAGGTAGGGCGACGCCGCGGCCCACCCCGGTTGGACCCAAATTTTCCCGCTCCAAAAGCGCCTCAACAGCATCCTCTGGATCAATACCATAGTTTTGTGATGCAATCAAAGCTAAGTCTTGGAAAAGACGTTTTTTACTGCCAACAGACTGCGTATTACGGACAGCGTCGGGATGCAATATTTTAAGTAAATCCATATTTCTTTAGCTGTACTTGGGCCTAAGCCGGATCGACCCACCCAATGTTGCCGTCATCACGGCGGTATACAACGTTGACTCCATTATGGCCTTCGTTCCTGAAGACAAGGGCCGGTATGCCGGCTAGTTCCATTTGCATCACTGCCTCACCAACTGACAGGCATTGAATTTTGTCTTCCACCTCAGCGACTATTAGTGGCTGCAATGTTTCTGGCTCTGAGGCATTCGACTCGCCTTCGCTAGCGAGGATATACGAGGATGCACTGGAAAGTTCAACGGGCTGTCTTCTATTTTGGTGATGATCCTTCAACCTGCGCTTATATCTGCGCAACTGCTTCTCCATTTTTGCGGAGGCTGTGTCAAAAGCTAAATAGATTTCATGGTTGTGCGCCTTCGCTTGGGCTGTGAGGCCGGTCGAGAGGTGGACGCTCACTTCGCAAACATATTCGCTTGAACTGCGAGAAAAAACAATCACCGCATCAGTCGGCCGCCCTGCATATTTTTTAGTGATAACATCCACAACAGATTTCACATGAGTTTGTAAGGCTGCGCCAATATCGATCTGTCTTCCAGTAATTTGATAAAGCATTTCGTCTCCTTAAAAAGCAGCATTACAATGCAAACTGTAAGTGAACTGGCCATATCAATCATTAATTACGTGTCCATATTGAAACGCAAGTTGCCTAATGCAGTTTGTTTGATTTAGCTGAATAAGATTACAACGTATCACAAACCCAGTGGGCAAAATATAAGGGCCTATTGTCAACTTAAAACTAACACTTATACTAAACGAAAGTTTTCACCCAGATACACGCGCTTCACATTTTCATCTTTAATGATTTCCTCTGTGGTGCCGCTCATTAGGACTTTACCATCATGTAGTATGTAGGCGCGATCAACGATTTCCAGGGTTTCTCGGACGTTGTGATCTGTTATTAATATGCCTAAGCCACGCTTTTTTAGAGCTGATACCAATGTTCTAATTTCATGAACGGCAATTGGGTCGACACCGGCAAATGGCTCATCAAGAAGTAAGTATTTTGGATCAGCCGCCAAGCATCGAGCAATCTCAACACGGCGGCGCTCCCCGCCTGAAAGTGCCAATGCTGGCGCACGACGGAGATGATCGATCGAGAATTCATTAAGTAATTCTTCCAAGCGTCCATTGCGACGTTTTCGATCTGGTTCACTTAATTCAAGGACAGCAAGGATATTGTTTTCAACGGTCATCCCGCGAAATATCGAATTTTCTTGTGGTAAGTAGCCAATGCCAAGCCGAGCCCTGCGATACATTGGCAAGCGTGTTACGTCGCGGCCATCGACAATCACTTTGCCACCCTCTGGTGTCACTAGGCCTGCGATAGAATAAAAACAGGTAGTTTTTCCAGAGCCATTAGGCCCCAAAAGCGCTACAACTTCGCCACGATGTAGTTGCATGCTCACATCTCGGATCACCAACCGTTTGCGATAGCTTTTACGCAGTGATTCAATGTTCAGTCCACCCTGACCTTCGGCCACTTCAAACGTATGCTCGGCCACTACTTCGACCCTCTGGACAGGGTGGTACGAACCCGGCCTTCCATTAGGGCGGCACCTGTCTCTAAATCAATACTCATCTTATCAGCGGAAATAGCTCGCTGACCTTGGGTGAGTAAAACTCCACCACTCATTACCAATTGGCGATTAGTCAGATCATAGTCCGCCGTTTCTGCTTCGGCTGATTCTGTTTGGGTTACAAAGGTCACACCACCAGTAGCGTTCAGCTGGTCTATTCCCCCATCTTTCAGATAGGTGACTGTCACAAGTTCTGCGGCGATATGAATATCACCCTGTGAAATTACAACATTACTTTCGAATTGCGCCGATCCGTCAAGTTGGTTCACCGTAAGTCTGTCTGCGGTCATTTCAATAGGGGCTTCTGGGTCTGGGCTGAAGCCACCTAAGGATAGACTAGTTTGCGCGTGCAGGGGAATGACGAAACAAAAAGCCGAGATCACGGCTGTAAGGGTCAATATAAAGTGTCGCACAGCGTACCTCGATTAGTTTGGTTTGGGGTAGTATATCAGGTGTACACCGTTTGTGAAAACGATTTGGCCATCATTAGTAGTCATTTCTACGACCATTTTGCCTGCCTTGATAGCTCCTAGTGCTGTCACACCGTGAAACTCACTGTCTGCCGTGGCAATCCCCCGCTTAAGGTCCACTATCAAAACATCTGTTGTAAGCCAAAAATCTGGTGTGGCGGCTATCTGGACGTCTTCTGAAATTACTACAATTTGAGTACTTGAATCTAGTGTACCAACGCCTGCCGTTATTTGCGTCGCTCTCGCGTGGTCAGGCGCCATAATGATGGAAAGTTCGTTGATATTCAAAATATCTGCATTTTGAGCGCCTGGAGATGCATAGGCTGCGGAAATCGCAATCTTGGTTCCATTGTCAGAAATTCCTGTGAAGTAGGGCCGTGTAATCCTTTGCTCCCGAATGATTTCGGCTACATTAAGTTCAGCATAGGGAAGTGATTGAGTTACATCGACCTTACCGGAAAATAAGAAAATTGTTGATAATAGACCCAGCGCAGCAATAGGCAGGAGGGTTTTCACCCATGCCACAAAGGCTGAATACCTATCATCAAACGAAAGTCTCATATTGCCTCTTGCTTGCCTGTTGTGAGTTAAGAATGGGCGAATATATCATTATCTGGCCAACCGGCCAAATCAAGCTTGGCCCGGGTGGGTAGGAAGTCAAAGCAAGACTGCGCCATTTCCATCCGGTCCTCTCGGATCATCATTTGGTTTAACGAGTCCCGAAGTCGATGCAGATACAAAACATCAGAGGCTGCATATTCAATCTGCGCCTTAGACAATTTCTTTGAGCCCCAATCTGAGGACTGTTGTTGCTTTGAGATATCAACAGAGAGTAACTCTTGAAGTAGGTTTTTTAAGCCATGCCGATCTGTGTAGGTGCGGACTAATCGGCTAGCAATTTTGGTGCAATAGACGGGAGCTGTAAGTGCTCCAAACGTTTCAAACATCGCTGCGATATCAAACCGGCCGAAGTGAAACAGTTTTAACACATTTGGATCTTCCAGCATCCGGCAAAGGTTTGGGGCCGACGATTGACCCTTGGCTACTTGTACCAGATGCGCATTACCGTCACCGCTGGACAGCTGGACAACACACAACCGGTCGCGCTTAGGGTTTAAGCCCATGGTCTCACAGTCAATGGCTACAGTTGGGCCTAGGTCTAAATCATCTGGGAGGTCGCCCCTGTAAACATAGTTTTTCATATCTGATCCTCTGTTCTCTTACCTCTGCCTGCATCTGTAGGTTGGTGGTGTCAATATACAGAGTTAAAAGTCGCTCCCTTTGGGCGATGCATCGCTTTGATCTAGTCAGCTTCCGAAAAACTATCTATCTGCGAGGCAATAGATCATAATTTACCACCCAAACGGGAGCCTCGAAATGAGCGATACTCAGAAAACAGTCGTGAACAGTTGGAATGAATGGGATCCGCTACGACATGTTATTGTTGGTCGTGCGGATGATTGCCACATACCTGCTGAAGAACCGGCACTGGAAGCAAAAGTGCCGGAGGACAGTGATATGCGGGGCCAATGGGGTCGACGACCGCAAGAGACTATTGATCGAGCGAACGAGCTACTAGATAATTTTGCATTATTGCTAAAAAAGCGCGGGGTGCGGGTGGATCGGCCAACATCGATTGATCATTCGCAAGCTGTTCTTACGCCAGATTTTCAAACGGAGAGCCAATTTGGTTGCATGCCACCACGGGATGTTTTGCTGACTGTGGGCTCTGAAATTTTAGAAGCCACAATGTCTTATCGCTGCCGCTGGTTTGAATACTTAAATTATCGACCATTGCTAGAACAGTATTTTGACGAAGACCCTAAGTTTCGCCATGAGGCTGCGCCCAAGCCACGCTTGACTGATGCTGACTATCACCCTGACTATTTGTCAGATAAAATTGGTGTTGAAAAACGTTTGAAATGGGCAGCAGAAAAATTCTTTGTGACGACTGAGGAGGAGCCCTTGTTTGACGCAGCAGACGTCTTGCGCTTTGGCCGTGACTTGGTCGTTCAACATGGGTTTACTACGAATATGAAGGGAATTGAATGGTTGCGCCGGCACTTTCCAGATCATCGGGTGCATGCAGTGAATTTCCCGGGTGATCCGTATCCAATTCACATTGACGCCACCTTTACCCCGCTGCGTCCTGGACTGATCCTGAACAACCCACAACGCCGCTTACCTGAAGAACAGCGTGAGATGTTTAAGAAAAATGACTGGGAGATTGTGGATTCTGCACAGCCTGCGCATAATGCACCGCCGCCCTTGTGCTATTCTTCTACATGGCTGAGCATGAATGTATTGGTACTGGATCCAAAAACGGTTTGTGTTGAGAAGTCAGAGGTCTATCAGGCTGAGCAAATGGACAGGTTAGGCATGGAAGTTGTAGAAGTAGATCTGCGTGATGCATACGCATTTGGAGGTGGTTTGCATTGCTGCACAGCGGATGTGTACCGTGAAGGGGCATGTGAAGATTATTTTCCAAACCAATAAAAACTATTTTGGGCCATGCTTGATATGGCCCAAAATAAGCTAGAATTTTTTCTGTTATTTGTACCTGTATTTGGGTTTTGAGTCAGACCATAAAACAGAGTCCATAACATGAACCCAAAATTTAACTTTCTAATACTTTACTCATTGAATCACCATCTTATGTCCCTTTGTTTGTAAAGTATTAGGCGAATCCAAATATTTAAGTACAAAGCCTAGGGTTTTTTAGTTTATTACTCTCAGTACCCGTTTGGTTTTCCAGTAAATATTTGATATCAGAGGCGACGCTAAACTAGTATATATAAAAATGTCTGAGCCGCCTGACCTTATTGAAAGGCGACCAATATTTAACCTTATAGATCGCCTAAACTTCATAAAAATTTATTTCAAACATCTGTATTTAAGTTATAATAATATTTAAGCGTAATTTTTTGCCCATTTTAGGGGCGTTGGTCGCGTTGAGGGCTTTCTTGGGTAGTCACGCAATACAAATGGTGTGGTGTCCAATGAGCTGATTGAGGTTGGCGCTTGGTATAAAGTTTGACTGTAGGTGATCGATTGTGTGGCACATTTGGTGGAGCATCTACTCTTAATAATTGTATAAATATTGCAATAATTAAGCTATAGATCATAAATTATGTATAAAAAGTATTGCCCTTTGGGTAAAATATATTTGTTAGAAGGGCTAATTTGATTAACATTCTGGATACTGGTTGAACCAACAACCGCGATTTCAGGGAGGATAACATGAAATCTTTATTTAATACCGCCGCTATCATAGCGATAGCCGCTACGGGTGCGACTGCTGTATCGGCTCAGGACTTAACCATTGCGATCGTGAACAACGGTCACATGATTAACATGCAAAAAGTTGCTGAAGCATACACTGCCGATACTGGCGTGAACCTTAACTGGGTGTCTTTAGAAGAAGGCGTTTTGCGCGAGCAAGTCACAGCTGACACTGCAACCGGTGGTGGGCAGTACGACATCATCAACATCGGCATGCAGGAAGCGCCTATCTGGGGTGCTGCTGGCTGGATTGAGCCTCTGAACTTTGGCGCTGACTATGACGTTGACGATATGCTGCCTGCAATGCGCAATGGCTTGTCACACGACGGCACATTGTATGCGGCACCCTTTTACGGCGAATCTTCAATGGTTATGTACCGTAAAGATTTGACAGATGCTGCTGGCGTTGTTGTACGTGACAATGACACATGGGCAAACGTTAAAGGTGCCGCAATGGCGATGCATGACCCAGACAATGGCGTTTACGGTGCTTGTTTGCGCGGTAAGCCAGGTTGGGGCGACAACATGGCGTTCGTCACAACTATGGTAAACTCATTCGGTGGTGCTTGGTTTGATGCGGATATGCGTCCTGCTTTAAATTCAGCTGCATGGAATGAAGCCATTAACTTCTACGTTGATCTGCTTGGCAACTACGGCCCTCCAGGCTCTGAAGGTAACTCTTTTAATGAAATCTTGGCTTTGTATAACGAAGGCAAATGTGGCATGTGGATCGACGCGACAATCGCCGCATCTTTCTTGACAGTTGATGGCGTTGCTTACGCACAATCACCAAATGCTGGCAACCCAGTTGGTGCCAACTGGTTGTGGGCATGGGCGATGGCTGTTCCAACAGGTTCACCAAACTCAGAAGCCGCACATGCGTTCATCGAATGGGCAACTTCAAAAGCATACATCCAAGCTGTAGCAAACCACCCAGACTTTGGTTGGGGCTCTGTTCCAACTGGTACGCGTGCTTCCACATACGCCTACCCTGAGTTCCAAGCAGTTGCTGGTTTTGCAGCGGCCGAAATGGCAGCGATCGAATCTGCAGCACCTGCTGCAACAAGCATGAAGCCATATGTTGGTGTTCAGTTTGCTGCGATCCCTGAGTTCCCAGAAGTGGGTTCTGCTGTAGCACAAGAAATTGCTGCTGCACTGTCAGGCGCGAAAACAGTAGAAGAAGCCCTGGCTGCTTCACAAGCTGCTGCGACTGCGATCATGGCTGAAGCTGGCTATTTCTAGACTTTAGATACTAAAGGAGAGGCCTGTAACTATCTTTGGGCCTCTTCTCTCAATGCACCTTATCACCCGCCCAACTTGAACTTTGGACTAGGATAGGGCTCCCTTCTTAACGACACCTGCGACATATCTGCAAAGTATTATTTCGCTTTGAAAGGGATACGGTACCATGGCCAAAAGAACGCTACCGAGACTTCTCCAAACACCAGCCGTTGTGCTCTTGTTGATTTGGATGCTGGTCCCACTGAGCATGACCCTCTATTTTTCATTTATCCGCTACGTTCTGGTCAATTTCAGAAGACCTGACTGGGCAACCCCAAGCCTGAGCAACTGGCGCGGCTTCGGAAATTACAAATATGTTTTGGATGCCAAAGATTTCTGGATGGCCATTCAGAACAGCGTTTTGATTGTCTCAAGCATTCTTGTACTTACTGTGATCCTCGGCCTTTTGATTGCGGTTCTCATCAACCGAACATTTCCGGGACGTGGCATTGTTCGAGTGCTATTAATTTCCCCATTTTTCGTCATGCCTGCGGTGAATGCGGTTTTGTGGATCAACATGATCCTAGACCCGGTTTTAGGCTTAAATGGCCTTGCTGTTTCTGGTCTGAATGAACTTGTTGCCGGCCTGCGTGACTTCCCCGTGATAGG
>LAQD01000038.1:84419-84552 GCA_000981705.1 Rhodobacteraceae bacterium ASP10-04a
CAGCCTATGCTGTGATCATGATGGTCACCTGGCAGTGGACGCCCTTCGCGGTTTTGATTTTCATGACATCCTTGCAGTCAGAAGATGAATCCCAAAAAGAAGCCGCAATGCTGGATGGTGCGAGTGCATGGTC
>LAQD01000038.1:84586-84954 GCA_000981705.1 Rhodobacteraceae bacterium ASP10-04a
TCGTGGTGATGATCCAGTCGATCTTTCACCTGTCGCTTTATGCGGAAATTGAGATTGTGAGCCGCGGCAATGGGAACAAAAACCTACCGTATCTTATAGGTGAGTTTACTTCGAATAACATTGGTGCCGCAAGTGCCACGGGCATCTTCGCCGTAATCCTTGCCAACATCGTTGCAATTTTCTTGCTGCGTATGGTTGGCAAGAGTTTGATGGATTAGGAACGAGTCAATGGCAGCAGTTGCTCAAACATCTAAACTTGGTAGGGTCATGTGGCCTGTCTTGGCTTGGACAATCGCACTCGTCTTCTTCTTCCCGATTTTTTGGCTGGTCTTCACCAGCTTCAAAACGGACGCCGACGCGGTGAAGCC
>LAQD01000038.1:84988-89596 GCA_000981705.1 Rhodobacteraceae bacterium ASP10-04a
GTGATCACTTCAACATTTGCCACGGGATTTGCCCTGATCGTGGGCGTACCCGCCGCCTATGCGATGGCTTTTGACCCAAGTCGCCACACCAAAGATATTTTGGTGTGGATGCTGTCGACCAAGATGCTGCCGGCTGCTGCGGTACTATATCCTATGACATTTTTGACCAAGAATTTTCTTGGTCTGTTCGACACACATTTTCTGGTTATTATGGTGCTGTGCTTGATCAACTTGCCCATCGTGATTTGGATGCTGTTTACCTATTTCAAGGAAATCCCCAAAGACATCATTGAGGCCGGGAAAATGGACGGCGTCAGCACTTGGGGTGAGATCAAAGATATCCTTATTCCTTTGGCCTGGGGTGGCATCGCATCAACGGCACTTCTGACGTTTATCTTTTGCTGGAACGAGGCCTATTGGACTGTTCGCTTGACCACCATCGATGCGGCGACCCTGTCGAAATTGATTGAGGGCAACCGTGCGCCGGAAGGACTTTTCTTTGGACGATTGTCTGCGGTGTCCACGGCTGCCATTGGGCCCATTGTTGTCTTGGGCTGGTTTTGCCAAAAGCAGCTGGTGCAAGGCCTCACTTTTGGAGCGGTAAAATAATGTCTATAAATGCTGCTCCCACAGATTTAACTGGAAAAACTTGTATCGTCACCGGTGCTAATGGTGGCATCGGCCAATCAACCATTGTACATTTTTTGGCGCAAGGAGCACAGGTTCTTGCAACAGACATCGCTGCTTTATATGCCGGAACCGCGGATGCGGATCTTACCTACGCGCAGTTTGACCTACTAGACGATAATAGTTTGAGAGAGGCTACACGATGGGTGCAGGCTTGTCAGCCAGATGTATTTTTCAATAATGCGGCTGTGTTTGACATGGGTTCGGTACTTGAAGCAGATTTGAAACAAATGGATCGTTTGTTTGGTGTTAATGTGCGTGCTTTTTATGCACTATTACAAGCCGCTTCCAAATCTATGGTAGCCACTACAACCAAGGGCTCCATTATCAACATGGCGAGCCAAGCTGGCCACCGAGGTGAGGCTTTAGTTGCCCATTACTGTGCCACCAAAGCTGCAGTGATAAGCTATACGCAATCAGCAGCCTTGGCTCTTGCGCCTCATGGTATTCGGGTAAATGCAATTTCACCAGGTGTGATTGATACGCCGATGTGGAAAACAGTTGATGGATTGTTTGCTAAGTTTGAAGGTAAAGAGCTGGGGCAAAAAAAAAGGGAAGTAGGTGAATCTGTGCCTTTGGGTTACATGGGTTTGCCGGAAGATATTGCGCGTGTAGCCGTATTTTTGGCTAGCCAGCAAGCAGAATATATAACGGCTCAAACCATCTGTGTAGATGGTGGAAATGTCCTGAGGTAACCCATGTCAATTATCAGTCCAGAAATCGAGTTTATTGATCGGAGCACCCGCAGCATCCGATACCTGGAACATGGTTGGCCGACGGATCTATGTCGCTGGCATAGCCATGACGAATATGAGTTGCATTTTATTGTTCAGACACGTGGCAAAGCTTTTGTTGGCGACTTCATTGGAGATTTCAGCCCAGGAACTTTGTACCTGACTGGGCCAAATCTGCCGCATAATTGGGTCACGGATGAGGTCTGGAAGCGTGAGGTGGAAACTCGTGATATGTTGGTGCAATTTAGCCAATCTAGCTTAGACTCTTTGAGAATTGCTTTTCCCGAATTTTCTGAAATGCGCCAGATGTTAACTTTGGCTCAATCTGGGATTGAGTTTGTTGGTTTTAATCCTACGTTCGCTCGCGGTCATATGGAAGCAATTCGCGATGCACGGGGCCCTGAGCGCATTGTCGCATTCTTAAGACTCATGGTGCGGGTGAATGAGCATGCAGAAAAGAAAGCCCTATCTGTCAGTAAGATGGTTCAAATCGATGGTAACGGCAAGCAGGCCAGAATTGGCGAGGTTATCGACTTCGTTGTAAATAACTTTGCCGAAGAAATACCCGTTGAGCGTGCGGCTGAGATTGCCCGCATGTCTCCCACAGCATTTTCCCGTAATTTTCAGTCGACCACCGGTCATAAGTTCGTGGAGTTCGTCAACCGCATTAGGGTGGGCCAGGCTTGTGGGATGCTATATGCAACCGACGCACAGGTTTCTACAATTTGTTTTGATGTTGGGTTTCAAAACTTGGCTAACTTTAACCGCCATTTTTTAAAGATGAAAAATATGACCCCAACAGAATATAGACATACAGCTCAAGTTGACTTAGCGCCAAGCGGGGGTATTGGCCGATGAAACACGTACCCCACCCATTACTGTTTGAAACGTCATATGATCCTGCCGCCTGCGATATTGGGATAGTGCATCTTGGGTTTGGTGCGTTTCATCGGGCTCATCAGGCGCTCTATGTTGATGATTATATGGACCAAACTAATGATCTTCGGTGGGGCATTGCAGCAGTTAACTTAAGGGCTGCTGAGTCTGCTACTTTTGCAGGCTTGAAGGATGCACAACCTGGCTATGTGGTTAAATCTATGTCGAGTAGTGGTGGGGTGAATTTTCGCCGAGTGCGCTCACATGTGCATTTTGTAGATTGGACGCAAAGTCCCAATACAGCAGAGGCTTTGCTGGGTCTACCTAGTGTTCATATGGTGACGATCACGGTGACTGAAAGTGGCTATTATCTTGATGAGTTTGGGGCTCTAAACCCAGAAGACCCAGCGATTAAAGCTGAATTAAGTGGTACCACTCCAACAACTATTTATGGTTATTTGACCCATGCTTTAGCTTTTCGCAAAGCTACCAATTTGGGTGGTATTTCAATCTTGTGCTGTGATAACATCCGTCAAAATGGCAAAATGTTGCGACAAAACCTCCTGTCTTACCTTAAGATTCAAGGCGCCTCAGAGCTGGCGAACTGGGTTAAATCTTTTGTCACGTTTCCATGCTCAATGGTGGACCGTATCACGCCGCGCTCCACGGATATGCTGAAACGTGACGTTGAATTGCTCTTTGGTACCTCAACTTACCTGCCGGTTATGGCAGAAGATTTTCTGCAATGGGTTGTTGAGGATAATTTTGCGGCTGACAGACCTAACCTATCAGATGTCGGCGTTACATTTACTAAAAATGTGGATTCTTATGAAGAGGCAAAAATTCGTATTCTGAATGGTGGTCACACCTGCCTCACTTATCTTGGTGCGTTGGCTGGACATCATACTTTCGATCAAGCCATGGCTGACCCCTTACTTTTCGCACATTTTGAGGAGTATGAGCGCAAAGAGGTTTTGCCTGCGCTCACAGAGGCGTTGCCGTTTGATAAAAGCCTGTACTTGGATCAAATCATTGGTCGTTTTAAAAACCCTTCAATTGGTGATACGGTCGAAAGAATATGTGCAGATGGCTTTTTGAAGTTTCCAATCTTCATTCGGCCCACCCTGCAAGGCTGCTTGTCGCAAGGAATTCTACCGCGCGCTGGGATACGCTCGATCGCTAGCTGGTTTGTATTTTGCAAGCATATTAAAGCTAAAAAATTACCCATTAAATATGTTGAGCCCTATTGGGACAATATATGTGCTTTGTTGAGTGATGATCAGATTGAAGCTTTTGCCGGCTCGGTTTCGCTGTGGGGAGAGATCCCCCAAAAACATCCTGAATTTACGCCAGCGTTAATGTCTGAAATTAGAGAAATGGATATGAAATGGCCAGTGTAAAAATCCGTGATGTCAAAAAGTCTTATGGTGACCTTCAGGTCATGCATGGAATTGACTTAGATGTGAATGAGGGCGAGTTCGTTGTCTTCGTTGGACCGTCAGGCTGTGGAAAATCCACATTGCTGCGTATGATTGCGGGTCTTGAAGAAATCTCCTCTGGGGAGATTTCAATTGGTGATCAAGTAGTCAACGAGGTGGCGCCGTCAAAGCGGGGAGTAGCGATGGTGTTTCAATCTTATGCTTTGTATCCGCATATGACTGTTTTCAATAATATGGCTTTTGGCTTAAAACAGGTTAAAACTGTGCCTGAAGAAATAGACCGCCGGGTGCGTGAGGCTGCTGAGATCTTGCAAATCACTGACTATCTAGATCGTAGTCCCCGCAACTTGTCGGGTGGTCAACGTCAGCGGGTGGCGATTGGCCGCGCAATTGTGCGTGATCCAGAAGTATTTTTGTTTGATGAACCTCTGTCTAATCTGGATGCAGCGTTGCGGGTGCAAACTCGGCTTGAAATTGCGCGTCTGCATGAGCGCCTGAAATCTACTATGATCTATGTGACCCATGACCAAGTGGAAGCTATGACATTGGCTGATAAAATAGTTGTTCTGCGTGATGGCCGCATCGAGCAGATTGGCTCACCGATTGACCTCTATAAACGTCCCACAAATGCTTTTGTTGCTCAGTTCATTGGCAGTCCTAAGATGAATTTTTTTACAACAACTGAAATTGCAAAAAATGCTAGCAAAAAGCTACCGGCCGCGGCAGCAGACGCAAATATCGGCATTAGACCCGAGCACCTGATCGTCAGCCTAGAAAAAGATGCCATGATTGGTGGGGCGTTGGATTTGGTTGAGCAATTGGGTGAATATGCTCTGGTGCATTTGAACACAGCTTCAGGCGAATCTTTTGTT
>LAQD01000038.1:89745-90455 GCA_000981705.1 Rhodobacteraceae bacterium ASP10-04a
GTAAGTAAGGCGTTGATACGGACGATTCCCTGCCATCGATAGTCAGACCTGTGTCTGGACAACGGATAATGTCAGCAGGATCAAGCAGCCCTAATTTCCTGCTGGGCTCAAAAGTCCTAGTAAGGTGAAACGCGTACTTTTATAATGTCCAGATGCTGTGAGGATACGCAGGGCTGATCTTGGCACTCGGTAAATAGTTTATAGGGCGAGACGATATCCACCATTTTCTGTCACCAACAAGCTCGCGTTGCTGGGATCAGGTTCAATTTTTTGGCGCAGACGGTAGATATGGGTTTCCAGAGTATGCGTCGTAACACCTGCATTATATCCCCAAACCTCATGCAGAAGCGTGTCGCGTGGTACGACACCCTTGGTGGCGCGGTACAAGAACTTAAGAATGTTGGTTTCTTTTTCAGTGAGGCGAATTTTACTACCGTCTTTGGCCAGCAGTATTTTGGCCGCTGGCTTGAACGTGTAGGGCCCAAGCGTAAAAATAGCATCCTCGGATTGCTCATGCTGCCGCAATTGGGCGCGGATACGGGCCAGGAGGACAGGAAATTTGAAGGGCTTGCTAATATAATCATTGGCTCCTGCATCAAGCCCCAAAATCGTGTCGGAATCGGTAATGTGACCGGTAAGCATCAAAATTGGACATTTGACGCCCTGTTTGCGGATCACACGGCAGAGGTCGCGGCCATCGGTATCTGGCA
>LAQD01000038.1:90665-91012 GCA_000981705.1 Rhodobacteraceae bacterium ASP10-04a
TGCAAGATTTGCGTTACTGGCCTCACAAGCTCGTGTCGAAAATGCAGGAATTGTTTCAATTCCCCGACAAAAGGGGGTAACGGAGACTTCATGAGTTTAATCCCATCTCCAACTGAGCTTCGTGCGCGAGCTTTGACCGACCTACGGATGGGCTTGCCTGTTGTCATTGATCTGCCGGAACCACTGGTGATTTGCGCGGTTGAGACGCTAACTCAGGAGCGTCTGACTTCCCTGCGCAGTCTGGGTGAGGTGCAGGCGGTCGTGTCCAAGTGGCGAGCGGACACTTTGAAAATGAGCGCCTACGATGGCGATGTAGCTCGCTTTGTGGTGCCGGTGGCCGCAGATGC
>LAQD01000038.1:91104-91420 GCA_000981705.1 Rhodobacteraceae bacterium ASP10-04a
GGACATGCTGGCGGCCAACGTATGGCGGTGGCTTTGTTGAAGGCGGCGCACTTGCTGCCCATGGCTATTACGGTGCAAACGGGTCGCGCTCTGAACACACTGACCCGCCTTCCCGTTGAGATTATTCTTGATGTGGGATTTGAACATGTAGTTTCAGCACCCTTGCCGCTGCAAGTCTCCGAAGCTGGGCGCTTGCACGTATATCGCCCCACTGGTGGTGGTGATGAGCATTATGCAGTCGAGATTGGCGTGCCAGATCGCGCGTCACCTGTATTAACCCGCCTACATTCCGCTTGCTTCACCGGCGATATTTTAG
>LAQD01000038.1:91491-91664 GCA_000981705.1 Rhodobacteraceae bacterium ASP10-04a
GAGGGTCGTGGCATTGGCTTGGCCAATAAAATGCGTGCCTATGCGTTACAAGACCAGGGCTTTGACACGGTACAAGCTAATCACCGCCTTGGGTTCGAAGATGATGAGCGTGACTTTCAGGTGGGTGCGGAGCTGCTCAAGAACCTTGGGTTCTCAGCCATTCGCCTCATGAC
>LAQD01000039.1:0-21813 GCA_000981705.1 Rhodobacteraceae bacterium ASP10-04a
AATTACAAATTGATAAGTCGAGCTATGCGTATTTTGTAGTCGAAGACCTAAAGAGTCTAAATATCTTATTAGTATCATAATTTTGTTGTACAGTTTAAGTCTGCCCTTCGTGGCTAAAGACATTCAGATCACCCAACAACTATTAGCAAATCTTGGGTACAACCCGGGACCAATAGATGGCAGCTACGGTGGCAAAACAAAGCGAGCATTAATCCAGTTATACGCCAGCCAAGACAAAGTATTTGACGGTGAGCTAAGTTCAAATGAGATAGATGCGCTAAAAACGGCAGTTGCAAGCGCTGGGATTTCAGGCTCTGACAATGTAAATAACAAAAGATTTTTTACAGATCAATCAGACAAAAATACTGACTACCGAATCCATTTCATATATTTGATTGATGCAGACGGAACTGACAATCAATGGATATAAATGGAAAAATGGAGGCTGAAATCCTTAAGATGAACCAAAAGCTTTGAACGCTAACTGGACAACAGCAGAAGTTTAAACTGGATTATCAAAAAGATGGAAAGCTTGATATTTCGTTTGTTCGCCTTGATAAAAAGTTTCGCCAAGGTGGATGGAATGTTAACTATCCTGATTATTACTTGCAAAGCTTAGCATTTAATAACCCAAAAAGCTGTACTTCACGTATGCAGATTATTCGCATCGAGATGGCGGGCAAATGGGTGGTCACCATGGCTATACCTTTATCAAAAAAAATGATCGCCACCGAATTAACATTACGCTCCACGAGCTCCTACATGGTAATGGATTTGCTTGGCCCTGCACTAAAGGTCAAAGTAGAGGCCAAGTAACCGGTAGAAGCATTTCAAGTAATCAAAACAATTCACCAGATACTTTAGGTGACATGATTTACAATCACAGTAATAATGGATGTCCTGACTTAAAGGATTCAATTTATATGGCCCCAACGCCTAAGGATCCATATGATCCCTTACCAATGGTTTGTTATCTTGCAGAGAGAAGTGGGCGAGGCGTTCCTGGTGAAACCTTTGACTGACCAAAAAAGTATAATCATAAAAGTTTCAAAAAAATTAAAAAAGGCGCTCATTGGTGTACTTATGGACTGTCAGAATAAGCTGAGATGGACTGGTTTCGTAAATGAAAATAGCCTATTAAAACTCTGGAAATAACTAACATCAGTAATAAGCCAACAATTTATTTATCCTGACTTAGAGAGCCTACGTTCACTAAAAAAAGGTGCTTGCTAGGTAGTGAGCCAACTAATGACAAGCTGGGGACATGCGCTATGAGCAGCCCAGCCGGTGCCGTTTATCAACCTGACCCAAACCTGGTTCTGATACAATCTATAGTAGCCACGATAAGAAGCCATTGGTTGAAGAGTTTTTTTAATAAAAAGAAACGCATTGTGAAAAACGGCACGGGCCTCTCTCGTTCAAGCAAGTCCATCCATGCTCACGCTTGTCGGTCAAACAATACTTAGTAAGAGTTTACCTGTATTTTTTTCTGTCATTTCTATTGGGTTACCGCCCGTACTTGGGTCCGCTAACGCATCCTTAACTATTCTATCAATATCGGGATTGGTAACTCCAAGTCCTGATAGCTTTTTGGGAATACCAAGTGATGCATTGAGATCATCAACATAAGCACAAAACCCATCAAACCCGCCTGAAATTCCGAGGTAATTGGCGGCATGTCCCATTACATCAGTGATCTCAGAGCGGTTGAATTGCAGCACCGCAGGCATACAAACAGCGTTCGTCGTTCCGTGGTGCGTGTGGTAAATTGCACCAATTGGGTGCGATAAGGCATGGATGGCGCCAAGCCCTTTTTGGAATGCAGTTGCCCCCATCAAGGCGGCTGACATCATATGCGCCCGCGCCTCAATATCGTTCCCATCAGCATAGGAACGGGGTAAGTATTCCTTGACCAATCGCATCCCTTCCAACGCCATTCCTTGTGACATTGGGTGGTAATGAGGCGAGCAAAAAGCTTCAACGCAATGCGCAAAGGCATCAAGCCCCGTTCCAGCAGTAATAAAATTTGGCATCCCGATTGTCAGTTCAGGATCACATATTACTGCAGTAGGCAGAAATTTTGGATGGAAAATAATCTTTTTCTGCGCGGTTTCAGAATTGGTGATGACGGAGGCGCGACCAACCTCTGATCCAGTTCCCGCTGTCGTAGGAACTGCCACGATGGGGCCAATTGCATCAGCGTCTGCACGCGTCCACCAGTCACCAACATCCTCAAAGTCCCATAATGGACGGATCTGGCCCGCCATGAAGGCTACAAGTTTACCCAGATCGAGGCCAGACCCTCCGCCAAAGGCGACAACTCCGTCGTGACCGCCGTCGTTATAGGCTTTAACTCCAGCGGCAGCGTTCTTTTCATTTGGGTTTTGGTCAACGTCAGAAAAAATTGCACGGCCCAAACCTCCAGCCTCGAGAAGATCTAACGCTTTAATCGTAATATCCATACTGCCAAGGCCACGGTCCGTGACTAAGAGTGGGTTTTTCATTCCGGCAGCGGCGCATACTTCGGCGATCTCAGAGATACGCCCTGCCCCAAAGCGGATTGACGTGGGATACGACCAATTTGCAGTGATACTCATATCCATTAGACCTTTTTAAACAGTAAAAACTTTAGAGGCGTCAGATTATAGTACTCAGTCACAGATGATTTAGTCTAATTATTTAAAGTGTGAGCTCAACAGGTACACCTTCAGATCAATGATTAGAGTTTTTCCATTTGGCCGGGCTGACGTAAACGATGCTACCATCGACACTGACCATTACATCTCCATCCTGAATATTGACCTGTAGTTTCATAGAGCGGCTCACCTGTCTTCCCAGTTCGTTTGTATCCATCTCTGAAAAATTTATAACCTGAAGGTTATCAAACCGGGTGGTGCTGTTTTTGACTTTCTCCCACCACGTCTCAGCCGTCCGGCCGCCGTAGCAATAGACAATAACCTCATTGGCTTTGCCACAAGATTGCCGAATAATCTTCTCAGTTGGGAGCCCCAATGTCACCCACAACTCTAGCTCTCCACTCAAGGTTTTCTGCCAAATATCCGGCTCGTCATCGCTTGAAAGGCCCCGGGTAAACTCTAACTTTTCATGGGCATTTAGTGCAAAAGCGAGAAGACGTACCATTAACCGTTCATCAGTCTCCGAAGGATGTTTGGCAACGGTCAGATTATGGGTCTCGTAATAGTGACGATCCATATCGGCGACAGAGAGTTCAACTTTATAAATGGTGGCTTTTTGTGCCATGATTTGTCCCTAACGAGCTAAGATACGGATGTTTAATGCGCCTGATAGCTTTGTGAAAGCAGATAAAATCTATGGCAAAAAAAAATGCTATGATGTTGCTAGGGGCACCAAGGGCTAAGGAGCCTGCATTACAAAGCCTAACGCAGTTCGACAGCGTTAATACTCCGGGCCAAGAACTTGTGCTAGTCCTGGGCCAGATACCCCCACCCAAGTTACGATCTTGTAGCCATTACAAATTATTAGTTTAGTAAAATTCCAAACTTTTAACAGAAATATCAGCTGTATGGTCTTTGCCATATGCAACAATACCTATGGTCTTAATTGTATTTTTTTTCATTACAGATCGCATGAGTGATGATGTCTTCATAAAAGATTCAAAGGGAAGTTTAATCTCCCGCCAAGTAGTTGTAGTGGCAAAATCTTGTTGGTAATAATGCCAAGGCAGGCGAGTACTTGAATTTCTAATGTGTAGGTAATACTGCTCCCCGTTTCCTTTAACTGTTAACTTGATACCTGTTTTGCCCTTTGCAAGTCCCGAGGGGACTGGTGATCTCACTTGTATAAAGCCTCCATTATTAGCTGTGGAGACTTCACCTTTTAGACGTATAGTTTTATCTGATCCACTACTTTCAAATTTAGCACTTCCCTCAGAAACCCCACCCATCACCGTGTCTGCTAAATAGGACCACTCGCCTGTTTGAACAAGGTTTTCGGCCATTGCACCACCGCACATTGAAGCAACAACAAAGGTACTAGCCGCTAGTACTTTTACTATTTTTTTATTTACCATTCCGTCGACTCCAGCCTTTAAACTATGATTAGATTTAGAGCGACTTTCATATTTATCAATTAGACAGTTATGAAAGATCAGCAGCAGAGGCCAACTAGGACCAAATCGCTAAGGACTAAAAATCTTCAGGCTACTGTTTGACTACTTTCAGCTGAATAAGTTTAGATTGATGTACGCATTTGGAGTTTCAGTGTCGGCTTAGGATACGGCCCCTATCCATGGCCTTTTTCCGAACTAAAGCGCCAGGAATACCAGCTATTGTCTAGATGGCTTAAGTCTGATTTCCAGAAAAGTTCTGCAGATACAGGTGGGATAAATACAATTTATCAAAAAAAATTATAGTTTATTTCCTAGAAATAAGTAATCCTGATACTACCATCAAATATGCGAAACCATGAAATATTGTAAGCTTTTCCCCAAGAAATGAAGCTCCCAAAACACTCGCAAAAACTGGGACAATATAGCTGTTGGTTGAAGTAAATAGGATCCCTTCCCTCTTGATAAGAATACCCCTAATTACTGTCGCAAGACCAGTGGCTATAATTCCAATCCATAAAAGGCTGAGAACGCTTGTCATGGGTGGCCACTGTTTTGGAAGTGACATTAGAAGTACAGGTACAGCAATAATGTTACCCGCAAAAAATGCCGACGTGATCAACGAAAGTGGTGCAATATTAGGCGCAGTTTGCAGCTGGACACCGCCTGCCGCAATCCCAAGAGCAGCAAATAGTAATATTAGATACGGAACAACTGTCAAAACACCAGAAAAATTAGAACCCGTATGAATTGAATTGGTCCCAGTGTTAGCTAGCGCTATCAGTCCAATGCTTCCAATGGCAAAACCAACCCATTTAAGTGGAGTGATCGGTAATTTCAAAAATATACGAGAGAGAACCAACACCCACAAAGGAATTGAAGCAAATGAAATAGCTGCGGCGGATGAACTCACAAATTGTAATGCCCAAGGCAAAGCCAAAAATGGGAGCGTTGAGAACGCTGTCCCATAAACAGTAACAAACTTCCAATGTGATCGTGATTTAACCAACGATTGTCCAAATACTTTTAAAATGATTAACAAAAAAGCACTCGCAAAAATAACTCTGAGAGAACCGACCGCCATTGGGCTAAAGCCGTCCAACGCAATCACAGAGAACATAAAGACTGACCCTAAACATGTGGCAAAAGCCAACAGGAGGATAATCGATACTGTCTTTGATTTTAATTTCATAACTTCAATCTAAACTTTATTCATTATGTTAGTACTGGGTACTGGCTGAATTAGCCTCAGCGAAGGAAACTTAAAATTAGGGGACCTAAAAAAGTAATTTTTTCAGAGTGGGCAGCTATTCTTCCAGCTAACCAAGTATTATTCATATTATAATCTAGTAAAATCTACCTAGTAATAAACTAGCTAGGAACAGGGCGGCGTATTTTTTGCAAAATGAAAAAACCAAATAAAAGTAAAAGACCAATTGCTTTGAGCCATGGTGCACCAGAAAAGGCTTCCAATGGGCATAGAATGGCCATGCCAACAGCAATCACTACAACACGCTCAGATACAGGTAGATTTCGACCAATAAATCCTACAATACCTCCGGTGATTGAATAAACGCCTACCAAAGATGTTATCATAGTTACTGCGATAATCCCTCCAGAACCGTAGAACAATAAAGCTGGAGAAGCCGCAAAGAAAAATGGGATTAGGTATGCGGGCCAAGCGATGCGCACCGCCTCCACCGCAGTCGCCATAGTCGGGGCCTTGGCCATGTTAGCTGCAACAAATGCTGCAATAGCTACTGGAGGGGTCAACATAGACAGCATACCAAAATAAAGTACAAACATATGTGCCGCCATTGGTTGCAATCCCAATTCCACCAATGGTGGCGCCGCTAGGGACGCAAGTAGTAAATATACTCCCACCGTAGGTAGCCCCATTCCCATCACAATGCACACCAATGCGGTAACAATGAGTAGCAGCAGAAGACTCGATTGACCAAGCTGTACTAAAAAAAATCCAAGCCCAAAGGACAAGCCTGAGCGCGCAACAAGCCCAATGATCATACCAGCAATTGCACAGATCAGAATAATCTCAACTGCCGCTCTGCCAGCAGACACGAACACTCCAATTAGTACCTTTAGAGTGACACGACTACCGTTATAGGTTTGCACCAACGACAATCCAAACAGCACCAAAATAGCAGCCAAAGCTGCCGTTTCGGGACGTAAATTAAAAGTAAACAACCCAACCAGAAGCACCATGAAAGGCATGAAGACAAACCATCCTTTACGCATCACACGCCCCATAGGTGGAATTTTTTCTTCTGCTACCCGGGAGATATTCAGCCGTCCCGCCTCAAGGTCTGCAAATACAAATAAACTAAAATAATAAAGGAGCGAAGGAATAAGAGCGGCCAACATTACATCAATATAACTAGCCTGTAGGTTCTCGGCCAACAGGAATGCAGCAGCCCCCATGACTGGTGGCATCAGCTGCCCCCCTGTTGAGGCTGCCGCCTCAATAGCACCTGCAGTCTTGGGCTGATATCCACCATCTTTCATCATTGGTATCGTAATCGCACCAGTGGAAGCCACGTTAGATACCGCACTGCCTGAGATGGACCCAAAGAAAGCGGAACCTAGGATTGCAATCTTCCCTGCCCCACCACGTCTCCGACCCGCCAGTGCTAACGCAAAGTCCGAAAAAAACGCTGAGCCACCAGTTGCCAACAAAAGTTGAGAGAGAATTAAAAAAGGTACTACAACAGCCACAGCAATTGACAAGGCAGCGCCTGCAAGAGATGCGCTATCAAGCATTAAAAAAGTTATTAGCCTGTCCGGAGCAATGGATCGGCTTTGCAATGGTCCTGAAAAATTATTTGCAAACATGGCGTAGAGACAGATACAGCCGAGAATAACAATTAGGCTCCAGCCCATAGTTCTGCGCACTGCATCTAGCAGTAGTACAAAGCCAATTACCGATACTATTAATGCTTCGGTTGGATGATAAAATACATTTTCTGACAAAGTAGGAAAGCGTACTGTAAGCCATGCTCCAAAGCAAAGTGAGGCTACAGCTGCCAACCTTGACCACCATAGGGGACCAGAGGGGCTTGTGATGAACGCAACCGCCATGGCAAAGGCTAGGGCCGCTATCAAAATTTGTTCAGAATAGACCCGCCAGCCAATCCATAGTGGAGCACCTGAAGACCAGAGCACCGCCGTCAACGTGATTAACGCGGCGAGAATACCCGTAATAGGTATTCCGCCGCGCAATTTTAGTTTAGGGGTCTGATGTCCCATGGTGTTGTCTCCGACTAGTCAGTCCAGACACCCATTTCCTTATAAAATTTGATTGCACCGGGATGATAAGTCAAGCCAACCTGCTTGCCCATGGCTTCTTTAGTAAAACCATTCCAGAACGGCCCTCCGGCTAGCAGGTCAGTCTCTTTTTCCCAAAGTGCTTTGACAGATTTGTAAACCATATCTTCGGAAACATCTTTGCCCGCAAAAAAAGTGTAATCGAATACATTAACATTTGTTGGCTCATCCATCCCCGGCACGCTATCTGTTGGCATTTTTTGTAAATAGGTCTGGGGCAGCAGTACGCGCATTCGCGCTAAAGCCTCCGGGCTGTCATCAAAGGAAAGATATCTAATGCCAAAGGACGCATCATATTCACGACTGTTTGCTGCCCCCACAACGACAATTGCAACTTCCGCAGAGCCTTCGGCAAAACTTGCCCACATGCGCGGAAAGTTAGGTACAGCGACACCCTCAACTTGGTCAAGGCCCATATTCGCATTAGCAAAATAACCTTTAGTCACATAATCGCCCAACGCCTTGTCAGCGAAGACTGGGACACGTTTTCCTTTCAAATCTGCTACACTTCTGATGTCGCTGTCCTCACGCACAATGTATGCGTTACGGAAAGGCATTAGAGTTGCAACCATTTGTATGTTTTCATTTGGACGGCCTTCAGACATGCCAGTGCCATTGATTGCATAAGTCAATTGCACGACGTTAGCGATTCCAAACTCGATCTCACCTGCGTTCACAAGGGGAATGTAATCGGCAGTATTGGCCAACTCCTGTGGTCGCATTTGTAATTCGCCCACTTCAGAAATCGCCGCTGCAAGCGTCCTGCCAACCTGGCTAGTACCGCCGCGGGCTGTAGAACCAAGAGCCGCAAGTTCAGCGACAACCGCTGACGCTCCCAGTGTCACTACGAGGGTAAGACTTGTAAGATATTTCAGTTTCATATTGATTAACTCCCTTTTTGTTTGTTGTTTTTATTTAGTATTTTTGTTTAGTGTTTTTCAAATAGTGGCCCATGGCCAGAAAATTGGTCATAGATTTTCATCGCCCGTAGCGCATGCCAATAGGTCGCCGCATTTATCGCAATGAAGGGTTTGCCATACTCCACTTCCAACTCTGTACAAAGTTCACACATGCTGAGATTTGTACCCACTTGAACAAAGGCGTCCACATCATCACCATCCATTTCAGCTATATGTGTTCGCAAGGTAGCTTCTGGCACTTGAGCGATAGCGACTGGGCTAGAACATTTCAGTCCACGGAAACGTACGACTTCAAACCCACAATCCTGAAAGAACAACGTTACATTTTTGTCTGAAACAGGGAAATAGGGTGAGATTACTGCAATCCGTTTAGCACCAGTCAGGTTTAAGGCCGATTCACAGGCAAAAGATCCTGCCGAAACCTGCAATCCACAGTGATCAGATAATTCCTGCATTCGCCGTTCTGAAGCTGCGCGCCCGTCCCAAAACATCAATGCTGACATCCCCATGACCAAATAATCAGGCTGAGCTGTCATACAACGATCCACAGCGTCATACAGAGTAGCGCCTATGGCCTGGACAAGAGCAACAAACTCGTCATCGTTTTTGACTTTCATATTAGGTATGTAAATCCGGCCAAAATGGTTGGTAACGCCACGGACACGAAAGTCATCCATGTCCGGCTGCACGATTGTATTCGTAGACGGTGCAACCACCGCAAACTTAGAGCGCCAACCGCGCGCGTCTTTGGACATAAAAAAATACCTCCGGAATCATTATCGACAAGACAAACATAGTTTTTATCGTCCGTCAACAATTTGTCCGGACAAGTTATCACCTAAGTAGATGAATATGTTCGTTTACCAAAGACCGCATTATCGTGTGCTGATTAGTCAATATGGAAGAGATGAATGGCCGCTCCAAAATAATGCTGGCAGTCCAGCGAGAGGTTAGGCCTAAGGAATGTTACTCCGTCTTAGACTACCTAACTCCGCCAAGCCCCAGTTGGCCAGCGAAAGTAAAATAAATTTATTTTACAAGATATGGCACTCTTGTGATTTAATAATGGTTTTAATCGTACAACAAACCAAGATTTTTCGAAAAGATAGTGAGCATCGAAAAATATTGTTACCGCTCTACTAATGAGTTTAAATTAGATTTTTAATAGGAAATGGCAACTAATTTGGCGCTTCTATATTAGGGCAACGCCCTGCACACCTTCCAGAATAACTCATATTTTTCCATGTGCACATAAGCGCGCTTATGCAGAATTTGTACTATTCTATATCTGTATTTTTGTTCACTGAGACGCGCTATTAGCGCTAAATAGTTCTCAAAATTATACTTCTCAAGCTTTATATTAGGCTTAAAATTTAAAATTCTTGAGTAGTTTTTCGGTAGAATCCCATTTGGGATACAAATTTTTAAGCCACGATATGGCCTCTATTGCTGCAGCTGCGGTTTCGTTGACACTACTAAATTCTGCCGAGCCATGGTGTCCAATACTGAACCAACCGCGCCCATCTTCAGGATCACGGCGAAACTCATCAAATCCATAAGTACCATTTGGGCGAATGAAAATATCTACACAAATGGTGTCGCCAGGTAAATTGATAGATTGGAGTACTCGGTTTGTATGAGCCATAAAAATTTTTAATCTCATTATTGAGAAATTGAACGAAAGGCAGCCTTCAACGGACTAGCAGAGTATTAATTATAGCCCACTGGGCTGGATCAAGGTGACCTATAGTTAAGATAATAGAGCAAACAGATGGGCCTATTTTTTAAATATTAGCTTGATCACTTTGCACCCGTGACAGCAAGATCAACAAATTTAGCATTCAAGACCTCATCAAACTGAATACGTGGCAAGCTTGGATTCAATGTGGCAAATGCCTCGAGTTGTTTATCCCAATGACTTTTGGACATTTCACCATCAATAGCAAAACCATTTGATTGCTGTTCTTGCAGCCAAATTTTTTCAATTTCTTTAGGCGCTAATTTGATAGTTACATAGTGCTCAAATGTCTTGAGGAAGGCATCAAAGTCTTCATGTAAACGCTGTGAAGCAGCAACAATTCCTTTTGCCAACAACCCGAGTTTGTCCGGTTCAGTATCTTCGTATGCTTCAGTGGTTGCTAACACGCCATGAGGTTGGACTGGCACTAAAACTTTAAGGTCAACAAAGCCAAGCAGCATTTTTAAACTGTTGTTAGGGTTGCTAGTCAAAGCTAAAGCTTCTTCCACGCGGATAAGCGAAACATCGGCTTGCCCTGATAAAAGCTCTGCGATGCGTTCAGGAGGTGGACCTGTGACGCGCCATTTAATATCATCATCTGTCATTGGTAATTTTGCTACGATTGAACGCGCCATATGATGGCTGAGGGCTCCGATACCATCAACGGCCCAGGACGCACCCCTCAAATCAGCAGTTGATTTAATATGCGGCTGGACAACGAGATTTTGAGCTAATGCGCGCGCCATTGAGGCTATAATCCGCAAAGGATGGCCCTGCGATCGGAGTTGAAGCACTGGACCTAACCCGCCATAGGCAGCATCCACTTCACCATCCAGTACTTTATTCATCGCTTTCACCCCACCTAAAGCGGGTGTCCACTGAACGATCAGGCCAGCATCTTCCCATAAGCCAAGATGGCTGGCAGCAGCGCAGGCAATATCATCCACACCAAAAGTTAATCCAGCGCCCGACGCTAATCGCATATGATGTTCAACCATTTATCTCTCCTAAGGTTTACTATGCTAGATGATCGCCGCAGCATCGCGCAGTGACGCAATCATTGAAGACTTTAGCACAAATTCATGGTGGAGCTTGTTGTTGGCGACAACAGCTCGCATTTCATCATGAAATAGTTTACGTTCTTTCACAGTTTTAGCTGCCATCATCTTACGGTTACGAATTGATTGCTGTTGAACAGTATCGATACAAACCTGTCGGCGCTGGCGCTCATACAGTCCAAGCATCGACCCAGCCTCCACTCCATCATAAATCTTACGGATTTTACCAACAAGGTTCACGGCATCATGTACTCCTCCATTTAACCCCATGCCGCCCAGTGGATTATTAAGATGCGCGGAATCTCCAGCCAATAAAGCACGCCCAGCGACATAACGATCAGCCACGCGCTGCTGCACACGGTATGCTGTTGAATGCTCTATCTCATAGATACCATCTTTGGGGCATAGAGCCTGAATACGGGCATCTTGCTTGGTTTTATCATATATATCGGCTTCACTTGCGTCTGGGTCAGTTGGCACCATAATACGCCAAAGAGTTGGTGTACGCAGTAATACTACCCATTCATCAGGGTCAGTAATATAGGCAATATTTGCAAGATTAGGAATTGCATCTTCAAAACGATAATCAGTTGACATTGTGAGAAATAATTCAGGTATTGTAGTGCCCTCGAGTACAATACCAACACTTTTGCGTACAACGCTATTTGCGCCATCAGCACCAATGACATAGCGACCACTGTGATAACTTTTTGAGCCATCGGCGTGCTGGACAGTCAGTGATGCCCCGTCATCGTCTTGAGCAATGTCCATGACCTCAGCGGCGTATTGCAGATCAATCGCGGCATCTTTCCGCGCTAGGGCGTCCAGCGCAGTTGCCAGCTTCCATTGCTCACACTGTAATCGATAAGGGTGATTGGTTTCATTTTTCAAAAGGTTAAGGTCAAAGGTAGCGACTTCACCTTCCTTGCGGTCACGAAATTGCCAAGTCGGGCAAACCAATCCTTGATTAACAAGTGTTTTAGTAATGCCAATTTGCTCCAGCATATCAAGTGTCGGTGGGTGAAAAGTTGACGCTCGGAGGTCTTTGGGTATGCCTTCAGAACGTTCGAAAACGCTAGAAGGTATACCATGAAGGGAAAGAAATGACGCCAGCACAAGACCCACTGGGCCACCACCTACGATCAGAACTTTGTCAGAATTTGATGTCATTAAATTTCCTTCAGTTTTGTTTCAAGGCCAGCTTGCCGCCAAATCACATCGGCAACGACTTTTGTTCACATTATAACGGGAATGTCGCAGCTTTTTGATCTGGCTCCAGCGGCGGCAACTTGCGACGTTTCTGTGGTGTCCCACGCGCGCGCAGTAAACCTCCCACCCGTTACTCCATCAGACAATGCTGAGCACAGCCAGACAGCACCTCGACGCATGATAGATGCCGGTAAAAGATTACCATCCGCGCCTCGCCGATCGACGCCACCCGGGATAAAATCAGTATCTGAAGCGCCACCAGGCAGATAGACATTCACAGTTACTCCCGTATTTTGCAGATCTTGTGACCAAATACGTGACGCGGCTTCTAGCGCTGCCTTGCTGGGTCCATAGGGGGCATATCCTTGACGCACCATGGTTTGCGCCGAAGTCGATATATTAATGATTTTGCCGCTCCCGCGGCTCACCATATGTTTTGCCGCGATCCGAGTGGTGAAAAACGGACCATTTACATTAGTATCCATAATTGAGCACCAATCCTCGGGCGAAGCGTCCCAGAAACGTGTTGGTTCTGTGTTAAAATTTTCTGCTACCTGGCGCATTCCAAGCCCTGCATTGTTAATCAATACGTCCAGCTTACCAAAGGATTTTATTGCTTTTACCACCAACGCCTCACAAGCATAATGGTCAGTCAAATCAGCCACACACTGATAAACTTTCTGGCTCCCACCCAAGCCCTTGGCGAGTTTTTTAAGTTCGTCATACGTCTCTGCTAAAGCACAGCTGTCTCGTCTTCCTGAAATGATCACATCAGCGCCAGCCTCAACCAGTACCATCGCCATCTCACGGCCAAGCCCACGTGATCCGCCAGTTACTAGAATGGATCTCCCCAAAAGAGATCTGGGGTTCTCCAAAATCATATTTTGCGATCCATTCCAAGACCGACACAATAAAAACTACGACGTAGCTCATGAATTATAGTGGTCTTCTCTAAAGCAAAAATTGTGGGAAATCCCTCAGATTCCATTTGACCAAAGCTACATATTTCAAATCCACAAAAACTTGCCAAAAGATTGCGAAGAGTAGGCGCATTGGCCAAGACTGTCCCAGTGCCCGTTACTTCAAACATCAATTGCATTGATTTGGTTTCATACCAGCCAATCCTACCAAAGGTCATTTTATATCTGAGATATTCGATCATATTTTAACCCCTTGAATTTCAAATTCAGTAGGTCCTTTTATGGGTTGGTTAATTACTTGTTCCAAATATACCATCATCAAATTATGTTTAATTAGATTTACAAATTTATGTGCACAAATCAATATCTAAATTTTATATTTGTACGAACAATTTAACGCATGAAGTTCATTAAATAAGCAGACCCAATGATTTTGTGCACTAATGTTACAGTTGATGTCTTGCTCGACACCAACCGGAACACTTATTCTTAAAATATATATGTGCATTGCAGCTTCTGCTGGAAAATTCATTAGATTCTTATTTGTCGCCGATGGCCACTAATGTGTGAGCATACAAATAGGTTAAAATCTGTTGCCATGCTTTGCTCTTTTTCGCTTATCATATTTATCATTTATAGTTCCAGAAGTTTAAAAGTTATTCTTTTTTCAACCATAAAATTAGAAAATTAACAGCTTCAAGTCCTATTTTGGCGTGACTGGAATTCCACCTTTGGCAGTATAACTGCTGCGTGTGGTGGTACTAGAAATAGCACTTTTTCTCACACATATTATTTGAACTTAAATAGAGACCACATTTAATGCTCTTATTAGATATCACGGCTTATAAGTTATTAATTTCATTAAAAATAAACTCAGCCACTTTATTATCTTAAACGTTATTCGGAAATTAGTTTTCTTTAACACTATTATTGCTATCTATCTTCATTTTATAAACAAATTGATCTGCAGGGTGCCAGTTAAACGAAGCTATAATGACGCCATCCTTAGTGACATAACGGCGAAGGAGCTGAAGAGCTAAAGCATCTGGGCGCAGTCCGAGTTGTCGGCTTATGCGCAGCGGCATGGCAAGAGATCTAATTTCTTGCACTACCTGCTCAATGGGTTCGCCACAATATTTTTCCAGAAAATTAAAAAATGCCCCAGTATGCTGTTCAAGCTTGTCTATCTGGTCCTCAAAACGAGACGGGATATAGCTTTCAATCATAGCTATTGATCTCCCACCAGGTTCTGTCCAGCGAACGCCGGTAATGCAGAACCATTTCTCCCCTGTCTTTCCGCCCACACTTTTGGCAAGCTCCGCATCAAGAACAACTCGTTTTGTATCGTGAACAACAAACCAGGTCTCCAAAGCTACTTGAAAAAGCTCTTCTAAAGTTTGTATGGATTGAACATAACTACGCCTTGGGTCGCTTGAGACGACTTCAGTCCCACGACCTTGCGTGCGTGAGACATAACCAAGCTCTGTTAGTTTGCGTAGTGCCTCTCTAATCGTAAACCTGCTGGCCTTAAATTCCAAGCCAAGATCGGCTTCCGTAGGAAGCAATGATCCAACAAGATAAACACCACGCGAAAGGCGATCTTCCAAATCACGCTGGATTCTGCGATACCTCGGTTCACCATTTTGCACTGCAGAAGCCTTTCAAAAATCAGCGTCAAAAACGATTTGAATTGCAAGACTAAACATCATAATTTGTAACACAGGTCAATCAACAAGACTCACCGGCCCTTGTAGGCACTCAATACTAATTAGTAATAAAGATATGGACAAATAATTTAATAACGATTAAAATTAGCGAACAAATATTAGCTAGGTCAAGCATCTTTTTACGATGTAAGTTAAAAATTCAGAAGGCTTAGATAATGACGTTGATTTGATTGCTATTTTATACAGTGCGCCTCCACTCCTAAGTCTGGTTTTACGGTTGCGTAAATAATTAGACTTAGGAAACGATAGATTAGGCCAGTTGAAATTGATAACAACCAATATTTTTGGCCAACTTGCGGCCCTTTAAGCGGAGAACAGTACCAATGCCAAACAAAGTAATGAAGTCGACCCTTGATGGTGGTGGATTCATCCTTGCGCCAGGCGTATTCGACCTCATTTCAGCAAAAATTGCCGATAAAATGGATTTTCCAGCATTGTACATCACTGGCTACGGAACTGTCGCTTCCTACCTCGGTTTACCAGACGCGGGAATTGCTACTTACCGAGACATGATTGAGCGGATTTCCCAAATTGTAAAAATGACTAATACTCCAGTTATAGCTGATGCCGATACAGGCTACGGCGGGCTGCTTAATGTGCGCGAGACTGTTCGTGGCTATGAAGCAGCGGGAGTCTCAGCAATTCAGATCGAGGATCAGGAATTTCCTAAGCGCTGTGGCCATACGTTAGGGCGCCGCGTCGTTCCGATGGAAGATATGGTTCGTAAGCTGGATGTAGCTTTAGATAGTCGTAGAAGCGATAATTTTTTACTGATTGCGCGCACTGACTCACGGACTTCCCTGGGCTTAGATGAAGCTATTAGGCGTGGTCAAGAATACCAAAAGGCTGGTGCTGATGTAATTTTTGTGGAGAGTCCTGAAAGCGAAGATGAAATGAAACGGGTACGTGATGAAATTGATGGACCGTTGTTTGCAAACATGGTGAACGGTGGCCGAACACCATTATTGTCCGCCAAAAAACTTACTGAAATGGGTTACCAGATTGCTATCCACCCAGCAGTTGGATTTTTGGCAATGGGCCACGCGCTCAGCCATTCCTATGCAGATTTGCTCCAACACGGGGAAACCAGTAAAGAGGTACCGCTTTACCCCTTTGACGAGTTCAACAAACTAATGGGCTTTGAGGATATTTGGGAGTTCGAAAAGAAATTCGTAGACTGAGATATGGTGCACCATAAAAAAGACCATCCTTGGAAATTTTTCGAAAGGAGATTTTTATGACAGACGCAACACAGAGTTATGCTAATGTTTACAATAATAATGTGGGGTTTGGACAAAAGCCTGCATTGATCATGATTGACTTTGCGCATGCGTATTTTGATACAAACTGTCCTCTATTCGCTGATGTGGACGATGCGTTAGAAAGTGCGCTAAGGGTTAGGGTCGGCGCACATCACGCAGGTATTCCTGTTTTTTTGACCCGTGTTATTTACCAAAAGGATGGGTATGATGGTGGTCGGTTTTTTGAGAAGGCCAAACCATTGGAGGCGTTTATAGCAGGGCGTAAAACCGCTGAATTCGCGAAGGGGCTGGAACCACGCGAAAATGAAACAATCATTACCAAGCAATATCCCAGTGCATTTTTTGGAACGAGCCTTGCCTCCACGCTACACGCTGCCAAGGTGGACAGTGTAATTCTGACAGGTTTGACTACCAGTGGCTGTGTGCGTGCTTCCTGCGTCGACTCGATGTCACACGGGTTCACAACAAGTGTTGTAAGACAGGCTTGCGGGGATCGCCACGAAGCACCACATCAGGCCAACTTGTTTGATATGAACGCAAAATATGCTGATGTCATAAATGAGTCTGACATATTAACCCATATGAAGACGCTCACATGAATACTGTTGCAATTATTGGAGCAGCGGGAGGCATTGGTCGGGTTCTTGTGGATGAGCTAATTGCAAATGGTAACAATATCATCGCCTTGGATCTTCCAAAATCTCTGAGCACTCATCCTTTAAAATGTTCATCAATACCCATTGACGTACTTGATAGCGACAGCATCAATCTAGCTACCAGCACTGTCAGAGGTATGGATTTAGAGCTTGATGGATTAGTAAACCTTGCTGGTTACACCAAAGGTGTTAGGCCTCTGGTAGAAATAGATTTAGCAGCTTTTGACGATACCATTATGGGTAATTTAAGAGGTGTATTTACAAGCACGCGTGCACTACTTCCACTTATGGCTAAAAACGCATCGGTTGTGACTGTGGCATCAGGGTTGGCACAATCCATTCGACCCGGGCACGGTGCCTATGCGATGGCTAAGGCGGGCATCATTGCAATGACTAAAACTCTTGCGATTGAGGAAGCTCCACGCATACGGGTAAACGCAGTTGCTCCAGGCCCAGTACAAACTGCCTTTTTGACTGGAGGGACGGGAGTTTCTAATGAAGATCAGGCGTCTATCATCGATGTTAGAAAAATGGCATCGGCGACACCACTTGGTCGGATAGCAATCCCTACAGATGTGACGGGCCCAATTAGGTTTTTGCTGGGCAAGCAAAGTGGTTTTATGACGGGGCAAGTTCTCTGGATTAACGGTGGGGCATATATGCCCTGAAAGGACAATGGGTTCCTAGTAATGCATCATTTAACACACGTACATGAACGATAACAGTTAGTTAACCATCAGCACTCTAGTCTGTCTAGAGCGTTTCTGGTGGCCCTCACGCAAGCGGTGGCATCAAAGGTTCGTCCGTAAGCCTCTCAGCAAACTGGGAGTTCTGAGGATAAAGACTAAGGTGGTCTACTGCAGGACTGTGGAGTGACCATCGTTGATAATTAATATCACTACGAGCACTAGACCATAGCCACTTCAGCTACTCAGGTGGCATGGAGCAAGTCATTCACGCCCACACTGGCTTCCAGATGTAACTCTAAAGTCCAGCAAACCAAGGTAGCTTTAGCAGGATCTGAGTAAGGCTCAGCCAACACCAAGGATGCCCGCTTAAATCAACATCCAGAATACCTCTGGGACCCACCTAGCGGCCCACAGGATGCCGTTTACCGGCGGGACTCCTAATGAGCAAAAGCAGCAACAGGGACTCCAGTATTGCCCTCTGAGCCTTTAGGCCGGTCACGGCATTCAAGCCTACAACAATAACAACAACAGCCACCCCTTTAGTCCCCTTTGATGAAGTCATTAGATAGCAAAGACCACCGGGGGCCTCTTTTGTCATCCATGGGACCCTATTTGTCTCGGGCCACCACAGAGGTCATCATAAACGCCCTAGGCAGCCTAGGGTACTGATGGTTACCTCGCTGTTATCGTTTATGTCATGTGTTGACTGATGCCTTACCAGGGAACCATTGTCCTCTTCTGGGCACCAGCCTAAAAATGTATGCTCAGCTTGGTCACTCTGACTGCAGCAACAAACTGGTTATGAACAATATTTCTTATATTATCTCCAAAAACCCTTTTCACGTAGGCTTTCGCTTAATGCAATTATTTAGCTCATATCTCATTTCTAAGTGGTTGCAGAGCAACAAAAATATTCCTTCATCAAATCCATTTTAAAGCTATACTAGAAAAGATTTAAGGTATTGATAACTTCATTAGCATTATTTTGATTTTTTTAGTCTACCCAAATATTTTTGGCCTTTGGAATTCAATCGCTATCTGAGAAAACGGGCATAAAGACATCTTCATGCCGTTTCACATAGCAGCTACCTGTATTCCCAAAGTGCATTGGTATAAGGAGTCTAGAAGTATCGCACAGGCTATCTAAAAGTGTTATCCGAGCTTGCCGAGCAAGCTTCTGGTCAAAGCAAAAAGCGCTGCTCCAATCAGGTTGAACCATTTGAATAGGAGAGTGAAGAACATCACCACAAAATACGCCAGTATGGCCCTCACAATTTGCATCAATGCTCATATGACCAGGTGTGTGTCCAGCAGATGATTTCAAAACGAGACCGTCAGCTAGTTGAAAACCATCAGTGACCAAATCCATTTGACCTGATTCCATGACCGGCAAGACGCTGTCTTCAAAGCACCCATGGCCTACTATTTGTTCACTAGCAGCGATTTCTGCCTCCCAATGAGCATATTCAGTCCGCCCGGTAATATAACGAGCATTCGGAAAAGTTGGTACCCATCTGCCATTTTCAAGTTTTGTATTCCAGCCCACATGATCAGCGTGCAGGTGTGTGCAAAAAACAATATGAATATCTTCCGGTTTCAGCCCAGTGGACGCCAGCGCCTCCATCCAAGACGTATCCTTGCGTTCATGCCAATCAGATCGGGCTGGACGCTTCTTGTGATTTCCAACACATGAATCTACTAAGATATTGCGGCCCTTGCGCTTTAAGAGCCAGGAACGAACGGCCAAGCGGACATTTCCATGATTTAAAAAACTAGGTTCTAGCCAATGCAGATATCGGTGTAATTTTTGATGATCTGATCGAGGGAAAATTATTGCAAGAGGGATATCGAACGAACGTATATCGCAGATCTCAGTCACCGTCATATCACCAAGTGCAAAAGTTAACATACTGGGCTCTTACAAGTGCAGAAACCCATTAAAATTTGAGTAATTAAAGATTTTGTGATGCGCCTCATGCTGAAGTCCTGTGAATTCAAATAATGTTAATCAGACCTCATGCAATCCTAAAAGTAAATTCTAATATCGTGGATGCAGTTAAAAAACAGGGATTTAACTGCACGTAATTAACTATCTGAAATTAAGTTATAATAATCAATAAAAAATCTGAAACTATACTCGTAGAGTAGAAACTAGACTTCTTACTCCCTCACTTTAGGCAACAGCAACTGCGATCATAAACTAAAGTGGGGATATTAATTGTTATTAAATTTAACAAAGCGCGCAATATCATTGTTGTTAGTACTTTTTAGCCTGTTAATTTTGATATTTGTGATTGCCCAAATTGTTCCTTCGGATCCAGAAGACATCGCCTTTACTAAATTTTATTACATTTCGGCGGCGACCTTCGCCATGGCTTTTTTTAGCTTCAGTCAATTTATTCAAACAGAAATTGGGAAGTCTAGCGGCAAGACTATTATTAGAAAGGCTCATGTATGAACTAAGCAGTCCACCTAAGAGCTAAGGGTATCCGTACAAAATAGTTCAACGGAATTCAGTTTAAAAAATGCAATAACCTTTAGCAGTGGGAGATTACAGTGTCTGTCGTCAAGGTTTTTGGAAAAGATCCAAGCTTTAATTCTCGATACTTGATGTCGACCTTTAACTTTTCAAACAAATCGTAATACTGCGCCCCATGTGTGGACGATTGGCTATATCACTGCCGAAAGAGGCTATGACGGAATTATTTCAGGCAACTCCTGCAAATGACCTGCCGCAAACTCCAAACTACAACGTGTGCCCAACCGACAATATTCATACGGTCACATCAGATCAAGGAACGCGGCATCTAAGAGCGATGCGGTGGGGGTTTGTCCCAAGCTGGTATGCCACCTTAGCTGGAGGCCCCCTTCTGATAAATGCTCGGTCAGAAACTATTACTGAGAAACCGGCATTTCGCGACGCCTGCCAAAGTCGTAGATGCTTGATTCCCGCGGATGGGTTTTATGAATGGGCGCGCAACGCAGGAGAAAAGCCTATCCCTTATCGAGTGTTGAAATCAGACGAACAACCAATGGCTATGGCTGGTATTTGGCAGAATTGTGAGATTGACGGCTCAATCATAGCTACATGTGCGATTGTGACGACAGGTGCCAACAAAACTATGGGTAAAATCCACCACAGACTGCCTGTCATCATTGGTCCAGAAGATTGGCCTCTTTGGTTAGGTGAAGCTGGAAAAGGCGCAGCTAACTTGATGCAGCCGGTTGCGGAATATGTTTTGGATTTGCAAAGGGTAAGCACTGCTGTGAATTCTAGCCGTGCGTCAGGGCCCAAACTATGGGAAAAAGTTTAAACGGATTTGTCTGACAGAACCATCACCCCCAAGCGAATAATCTTAGAGCTGGGCATTGGAGTAGCTTAACCAAAAATTAGACATGAAGGGAAGCAGAGAAGTTGATGCTTCCCTGCGATATATTGAGGAGCAAAGGTTTGGCTGGCCTCTATTTGAGCGAGTAGTTTTTTTGTAAAACTCTCCAAATTAACACCTCTTATACCCAACAGCCAAGTTGTGATCCGTCTCACATGTATCCCCTGAGCAGCACTCAAAGATGTTAGACTTGCAGGTTACGCATTGCTCATGCCCATGTACAACGACAGTATTAAGCGGTGATTGGCACCTAGGGCATCTCCACTTCTGGGCATTTTCTGGGTGATTAAAGTTATCCATGATCTAGAAACTGCCTCTGAGGCTAGTTAGGGCAACCCCAACTACTGCATTTGCACCAATCTAATTCCCTAGTCACGCTTCACAACTGGTGTGACTTCAAAATGTCCCATTTCAAGAATTGGGTCAAATGCAGCGTCCAAAGCCTCAAAGCTATCGGCCTCGCATACGATGAAAAGTGTATGCTCTAAACGATTAGAGTATTGGGCATGAACTTTTACACCGTGGTTCCCAAGATTGGCGAGTGTTTCCTTAAAAAGGGGACCTTTTTCAGGGTGATGGGTTTGACAGGTAGAGTAGTCGTGTGAGGATTGGATCATAAATAGCATTATCGGTATCCTTTGGTTTTTGATAATAATAGATAAGCTGAATGAAGTTTGTCGCTAAAGCAAGAGCGTCATCACTAAAACTAGAATTACGGTGAGCCACGCAAACCTTGCTCCCGACATAGCGGCAAACCACTGGGGCACCATGTGAGCTAATTCAGAAGATCAACTAAATGGCTAGGCAAGTCAAAGT
>LAQD01000039.1:21825-28675 GCA_000981705.1 Rhodobacteraceae bacterium ASP10-04a
AATACATCGCGTAATGGCTCCACCCCAACCTTAGACGCAAACGTTCAGCGACTTTTCTGTCCCACTTAAGGATGTTAATTCTTCTGTCCCCCTAATAACCACACTTTTTGTAGTTGCTGCTCTTACATTCTCTAGCCATTGCTTGTGCTTTCAAGATGTCTTCTGGGGTCATGGTTGCAATTTCGTCATCTCGCCATATGCCAACCATTTGGTGTTCATTAATGGAAGCTATATATAAAGCATATCTTACCAAGGCGCAGATGGCCAAGTTAATTACTAGTTAAAAATAGTTTAACAAGAATAGACCCTCTACCCATGCCAGATCACCAACTCAGCATCACCTGTGGCCCCCCTAAGAGCCATACGTTGATTGAAGTACCTAACGGACGTTGCCAATCTTCTCGGCGTAATGAAGCGCTCTCAGTTTGCATTAAATATCGCAATCTTCGTGCGTTATGGAAACATCCTCCATCCCTAAATTAGGGAATTTACAGGAAGTGTCCCGAAAGTCAGTACATATCTACAATCTAAAACATCGAATTTGGTAAGAAAAGTACAAGTGAAGGGACGAGTACCAATATGGCTAGCCTAATAATATCAACAATCCAAAAAGGAGTAACACCTTTAAAAATTGTTGCTGTGGAAACATCTCCAATCACTCCTTTAAGCACAAAGACATTTAAACCAACGGGTGGAGTAATAAGGCTAATTTCGGTCACAACAACAACGATTATGCCGAACCAAACTGGATCAAAGCCCAGGCCTGTAACTAAAGGGAAGAAGATAGGCACTGTTAGTAAAAGCATCGACAAGCTTTCAAAAACACAGCCCAAAATAAGATAAATAACCAAAATTATTAACATAACAAGCATTGGCGCAAGCCCAGCCGCAGATACTATGAAACGCAAAGCTTCAGGTAGGCCAGCCATATTAACAAAATTCGAAAATATCCACGCACCGATCAGTACAGCAAATAGTGCGGCTGTTGTCTGAACTGTTTCTATCAATACCTGCAGCGTTTTTGCAAAATTAAGCTTACCGCGTGATAGCGCAATAAGGAATGCTCCTGCAGCGCCCATGCCAGCCGCTTCGGTTGGAGAAAAAGTGAGGTTAAGTGGCCAGACATCGAGGACCCCATAAAGCCCCCCAATAACAATAAAAAATAATAGTAAAACAGCCCAAACTCCGCGTAATGCACGAAAGCGGTCAATTATACTGGTGCGTTGACCAGCAGGACCAGCTTTGGGGTTGCGGATAATTGTATACCGTACGGCCACCAGATATAAAATAATGCCTAGTAAGCCTGGTACAATCCCAGCAATAAATAATTTTCCAATACTTGTTTCAGTTAAAAGCCCATATATAACAAGGATGACTGAGGGTGGGATCAGAATGCCTAAAGTGCCGCCAGCGGCTATAGATGCTGTCGAAAGGCTGTCGTCATAATTGTATTTACGCATTTGCGGCATGGCAACTTTTGACATAGTTGCGGCTGTTGCCAACGAAGATCCACATATCGCAGAAAATCCGGCGCAGGCCACAATAGTTGCCATAGCCAACCCACCCCGTAGATGCCCTAGAAAGGCATAAGATACTTGATAAAGCTCTTTGGAGAGACCACCCTTATTCACAAATAATCCCATTAGGATGAAGAGAGGTACAACCGAAAGCCCATAATCCTGTGATGTATCAATAACCAGTCTGCCAACCATCGAAATTGAGGCCCGGAAGCCTCTAATTTCAGCATACCCAGCAAAGCCAACCAGCCCCATCGCAATCGCGATTGGCATCCGCAAGAATACTAAAACAAGAACTACACCAAGGCCAATTATAGAAAGTAGCATCAGACAGGAACTTTTACTGAAGTGAAAATCAGCAGTGCCGCACGAGCTAAAAATGTGAGTGCAGTTATAAAAGTAAATAAAGCGATAAACCAGCCAATATAATGTTGTGGTAGATTCAGGTACTCTGTGACGTCGCCGTAACTTCTAGCGCGTTCAGCTAAATCCCAAACACGTTTTGCAGGCCATAACAGGATAAAACCACAGGTAAGATCAATTGTAATGTTCCGAATTAAGGCAAGCTTGCGCGAAAAAAATGGATCCATTAGGTCGACGACGATATTATTGCCCTTCCAACTCACAATAGGCAGCGATGAGAAAACAATAATTGCCATAAACAACCGTGTAAGTTCGGTAGCAGATTCAATGGGGTTACCAAATAGGCTACGTAGTACAACGTCAGAAAAAGTCATGGCCATAAGTATGAAAAGGGCACTTGCGCCAAGCCATGTTGGCAGAACGGCCACGTAGCCCCAAAACCCAGTTTGCCTAAATGACATATCCCAAGTGGCCTCTGGCGATGGGTTTCTAACGTCTGGCTCATTCATGTCAGTAAATCCACTTTAGATGACAAGGCCCAGTGGTAGGCCTTGTCTGGTGAGCCTTCATTAAATTGAAAATTCTACCGTTATTCGGCTGCCATTTGCTCTTTAATGAATGCGTGGACTGCAGATGCATCAACACCTTTTTCACTTACCTCTGCAATAACTTTTGTAATTAAAGGGCCAGTCATTGATTGCCATTTAGCTGCATCCTCAGCCGAAGCTTCGGTCAAGTTATTATCAGAATTTGCGTTCAAAGCCACCATGCCCGCGGTGTCGATCTTATCCCAAGCCTTACCCGCCGCACGTGACAAGTTTTCACCAAACACTTTGCCAAGCGCAGCACGGTCCACATCAGACAAATTATCGAAGGCGTCTTGGTTCATAATAACGGCGAAAGATCCACGATAAAAACCACCAGGCACTTGATATGTATTTTTAGCTACCTCAAATAGTTTAAAGCTCTTCTTAGCTTCCATGGGCATCATAACCCCATCAGCTGAATTTGAAGCTAACGTCTCATATACTTTTGGAGCAGGAACGCGGATACCTGTAGCACCCAGTGCGGCTCCAACATCGCCAGACACCCCCCCACCAAGACGCAGTTTCATGCCAGATATATCCTCTAAAGAATCGATCTGAGCATTCGAGTGCAGAACTCCTGGACCGTGGGTCATCATTGCCAATACTTTGACACCCTTATGTTCGCCTAAGCCCGCAAAGAATTTGTCATAAGCGCGCCAACTTGCCACGGATGCAGCTTCTGCATTGCCTTGGTACCCTGGCAGTTCGATCATCTTTGTTGATACAAAGCGACCTGGAGAGTACCCGTGGAAAATCCATGTAATATCTGCTGCACCGTCGAGAATTAGGTCAAACTGTGCGGGTGGAGAACCCAAGCCATATTTAATTTCAGCACTAACACGTCCATTTGTTGCATCCTCCATTGCCTTGGTTAACTCGGGAAACATTATCGCATTCATACCATGTGTGGGTGGTGCCCAAGATGAAATTGTAAGAGTAGTATCAGCGGCATATGCGGCAAGTGATGCTACAGAAAATGCAGCGGCAGCAAAGCCTGTTTTGAATAAATGATTCATTGTGTATTTTCTCCCTTTTGTTTTTATTAAGTTTAGCTATCCGCTTTGACCACGGTAGCACCATCAGTGGAATTGTTCGCCTAGCGGACAGGATACTGGTTGTGCCAACCGGTGTTGGCAAGCGGCGCATCGTGGTTGGCGGGTTAGAGGGTTGGCATTCGTCATGTCTTGATCCCATTAGTTTATCTATAAAATATTAGTTATTTTTGTAACTAAAAATAGTTAAATTTACTAAATGATATAAAAAATTAAAGTGATTTCCACAACTTCCTGCCATATTTGCTCAGTTAGGTCGCCAACGCCTCAACCTGAGCTTGTCAACAGTATTACAAACACGACTACGGTATTCATTGCACTGAATGGCGCGTTGGGTTCCATTTGGGACGCTACGGTGGAGTGACTTCAGAGGAAATTGGCGAACGCGGAGGCATCGATAGAAGAAGGGTCATTAGTGCGATAGCTGCACTTGGCGGAAAACGATTCCTTACGAGTGCAAAATTACCCAATCATCGCTACCACAGACTATTTTTTGTGACATTACTAATACTGTGGGTTATTTTAAGATTACTTCAGCAGAAATCTCTATGGCAATTTTTTGTAACGCTACGGCATACCTTTCGATGGCACGCTCTAATTTCATTGCCTTGGTGACCCAAATAATCGATAGACACCCGATCACACGTTCATCAACAATGATTGGTACAGCAAGGCTAGAAGTTTTGGGTCTAAAAGATCGTGGGCCCCGTGTAGCAAAGCCTTGTTTGAAATAAGTAGTAAGGTTTTGGTCAAGCCAGCTCTTCTGCAAAAACGGCAAATCCTCCGCAATATTTTCTGCCCGTAGCAAATCAATTATTATTTCACGCTCTCGGTCCTGGCAGACTGACAGATAAGCTCGACCAGATGAAGAGCGCAGCATAGGTAGGGAATAACCAACCATGCCGGGGTCAACCGATAGTGGGCTGCGGCTATGAGTAGATTCTTGAATGACCATATGCGCGTCTTCATAAGTCGAAAGATCAACCGGCCAGGCGTGGGCATCAGTAAATTTTGTCAAAATTGGGGCCGCAATTTGGCAAAGCCTAGAACGAGTTGATGAGCTGTCACCTAAGGCCGCCGCCAGAGGCGATAAACGGACACGAGAGTCGGTTCCAGAATAAAGAACGTAACCCTCATCTTCCAGAGTGTTAAGCAGACGATACACTGTGGGACGAGGCAGCCCCAATGCAAAAGCTATTTCAGCCACGCGGGCTGCCCCCGCCCTGTTTAAGAACCGAAGTATATTTAGCCCACGCGAAAGAGCACGCACATTATCAGGACTTGACGACATTTACCTTGCCTAATCTCAGGCAAACGACATGCTCACCCAGGCTTGTAGTTTCATCCCGCAACTACGGTTTGGTCAATAGCTCCAAAAATACTTTTTCCTTCACTATTGAGCATTTCAAATCGGATAGTATCCCCTGGAGCCATAAACCGAGTGGTAATCTCACCATTTCGTATGGTCTCAATCATACGTTTTTCCGCCAGACAATTAGAGCCAACTTCATCATGATTTTCATTACTCACAGTCCCTGACCCAATGATGGTACCGGCCGCTAGATTTCTGGTACGTGCTGCATGTGTTATTAAATCTGTAAATTCAAAATTAAGGTCTTTACCAGCATGTACTCTCCCAAATTCAATACCGTTGTACATTGTTATTAGTGGCAAATTAATGCGGCCGCCGGTCCATGCTACACCCAACTCGTCAGGTGTTACACAAACTGGTGAAAAGGCGCTGGCAGGTTTTGATTGAAAAAAGCCAAAACCTTTGACTAATTCTGGGCGCATGACATGGCGAAGGCTAATATCATTACACAACATAATTAATTTTATATGTGATTTGGCTTGATCGGGAGAACAGCCCATAGGTACATCATCTGTAATAACAGCTATTTCACCCTCAAAATCTAGACCCCACTCCGCATTGACACACGGGATCGGATCAACTGGCCCAAGAAATCCGTCGCTGCCTCCTTGATAAAGCATTGGGTCTGTCTCAGAGTTTGTAGGCATTTCAGCACCTCGCGCTTTGCGTACCAGTCGCATGTGACTTAAATAGGCACTACCATCAGCCCATTGAAATGCGCGAGGTAAGGGAGAAGCCAAAGTTTTGGGATCATATGGGATAGTTTCAACCTCAGAAGCCTCCAGCTTGTTATTAAGAGCCCGCAGCATAGGCTCAGTCCGCTCCCAATCCTCGATGGCATCACGAATGCTTGTAACAACCGATGTCGCTAAAACCATGCGTGACATGTCACGTGATACTATAACTGGCGTTCCATCACGGCCACCAATCTTCAAGGACGCAAGTTTCATAATGTAGGCTCTCTTTCTTTTATCAACGAGACTGGTGAAGGTAGGCCAGTTGATGCCATATCTATAATATCGTTTTCAAAAATAGCGCTGGTAGCAATATATCTGTCGGGGCGTACCAATACTGCGTTCGTATTGAGACCGTCCAACACTTTGGCGAGGTTTGGGTGCGTCTCAGCATCCAAAACACTGATCACTGGAGTGACATTCTTATTCAGTGGATTACGCACGATTAAAACAGAAGTATAACCAACTGCATCATCCAATCGCTGGCCATCCCGAAGTATAGGTTGGCTGAACAAGCAACCACAGTGCGGCCCATTACTGCTTACCAAGCCACCAAGATCACTAGCACCAAGGGGTGGCGTGATCGACGAAATACGCGCCGTTCCCGCTGCGTTACTTTCAGCCTGCGCCAGAGCGGACTGACTATCAATTGTATTAATCAAGCCACCAAGCCGTATCGCCATTTCAATAAATGTGCGGACATGCGGGGAGCGTTCCTGCTGGTAGCTATCTAAAATACCTTCATCTGCAGTTCCCTTGATGCATAACGCCAGCTTCCACGCCAAGTTAGCAGCATCACGAATACCTGCACACATACCCTGCCCCATAAAAGGAGGGGTCAGGTGTGCCGCATCGCCCGCTATAAATAAGCGATCCTTACGCCATTTTTTTGCTACGACAGATTGGAAGGTATAGACTGCAGTCCGCTCCAATTCAGCATCCTCAGCAGTAATCCAGGGTGTAAGGAACTTCCAGATTGTGTCACTGCGGGTGACCTCCTCATCAGTTTCTCCCTCTAACATAGTGATTTCCCACCTCCGCCGTTTGGCAGGGTTACGGCAGTAAGTCATCGGGCGAACAGGATCACAGAATTGAATTGAGTAGTCGCCCAGATCAGGCCGCTCTCTTTTCAATAGCAAATCCACAACAAGCCACCGCTCATTAAATCCCAAATCATCCAAATCAGATCCAATAGTACCTCTCACTAAAGAGTTAGCACCATCAC
>LAQD01000039.1:29069-29210 GCA_000981705.1 Rhodobacteraceae bacterium ASP10-04a
ACTACACTCACGCCACACTGCGCAAGCAAATTTGCGAGAGTTGCGCCGGTTGGCCCATAACCAACAATGGCAACATCAAAAAGCTGAGTTCTGGCCTCTTCCATCAACCACGCCTGCGTAGTTCATAAAGCCATGGACAAT
>LAQD01000040.1 GCA_000981705.1 Rhodobacteraceae bacterium ASP10-04a
GCTTGGCGGTGATGTTTTAAGTTCGTTTCCCGCTTTCCCTTCGTAATGTGGAGGCGCTCTTTCATGAGCGAGGCGTTGACGTAAGCTATGAAACGGTCCGGTTTAGGTGGAACCGCTTCGGGCCAATGTTAGCATCAGAAAATGTTAGAAGAAGGCGTAATCAGGTGTGAAGTCACTCAAATTGGGAGTGATATTTTGGCGAGGTTTACGTGAAAATCAACGGCTAACTGTACTTATTCAAAAAATGTTCGGCCAAAGTTTAATCCAGCTCCCGCAACGATGGTCCTCGGATCAAGTTTCTAGCATCTAGCAACACCACCCGAAGTGAGGTACAACCTACATCCCAATTCCTTTATCTCGAGATCTATCAATGAGTAAACTATTTCAGCCCATTAATTTTAAGTCCGGCCTTTCCATGAAAAATCGCTTTGTGTTGGCACCACTGACTAACACGCAGAGCCATGCGGATGGTGTTTTGTCTGAAAACGAATACCGCTGGCTAACTATGCGCGCCGAAGGTGGGTTTGGCCTTACAATGACATGTGCTGCTCATGTCCAAGCCGTAGGTCAAGGGTTTCCTGGGCAGTTAGGGATTTTTGGTGACCAGCATTTGGAAGGGCTAACCAAGCTGGCAAATGGTATTAAAAATGCTGATAGCTTGGCCGTGGTGCAACTACACCATGCCGGCATGCGCTCACCCACAGATCTTATAGGCCAGTCACCTGTGTGCCCTTCAGAGCATGCCGGCACTGGCGTAGTGGCCCTAAGCATTAAAGCCGTAGAGCAACTGATTGAAGACTTTATCTGCGCTGCAGAGCGGGCAGAAAAGGCTGGCTTCGAAGGCGTCGAAATTCATGGCGCCCACGGCTATATTCTCGCCCAGTTCCTAAGTGGTACAGTCAATCAGCGTCAGGACCAGTTTGGCGGTAGCATTGAGAACCGGATGCGCCCAATCACAGAGATTATTGATGGTATCCGCACCCGTTGTCGCAAGAATTTCTTACTCGGCCTACGCCTGTCCCCGGAGCGCTTTGATGTGTACCTGCCGGATATTATTGAAGTGGCGCACTCAGTTTTATCTGATGGTAAAATTGACTTCTTAGATATGTCATTGTGGGATTCCTTTAAAGAACCCGAAGACAAAGCCTTTAAGGGTCGCACTTTACTATCGTATTTCAGTGAACTTGATAGGGGAAATGTCGCCCTAGGCGTCGCAGGAAAATTGCGCAACCCAGATGAGGTGCGCCAAGCCATGGAAGCGGACATCGATTTCATTATGCTGGGTAGAGCAGCAATTTTGCACCATGACTTCCCGTTACAGATGGAAGCCAACAGCGATTTCATCCCGGCAAAAAACCCTGTATCAGTGGACTATTTGCGGGCCGAGGGCCTGGGTGAAGCCTTCATTACCTATATGTCTGGTTGGAAAGGCTTTGTAGGCTAACACCAAAGGTCATTGTTGTTCAGTTATCACCACAATTGGGCTGACCGAAGTATGAATTGCATGCAGTTAAATTGGTTCGATGAAGCAACCACACCCCGCCCTAATTTTCTCCATTAATTATAATGTGTTCGGCCAAAGTTTAACCCAGCTCCCGCAACTAAGTAAAATAACGCTGACCAAACCGGTCAGCGTTTTTTGCGTTTTATAGCCTATTTTTTACCAATAATAATTGCCGCGTCCATCATTGTTTTTGTTGTCTTTGTCTGGTTTGTACCGGCTCCATGACAGTGGGAATGCCAACAATACGGCTTAAACTAACCAAAATTTTTCTGATGATCTTATTAAGGTTAAATACATTTCTCTTTTCTCAACCATTCAATAAAAATATTTGTACTTGGCGTGAGGGTTTCATGAGGGAAAACCATGGAGTAAATAGATTTTTCGATCCAGATATCTGAAAGCCTCACTAAGGTTCCAGCTGAAATTTCGTGATCAATCAGATTGTCCCACAACGCTAAACCTTGTCCGTCAATAATCGCCTGCACTCGATTATTGGAATCTGGTATTATTAGACTAGATCTTGTCGGATTATAAGCCAAACCAGCAGCTGTATGCCATGCTCGCCAGCCTTTATCACCAGAGCCATCTCCCAAAAGTGGAATTGTTCTAACTGCTTCTTCAAGACCTATCTGTTTAACATATGTGGCAATTTTAACGTTAGCGGTGGGGGCTACTCGACTAGATAGGAGAGGTTCACTCCGTTGCTCATGCAAGCCATCCGTACTCCAAAGAATGGCAAAATCAACTTTGGTTAGTTTAAGCATCTTGGCTGAACTGATTGGCTCAACCCGTACTTTTATACTGGGGTTTGTTTCAACAAACTGGTTTAGTCTTGGTGATAGCCAGCGTGAGGCAAAATAAGTCAGTGTGCCAATTGTCACAGTGCTATCTGGAGCTTCGCGAAGATCGAAAATTTCTCTGTCAATTAAGCCCAAGGCAGTCTGTGAAATAGGCCATAGACTGCGCCCCGCCTCTGTCAGTTCTAATCTTGAGTGATCCCGTATGAAGAGTTGGAAGCCAAGCTCGGTTTCTAGCTTTGCTATTTGATAACTTATAGCACCTTTCGACCGGTTCAGTTCTTTTGCAGCTAAAGTCATGTTGAGATGCCGAGCAACACAATCAAAGATAATAAAGGCAGAGTAAGACTGAAAACGCATAATAGTGTTTAAAATATTTATACGGCATGTGCAAATATTTAGATTTGTAACGCAGCCTAATCTGAACGTAATCTTTATCACCGCACGAAAAGACAACTTCTAGTTTGATGGGTGCGCGCAGTTGTCAAGAAATTCACATGGTGGGTACAATGACTAATTACAGATATGAGACTCGCAGTGAGAAAAAAATCTGTAATTATTTGGCTAATGGAGACATAGGTCGCGCAGAAAAAATATTGAACGTATATGGAGGCATCGACTACGCGTTTCAGTATGGTTACGATTCTCTTGCTGTAATCCTTGATGCGGCACCAAAAAATGCGCATCTGGACAGTGAAGTCATTCTTGGGCTCTATTGTGAACATCTTTCGAAAAAGGGATGGGCTCGACGGGCGCAGGCCATTTTGGATCAAGCAGAGTTCAGGTTTCGGAAAACCCATTTATTTGATATGATCGAGCTTGGCGTAGCTATCCGTTTGGGGAATGATCTGAATTTAGAAAAGATCACTCGTTGGAGGAATCTTCAAAACTACTTGCCGCTGAATCAGCCACTATCTGATGGTATCTATTGTAATTGTATGGTCATTATCTTGGTCCGTCTGAACCGGCTAGACGAGGCGCGCAGCTTTGGCACTCGCGCACTGGAAAGTTATCGAATCGCCAGGCAACCCTATTTGCAATATTTTATTCATCAGCACTTAGCGGATATTGCTGTTGTTACAGGTGAGCTAAAAATGGCACGTCGTCACTTGCGGGCTGCAATATCCTATTTTGACAAGGCTGGAGTTTGCTATGGATCAGAAAAAGAATCTCTTGAAATCATACAACTAGCACTGGATTTTGAAAACGGGAAAATGGCACATATTCCTGAACGTGCAGTACAAATTCGAAAAAAACTGTCTCAAACTGAAAACGTTGCTGAAATTACGGTTCAGATTTCTCGGATAGCGGCGATGAGTATTTATTTCCTACAAGGGCGTGCCGCTGCCAATCAGTTTCTCAAAGATAGCCAGATTGATTACCATCAAAGCCAGGGAGAGTTTTCGGTTGCCCTAGACGTTGTGATGGCCAATATCGATCTTTTAGATGGTAGGAGTGAGAGGGCACGCCACACGCTTGATGAGGCTAAACAACAAGGTATTTACAGTGCAATAGGCGTAGCAGTTTTTGAGACGGTGATTGGTAAAATGGAGCCATCACAAACTTTATTAAGCTCTCGAGCTAGCAATTATAACACCCGTTACCGGGTAGTTAGCGAATTGATCAAGGCATCAGACGCTAATGCTGAAAGGAAAACTACCGCTATGCGAAAGCACGTAGAGCAGGCGATGCGCATCGCCGTCAACGAGGGCCTGGTCGAGATATTTCTGGAGCATCGCGAAGTAGTTGCCAAGGTTTCTGCCAAGCTTGCTGCGGGTACGTTTGCGCGAGGGCATCGCCAGTTGGCGCGAATGGCGCGCCAGATTCATAAGCTAGTTCAAAGCAGCTATATTGTACCAAAGCAGTTTTCAAATTTGGGTATTTCGACCCAGCAGCTACGTGTTCTAATTACGCTCCAGAATGGATCATCAAATAAACAAATCGCGCGTACTCTTGGGCTGTCGGAGGCTGCGATCAAGTACCATGTCACTAATTTGTTCAGGGTTTTTGGTGTAGCTAAACGTGGGGAACTTATTGAAGTTACTATGTAATAATTGATAAAGATGTAAAACTATACCTATGAGGGAGAAATTAGACTTTTTACCCTCTCACTTTTGGCATCCGCAGCTGCGATCGTAAGCTGAAGTGGGGGTGTTAATTGTTATTTTATTTGGCAAAGCGCGCAATATCATTGCTGCTGGTCCTTTTAGGGCTGGCAATTTTGATATTTGTAATTGCCAGAATTGTCCCTGGAGACCCTGCAAGGATCGCCCTTGGGCCTTTAGCCACAGCTACTCAAGTTTTTGAAATGCGGCAGGAAATGGGACTGGATGATCCGTTTGTAGTTCAGCTGTGGAATTACCTTTACGGTTTGGCGCATGGAGACCTTGGTAAGTCATTTCTGACTAGTCGGCCGGTGATGCATGACATTATGCAGGCGTTACCCGCAACATTTGAGTTAGTTCTTTTTACCATTGTGCTTCAAGTTATATTGTCGATCCCCCTCGGGGTAGTTGCTGCGATTTACCGCGACACATGGGTTGATAATGTATCGAGGATTGTTTCGTTAATTGGGGTGGTAACGCCCGGGTTCGTTTTGGCAATTATTCTGCAGCTAGTGGCAAGCTATAAGCTCCAGTTTTTTCCAGTGACTGGTCGAATTGATCAGGGACTGGGATATAGCGCCGCCCATAGCGGGCTGCTATTGGTTGATTCCATTATTGACCAAAGGTGGGATGTTTTTGGGGATGCTCTGCGCCATATTTTATTACCATCAATAGCTTTAGCGGCGGGGGGTATTGGTCAAGTTATGCGCATCACCCGGTCATCGATGATCGAAGTCAGTGGACGTGATTTTATTGAGGCGTCACGCGCCAATGGCATTCCCGAACGGGTGGTACAGTTCCGCTATATGCTGCGCATCGCCTGCATTGCGCCATTGACCATATTAGGTCTCGAGTTCGCGTCTCTGATAGGTAACGCCTTTGTGGTGGAGTTTGTTTTTAGTTGGCCAGGTATAGCAAGTTATGGTGTGCGCACGATCCTGCAGAAAGATCTTAATGCTGTAATCGGCGTGGTGCTGGTATCAGGAGTATTCTTCATAATAGCAAATCTGACAATCGACACCATTCTTGGGTTTATCGATCCACGCAATCGACTGCGGGAGGATTCAAAATGATGCCTGTAGTAACACCGGAGATCAGTACTCAGCATAACACTGAGCGGTTGATGACCAGCAACCAAATGGCTTGGTTTCGCTTTACCCGTAATCCTTCAGCGGTGATTGGAGCTGTGATGGTTCTCTCAGTGGTGTTGGCAGCAATTTTTGCTCCAATCCTATCACCTTCACCGCAGTCAGCGGGATCGTTTGTTGATTTTGCTCATCGCCACCACGCGCCGAGTATCGATTTTTGGTTCGGTACTGACAATGTGGGGCGTGATATTTTCAGCCGTGTAATTTATGGGTATCGCGTTTCGCTTAGCCTCGTGGTCGGTGTGCTTGGAGTGGCTGTGCCTTTTGGGGTAGTTCTGGGGCTGATGGCTGGATATTTTGCGGGGCGCACCGAATTTGTGATCATGCGCTTTACAGATGTGATGCTGGCAATTCCACCATTGGCCATGGCGCTGGCAATTACTGCAGTGCTTTCCCCCAGCCTTATAAACGCCATGATTGCGATCACTATGCTGTGGTGGACTTGGCACACGAGGCTAATCTACCGGATAGTTAAAGCCCAGATGTCTGAGGACTACATCGAGGCTGCCAAGGTTGCGGGCGCTAGTCACGCACATATCATGTTCAAAGAACTACTACCTAACTGCGTATCGGCCATATCAGTTAAAATTTCGCTAGATGCTGGTTTCGTCATTTTGTTTGGTGCCACGCTGTCGTTTCTTGGTCTTGGTGTTCATCCACCGACCCCAGATCTAGGCACAATGGTCAGCACTGGTTCTGAATATTTACCGGAATTTTGGTGGGAAGCAATGATGCCTGGGTTGGCGATCTTGTACGCGATCCTGGGGTTTAACCTTCTTGGTGACGGATTGCGCGATATGATGGATGTAGAGGTTTGACATGAGCACACCCATCCTTGAAGTATCTAGCCTTAATCTCAGCTTCACTACTTATGGTCGGCGCGCGCAAGTGTTGCACGACGTCTCCCTGAGCGTTTCCAAGGGTGAAAGGGTAGCGCTGATCGGCCAGTCTGGTTCTGGTAAAACTGTAACTATGCGTGCAATTATCGGCACCTTGCCCATGCCGCCAGCGAATATCGAAAGTGGATCTATTAGCTTTGAGGGTCGTGATCTTTTAAATCTTACAAAACCTGAGCGAAACCGCATAAAAGGCACTGGGATATCGATTGTTTTGCAAGACCCGTTGTTGTCATTCAATCCGGTGCTGACAATTGGTCGCCAAATGGATGACATCTTGCGCTATGCTGAAATACGGCTCGGTCAGCGACAGAGCGCATCGCAACGCAAAGCTCTAATACTTAAAACTTTGAACAAGGTTCAACTGCCGCAGGGTGTGCAGATATTTGATGCCTATCCGATGATGTTATCAGGGGGAATGCGCCAGCGGGTACTGATCGCTATGGCTCTATTGAACAAGCCTCGCCTGTTAATTGCGGACGAGCCAGGCACAGCGCTGGATGTGACCACCCAAAAGGAAATTCTTAATCTTTTAAACAAGTTGGTGAAAGATGAAGAGCTGTCGCTGTTGCTGATCACCCATGACCTTGGCGTGGTACGTGAAATTTCTGACCGAGTCTATGTAATGGAGCGGGGCCATATTGTTGAAGCCAACACTAATGAAGAAATTTTTTCTAACCCTGTCCACCCATATACGCAAAAACTGATGGCCTGCGTGCCGGCACTCTATGGGGAGCGGGTGCGTGAAGTGAAAAATGACCAACCAGGCAGGCCCAAAATCCAAGTTGCAGCAATTACTAAAGATTTTACCCAACGGTCTGGGTTCTTCAAGCGAACTTGGTCCAGCGTTCGTGCGGTAAACTCTGTAAATCTGGAAATTGAAAGTGGTGATGTTTTTGGTATAGCTGGTGAATCTGGTTCAGGAAAAACTACGCTGGCAAAAATGCTGCTAGGTCTGCATTTGCCAAGCAGCGGGCAGATCAAAATTGATGGCCGCCCCATTAATGACTTTTCTGACGCAAAGGAATTTCGCAAACTTATCCAGATTGTGTATCAAAACCCTGGCTCATCGCTGAATCCAAAACGTACTGTAACGCAGCAACTTGCCGTGCCTCTGACATTTACTAACCACAGCAAAGCTAGCATCATGACCAGAACCGCTGAGCTGTTGGAAATGGTCGATCTGCCGCCGTCTTATGCGTCGATGTACCCTCATGAATTATCTGGTGGACAAAAGCAGCGGGTAGCGATTGCGCGTGCCCTGTCGGTGAATCCCAAAATTTTGGTTTTGGACGAACCAACATCGGCACTTGATGTTTTGATCCAAAACACAGTGATTGATTTATTGCTAAAGCTACGACAGGAACTTGACCTGACTTATGTTTTTATCTCCCATGATCTCAGTCTGATGCGCAACTTCTGTAATCGAGTTGCGATCATGTTTCGTGGCGAAATTTGTGAGCAGGGGCTGACGCGAGATGTGTTTGCCAACCCTAAGCATGCATACACCCGCGCGCTATTAAGTTCGATCCCGGTGATCTCTGAGCGCGAAGAGCGACTGAAACCAAAAATAACAACCGCAGAACGACAGGCCGTCCTGGCGTCGTCCACTGCCCTGACATAAATGAGGCTGGTATGTATCGAATAGGAATTGATGTAGGTGGCACCAACACCGACGCTGTGATCATGCAAGGGGATAAAATCCTGATTGGGGTGAAGTCACCGACTACAGCTGATGTTATGTCGGGTGTGGTGGAAAGCCTAAAAAAGGTATTGTTGGAAACGGGTATCGACAACGCAGATATTACTGCCGTGATGATTGGGACGACCCATTTCACAAATGCCGTGGTCGAGCGCCGCAGCCTATCTAATACCGCAGCTGTGCGTCTGTGTCTGCCTGCCGCACAATGCCTACCTCCGATGGTGGACTGGCCTGAAGATATTAAAGAGGCGGTCGGTGGTCATTACTGGATGGCTGATGGTGGTAATGAATTTGATGGACGCGAAATTTCTCCACTGAATGAGGATCAGCTACACAAGATTGCTAACGAAATTGGGACCCTTGGCATTGATAGCGTGGCGCTCTGTTCCGTTTTTAGCCCAGTCAACGACGAAATGGAAAAGGCGGCTGCAGAAATCATGCGCAAACGCCTACCTAACGCCAGCTTTACCTTGTCCAGCGAAATTGGCCGCCTTGGAATATTAGAACGTGAAAATGCTGCTATTATGAACGCTTCTTTACGAAAACTTTCAGCGCATACAGTTGGGGCGATCGGTGAAGCCTTAAAATCAATTAACCTTAACTGTCCTTATTACATTACCCAAAATGATGGTACGCTGATGAGTGCGAAGTTCGTACAGGAATACCCAGTGCTAACTTTCGCCAGTGGACCGACCAATTCCATGCGTGGGGCGTCATTTCTGACTGGCGAAAAAAATGCCATTGTTATCGACGTGGGTGGCACTTCCACTGATGTTGGAGCCTTGGTAAATGGTTTTCCGCGACCGGCTAGTACGTCGGTTGATGTTGGTGGGGTGCGAACTAATTTTCGGATGCCGGATGTATACTCAATCGCACTTGGGGGTGGTTCGATTGTGCAGGGAGATGACCCTATTGCTGTTGGGCCCCGCTCTGTCGGATTTCGTATTCACGAACAGGGGCTACTATTTGGTGGTGATACCCTTACCGCTACTGATGTGGCTGTTGGCCTCGGTATTGCCAACATCGGTGACCCCGAACCAGCAAAAAAGTTAGGGCAGGACAAACTGCTGACTATCAAGGCGCTGATTGATGAAATGATAGTTAATGCCTCGGAGCGAATGCGGGTCTCTGCAGACGAAATCCCAATATTGGCGGTAGGAGGTGGGAGTATTCTAATACCGGATCGCGTTGGTGGTTTAACGGTGATCAAGCCGGAACATTTTTCGGTTGCAAACGCGGTTGGGGCCGCGATTGGTCAGATTAGCGGTGAGGTTGACCGAATATTCAGCCTAGCCAGTATTACCCGTGAAGAAGCTTTGGAAACGGCCCGTAAGGAAGCTACGGGAAAGGCCATAGCAGCAGGCGCCCGTCCAGAGTCTATTGAACTATTAGATCAGGAAGATGTGCCACTGGCCTATCTACCTGGGAATGCGACCCGCATCCGGCTAAAGGTTGTTGGTGATCTTGATGGATAAACTACGGGAAATTCTTGATAGCGACCTGGATGCGGTAGCTATTGGAGCGGCGATTCTAGGTACTGGCGGTGGGGGCAATCCCTATATAGGTATGCTGCGCTGTAGGCAGGAACTGCGTAAAGGACGAAAGATTAATATCATCCCAATTGATGAACTGCCAGATGACGCACTGGTGGTATCGCTTGGTGGTATTGGTGCTCCGGTGGTCGGTATTGAAAAGATCGAGCAGGGTGAAGAATGTCTGAGAGCGATGCGCGCTCTGGAAGCAGATTTAGATTGTAAAATTGATGCGCTTATTTCATCGGAAATCGGTGGTTCTAACGCAATGGAGCCGATGTTAACTGCGGCGCAGGCAGGTCTTCCGGTGGTAGATGGTGACGGCATGGGGCGGGCGTTTCCAGAAATGCAGATGTGCACCTGGTCGATCTATGGCCACGTGTCGGCACCCTCGGCAATGGCCGATGAAAAGGGAAATATTGTTATTATCAAATCAATCCGTAATGAGGTTTGGGTTGAGACCCTAGCCCGCGCCAATGTTGTTGCTATGGGGGCTGCAGCTGGAATTGCGATGGCGCCGATGCGGGGTTCATACGTCAAAAAATTTGCAGTTCAGAGCACGGTGACCCAAGCACTTTCGCTAGGTACTGCGGTGCTGGATGCGCAGCGTAAGAATAATGACCCAATCGCAGCGGTTTTGGCCCATGAAGGCGGGCAGCTTTTGATGACTGGAAAAATTGTTGATCTTGAACGTCACCTCAAGGGTGGCTTTGCAGTAGGTCATATTAATGTTGCTGGGTTTGGTGACTTTGAAGATGACGCTGGGCGTATCGACATCCAGAACGAATTTCTAGTCTTTCGGCGTAATGGTAAAGTCGAGGTATGCGTCCCAGACCTAATCGTTGTGTTGGACGTGGATACTGGCTTGCCAATTACTACGGAAGTGCTGCGATATGGTCAGCGCATCGCAGTTTTAGCGCTGCCCTGTGACGATCTGTTGCGCACTCCTGAAGCACTGGCAGTAGTTGGCCCTGCAGCATTTGGATACTTAGATATTACCTTTACCCCAATGCCTAAAAACGAGACAGAATATGACGGTTAAGCAATTAAAAAATATTGAATTAAATGACATGAAAAATATAGCGCTGGGCGGCGCTTTTCTGGGAACTGGGGGGGGAGGTGATCCATATATTGGCCGACTGATGGCTGAAGAGGCAATTGCTAGCAAAGGGCCTGTTCGGGTTCTAGACGTCGAGGAACTTGATGATGACGCGTTGATCATACCTGTCGCTATGATGGGCGCACCCACTGTTATGCTTGAAAAACTTCCCCGAGGTGATGAAGCGATTGCAGCTGTTGAGGCACTGCAAAACTATCTTGGCAAAAAGGCGACTGCGATTTTTTGCATAGAGGCTGGGGGTTTAAATTCGACCATACCGATCGCAGTAGCTGCTGCAACTATGCTGCCTATCATTGATGGTGACGGGATGGGGCGCGCGTTTCCCGAACTTCAGATGGTATCGATGACTATGGCTGGGGTTGCGGCCTGTCCGATGGTTATGGCGGATGAAAAGGGCAACTCGATTGTGTTAAACGCGGTTGATAACCTATCTACCGAAAAATTTGCGCGGATCATTACTGTTGAAATGGGAGGGGCAGGCCTGATTGCGCTTTATCCGATGACTGGGGCCGAAGCTAAAAAGAGTATTTTGCGTGGTTCGATGTCGCTGATAAACTCCATTGGTGAAATCATCCACTCTGAGCAGGCTGCCAACCGCAACCCAGCAATACGGCTGGCTCATGATCTGAACGGTATTTGCTTGTTTGAGGGCAGGGTGCTTGATGTTGACCGGCGTACCGAAGGTGGGTTTGCGCGTGGTAGTTGTACCATTGACGGGTTGGGCCCAGACATCGGAAGCCAGATTACACTCGATTTTCAAAACGAGTTTCTGATCGCTAAAACTGCTGATGGCAAGCCCAAAGCAATCACACCAGATCTGATTTGCTTGCTGGATCTGGAAAGTGGGCAACCCATTACTACGGAACAAATAAGATATGGATTCAGGGTCATTGTGTTCGGCCTGCCGTGCAACCCGCAATGGCGAAGTGAACATGGTCTCGAACTCGTTGGGCCAAAATATTTTGGGTACGAACTCGAATATCAACCAATCGAAAAACTTAACTTGGCGCAAGTCAGCCAATAACCTAAAGTGGAGGAATAAAATGCGAAATACCAAACTATTGAAAGCTGGACTGCTGGCGGGGGCGACTGCGATGTTGCTTGCAACGGCAGCAACGGCGCAAAATGTTGCCACCGTCAACACAGTACAAATATTTGGCACAATTGATCCAGCAAAGATCAACGATTATACCGAATATATGGCTGGCGTGAACATGTACGAAGCTTTAACCACGTTGGATGCATCGGGCAGTATCTTGCCCCTACTGGCCGAAAGCTGGGACGTGTCAGACGATACGCTGACCTATACGTTCCACCTGAAAGCGGGCACGATATTTCAGGATGGTACGCCAATTGAAGCCAAAGATGTAGCCTATTCAGTCAAGCGACTGATGTCCTTGAACGAAGGTCCATCCTACTTGTTCGAAGGTGTATTGGACGAGAATTCGGTTACTGCTCTGGATGCCTCAACTGTGCAGTTTAAACTTAACAAGGTGTATACGCCGTTCTTGACTAACACCCCTATTATGTTTGTAGTGAACAGCGATTTGGCAGATGCTAACAAAACTGCGGACGATCCATGGGCGCAGGATTATTTTGCCAATAACTCTGCCGGTGCTGGCGCCTATATGCTGGACAACTGGGAGCGTGGTGCGACCATGACGATGAAGAGGTTTGATGGTTATCACCTTGGCTGGGATGATCAGCCTGTGGATGAGGTGCGATTTATCGTGACTAGCGAGGAAGCCACTGTCAAGGCACTTGCCGCATCTGGTGTGTTGTCAATGTCCAGTGATGCGCAGGCACAGGAAACCTACGATTCCATTGGGGCCATGGACGGATACCGAATTATTTCTTACGCGACGGCTACCAATTTCTACTTTAAGCTCAACCATCAAGTTGCTCCGACTGATGATGTCCATATTCGTAAGGCTATCGCACTTGCTACAGATTATGATACAATTCGCGGAGTTCTTTTACCGGGAGAACCACTCGCTGGTCCAATGTCAGATATATTTGAAGACGCTTATTTGACAAGCTTAGCTCCACCAAGTTTTGATTTGGACAAGGCGCGCGCGCATGTGGCTGCAAGTAAATACGCAGGAGGTGCTGCGATTCCCGTTGAGATAATGTTTGTAGCTGGCCTGGCCTTTGAAGAAGAAATCGCCTTGCTGATGAAGTCTAATCTTGATCAGATTGGTTTTGATACCATTCTCAAGCCGGAACCCTGGAATCGTATGACCGAACTTGCTAGTAAACCCGATACGACACCTGCAATAAACGAGGTATTTTTTGGAGCGACTTATCCATCACCAGATAGCTTTTTCTTTACTCAGTACCATTCGCGCGCCAGTGGTACTTGGGCGTCCATGGAATGGGTACTTGACGATGAAATCGATGCTTGGATCGATGAGGCTCGAGGCACTGGGGATGTAGCTAATCAAAATGAGATCTACAAGAAGATTCAGCAAAAATTGACGGATAATCAGTCTGATGTCTATGTTCTTACTCAGCGAAGCCAACAGGCTTTTTCGGATTGCTTGGACGGCTTCACGTGGGTTCCGATGCAAAGCTTTGAATTCAATTTCCATACAATGAATTGGGTCTGTAGCTGAGTTTCTAGTTGTTGGTGGAAGCGTATCAGTTTGCCATCTGAATTCAGAAGGCCCGCACTGTCGCGGGCCTTTTCTTAGACCCAAAGGGCTTGGTGGCTCCAGGCGCATGTTGCAATGTCGCACCGGGGATGGAGCTGATGAGGTTGGAGAAAAATGTGAAGCT
>LAQD01000041.1:0-1549 GCA_000981705.1 Rhodobacteraceae bacterium ASP10-04a
TATTTAGCCGCCCCTTTAATACTTAACCACCCATTACACGTGGCAACCATAGCACTAACTGCGGGAAGCTGAACAAGAGGATCAGTCCTATCAATTGAATAACCATAAACTGCATCATTCCAAGGTAAATGTCCTTTAAATCCCAATTGGGGACTACCCCCTTGAGGAAGTATGCAGACAGGGCCACTGGCGGGCTGAGCCATGCTGTTTGCAAATTAACTGCAACTAGGATCCCAAACCAAACCATTTTGTCATAATCGTTTGCGAAGCCAGGAAGGTCTAGCGCCATGACAGTTGGCAGCAAAACTGGTATGACGATTAAAACGATTGGCACCCATTCCAGTGGCCATCCAAGTACGAAGATCAACGCCATGATTATAATCAAGATCATGTATGGTGACATGTCCAACCCAAGCAGAACTTCGGTCATCATTTTTGGCGTACCAAGCATAGAGAATTCTGCTCCAAAGAAGTTTGAAGCTGCGACCAAAAACATAATCAGAACTGTGATCTCTAGACCTTTAACCAAACTATCAAAGAAGCCGGCAATCTTGAACTTCCCATAAGCTAAAGATAATAGGATCGATCCAAATGCACCCATAGCTGCAGCTTCAGCTGGTGTTGCAAATCCCATAAGAATGGACCCTAAAGCGAAGGAGATTAGGATAGTTGGAGGCATCAAACCAGCAAAGAACTCATTCCATAATTCTGAGAAGTGAAAGTTTTCTGCCGTTGTAGTGGAATATAGGCCAACAGCCTTATAGGCGCCGAAGCCAAGAAAAATTAGCCATGCAATTTGGTAGAAAAGCCCAAACTCCACACCATCCAATGCCATAATTTTTGATACTGAGTACACAATCTGGACACCAATGACCAAGGGCGTGACGATGCGTAGGACGGTTAGATTTTTGTAGGCACGATAACTCACAAGTAGAGCTGCCAGCAGAGCAATAAGACCGCCAAATGGGACAAACCCAAAAGCACCACCAAGTGCGAGCCCAAACAGCCTACAAATAGCCAGAACACCAATACAGATTAGAATTACTTCCAATCGGTAGTTATTTGAGGTTTCTGGCTGATCTTCTTCCGAAAGGATAGGACCCAGTTCTGGATTTAGCCAACAGCGGCCCAATGTGTAAATTAAGTACAATGAAGCGAGTAGTGCACCTGGAACAAACGCGCCACGGAATAGGTCTAGGGTGGATACGTCAAGCACAGGACCCATCACAATTAACATTATGGACGGCGGTATAAGTATTCCTAGGGTTCCACCGGCGGTAATTGCTCCTGCAGATAGCCTAACATTATAGCCTGAACGGCTCATGGTAGCCCCTGCCATAATTCCCAGAAGGGTAACTGATGCACCTACAATACCAGTCGCGGCTGCAAAGATTGTAGAGACAATCAAAACTGCGATGTAGAGTGACCCACGTACGCGTGCCATGATCATTTGAATTGAGGAAAATAAACGCTCCATCAAGCCTGCAGCTTCCATCACGATACCCATCAAGATAAACAAAGGTACAGCCATCAGTTGGTCGTTCAACAT
>LAQD01000041.1:1865-3793 GCA_000981705.1 Rhodobacteraceae bacterium ASP10-04a
ACGGAATAATTCAGGAAAACCTTGCAAGAATAACAATGCACCACCGATGGGCATAGCAATGCGCGCAGGCCATAATACTGGCGACCATGTACTATCAAAAGCTGTTTCACCAGTGAGATAGGCTACCATGAAAAACTTTGCAGAAACCCAAGTAAAAAGTAGCATCGAAGGCAAGAAAAATATCAAGTATAGTGTAGCATCAACTGTTGCTTGGGTTTTATCCGACCAGTTTCTGTATAAGAAATCTGCGCGGATATGAACGCCGCGCATTAATCCATATCCGGCAGCGGCCATAAATAAGACACCCGCGATCATACGGCTGATATCATAGGCGAAGACTGTTGGACCCAGGCCCAACGAGCGCGCTAAATCGCCCCAGCCATTATTGATCATAATGGAAAAAGTATTCCGTGAGAAAACTTCAATCACGACAACTGCGATTAATGGGATAATCAATAGGCAGATTAAACGTCCAACCCAGTTGTTTACAACATCGATTACCGCTGTGATAGGGCGCTGCCATGCGGTCATATCGTCTGGGGTTTCACCCGGAGTAAAATTATTCCGCTCTGCAATCAGCTCATCAGTAATCTCGAGCTTTGTTGGGTCAACTTCATCTGCAGCCATCTCGATCTCCCTTGTTCTAGCCCACAATTTTTTGTGGGTCTTTCTTTTTTAAAAAAACGGATTGTGGCGCTTATTAAAAGAAGAAGGGTACGGGATTTCTGAAAACCCCGTACCGATTGTGTAGTGTTTATTTCAAAGTATCAGCGTGTGCTTTACCCAAAGCCGCATTCGATGCCTGAGAGCCTGCCCAAAATGGAACCGCGATGTCAGCGAAGTCCTTTTGTGACTGCCATACTTCAGCAAAAAACTCGTTTTCAGCCGCATTTTTCTCGAGAAGTGACTTTGCTGCTGACATGTAAGCTGAGAAGTAATCAGCTGGGGTGTCATGCAAGATCACACCATGATCTTTAACCAAAGTCTGCAATGCCTTTCCGTTTTCGTAGATACGGTAGGACATCGATTTAGACAAGGAAGCGTTAGCTGCAACTTCCAATGCCTTCTTTTCGGTGGCTGACAAACCGTTGTAGAAGTCACCGTTGACGTACATGTCAGCGTTAACCACAACTTGGTGCAGACCTTGAAGATAGTAATGCTTCAGAACTTTCTGGAAGCCGAATACCATATCAGGCTTCGGACAGCACCATTCAGCAGCATCGATTGTGCCTTTTTCTAAAGCCGGCAAAATGTCCCCGCCTCCCATTGCAACAGAAGCAACGCCAATGTCTTTATAAGCTTGGCCTACCATGCCTGGAGGGGCCCGGAAACGGTACTTACGGAAGTCATCCATTGAGTTGATAGGCTCACTAAACCAACCTAAAGCTTCTGGTCCAACTGGCTGGAGCATGAAGCCTTTCACATTGACGCCCATCTCGTCCCAAAGGCGGTCATATAGTTCTTTGCCGCCACCGTACTGGAACCATGACAGGAATGCGATGTTGTCGAGACCAACACCTGCCCCGGCGATTGGTGCGCCGAACAGGTTAGCCGCTACGTGTTTGCCACCCCAGTAGTGTGTCCAAGCAAATCCGCCTTCGACGAGACCTGCGTCAACGGCATCCATCACGTCGCGTGCGCCAACAATGGCTCCAGCTGGAAGAACTTCGATGGTTAAAGATCCGCCTGTTAGAGCTGCGACGTCTTTGCCAAATTCCTTCAACATGAAAACTTCGTCGGCATTGTCTGACAAAACTGATTGAATTCGCAACACTTTATCTGCCATCGCAGATGTTGCCACAACCGAAAGAGCAACAGCAGAAATTGCGGCGCCTTTGGTCAGAGTTTTTAGGTTAAACATTTAAGTTTTCCTCCCTTAGTTTGTGCCTTCTTTGCAGTATTTTAGACCCGGGCCGAAGGCACACCAG
>LAQD01000041.1:3853-12717 GCA_000981705.1 Rhodobacteraceae bacterium ASP10-04a
CTCCCAGCCTTCTATCAGGTTAAGCATTGGCCCAACTCCACTGTTGATATCAAAAAAACCACGATACATCATTTCAGCGGCTACGTAGACCAGAACGATGAGGCCCAGCCATGATATCCATGGATAATTTGTTAATAATTTCATGATTACTGTCGCGGCAAAGGCCATAAGTAAGATAGCTAAGCCGAGTCCAAAGATCAAAATTTGTCTATCACCATTAGCAATTGCGGCTACCGCTAACACATTGTCCAGAGACATCGATACGTCAGCAATGGTGATGGAAATAAGTGCTGCCGCCATAGTCTTGCGTGGCGGCCCTTTGTGGCCTTGGCTGGGGTCACCTTCTGTTTCAAGTGTAGCGTGCACCCCGTGGTCCATGCCTTCTCGGATTTCTTGAAATAGACGCCAGCAGACCCAGAAGAGTAGTAAAGAGCCAATAAACAGAATGCCTGGGATGTCTAAAAGGGTCGTGGCTACAACGGCGAAGATAATGCGAAGAACCGCGGCTATGACCATACCATAGAGAATTGCCTTTTTACGCAATTCTGGTGCCAAGCCTGCGGCTGCCATGCCGATAATTAAAGCATTATCACCTGAAAGGATTAAATCGGCAATCACAATTTGCCCGTAAGCCATCACTGTTTCAAACATTCAGTATTTCCTTGAGGTGCTTTAGCAAAACTCTCATTTTGCATCCTCTAAAATCATGTCGGAGAGCTTTTCGCCAATCATAATTGCAGGGGCGTTGGTGTTCCCAGAGGTTATTGTGGGCATGATGGAGCAATCCGCCACCCGCAGCCCATTAATGCCGCGCACGCGCAGGCGTGCGTCAACAACAGCCATATCGTCTTGGCCCATTTTACAGGTGCCGGTTGGATGGTAGATCGTAACGCTGGTTTCACGTGCCCATTGGAGCGTTGCATCGTAATCATCTATTGCAATGCCAAGCCCCGGGCTAAATTCTTCGGTTATATGTGTTTTTAAAGGCTCAAATTGTGAAATTTTACGGGCAATTTGAATGCCTTTTACAATTGTGTCTTGGTCTAACTTTGTTGCTAAGTAATTTGGGTTTATCGCGGGATAATCTCGCCAATCTGAGGATTTCAGGGCTATATGCCCAGTACTTTCTGGCCGCATCTGCAAAACTGAAGCCGTAAAGGCAGAGAACTTATGTGGACCATCCGCCGGAGCCGAGGCGCTAAAAGGCTGGATATGAAATTGAATGTCTGGGCTGTCCAACGACGGATCAGTTTTTAGAAAGCCAGTACCAAGGCTGGCAGCCATAGTCATGGGACCGGTTTGAGTGAGTGCATATTGCAGTGCGATCAGGCCTTGTTTGAAAAGATTATTCGTCTCAATATTTATGGTCGAAAGATCAGTTTTGAACACGGGCCGGGCTTGGAGGTGATCTTGCAGATTTTTGCCTACACCAGGCAAGTTGTGTACTAAGACTATGCCTTGTTGCTTAAGCTCATCCGCGGCGCCAATACCCGACAACATCAAAATTTGCGGTGAACCTATGGTCCCTGCGCTCAGCACAACTTCGCGACGGGCTAAGATGTCTTGGCTTTCACCTCTGATGTTCACGGTCACGCCAGTAGCCTGGCTGTCCTTGATCAAAAGCTTTTCCACTTGCGCATGAGTGATAATGGTTAAGTTTTTGCGTTCTCGAGCTGGCTTCAGATAGGCTGCGGCACTGGAACAGCGGCGGCCTTTGTCTAGGGTTAGTTGGAAATATCCAACCCCTTCTTGATCTGTAGCATTATAATCTGGATTTTGTTTGTAGCCAGCCTCTAAAGCTGCTTCGATCCATTTGTCGACGATGGCGCGTTTGAGCCGGGTTGGAGATACGGATAGGGGGCCATTGGTTCCACGCGACGGACCAATATCACCGTCACCTTTCCAGGTTTCGGCACGTTTGAAGTAGGGAAGGACATCATCCCAAGCCCAGCCTACATTTCCAAGCTGACGCCAATGATTGAAATCATGAGATTGGCCGCGCACATACAAAAGGCCATTAATAGAGCTGGATCCTCCCAAAACGCGGCCACGGGGCCATGGAATGCTACGGCCGTTCAAGCCTGGATCACTTTCGGTATGGTAGCACCAATCTGTGTTTGGGTTACCCATGGTTTTGAAATAACCTACTGGTATATGTATCCACGGATTTGTATCTTTGCCGCCGGCTTCAATCAAAGCAACTGTGTACCGCTGATCAGCCGATAAGCGATTTGCCAATGCGCATCCAGCCGAACCTGCACCAATAATTACAAAGTCAAAAACCAATTTATCTCCCATGAATTAAAAAATGAGACTTTTATTCTCGTTTTTTATTATTTGTGTTACCTATGCAGTAATTAAAAGATTCGGCAATACAGTTTCGTATTGGAAACGAGCGGCTGGCGCTGAAATTATGCGGAGGTGAGGTAGCCCATGAAAGAGCGAATTCCGACTAATTTGCGGACGTTGTTGATACTCGAGGTCTTGGGGCAATCTGATCGCCCAATGTCGCCTACTGAAATTAATCATGAGATTGGCCTACCCAAGCAAACTATTCACCGTCTTTGCACTAAGCTTGAACACGAGGGCTTTTTGGCCCGAGAGATTGATGGAAAAAAGCTGCGACCAACGCGGAGGTCCCGCTTGATGGCCTCTGGCATTTTACATTCATCGCGTGACCATATTGCCCGTCACCAGGTAATGCAGCGAGTTGCGGAGGATGTGGGGGAGACGGTCAACTTTGTGGTCCCTGACAGCGGTGGGATGATATATATTGACCGTATCGAAACTGATTGGCCATTTCGGGTACAATTGCCGGTGGGTACCCACGTGCCCTTTCATTGCACAGCCAGCGGTAAAACCTTTCTAGCCAGCCTATCGCCCAAGGCGCGGTTGGCCATGGTACGCAGCTTACGCCTCCAATCCTTGACCGCCAATACTCTGAGTACGGCTGAGACATTAATGGTGGAACTCAAGCAGGTGGCAAAGCAGGGTTATGCTACTGATCGTGAGGAATTTGTCGAGGGTATGGTAGCCATCGCAGTCCCAATTTTGGATGAGCGTGGCCGCTATTCAGCTTCACTTGCCTTTCATGGCCCAGCCCAAAGGTTAACCATCGATGATGCGATTTCTCGCAAGAAAATTTTGTTAGAAGCCGCTCAAAGGATGCGGGAAGTACTGTTCTCTTAAATGTGTGCCAAAGTCCCACGATCGATGATTGTCGTCATCAGCTCAACAGACTGAGCCTGTTCCGTACTCCCATTCAGTAAGCTCAGCAGCACATCCGCCGCCTTGCGCCCCATTTCATTTTGAGGCACCTGTACCGTGGTCAGGCCTGGAGTTGTGACACGCGCCAGATTGATGTCATCAAACCCCGTGATGGATATATCGTCTGGAATGCAAAGCCCTAGGTCCTGGGCCCGCAGCATGGCGCCAACGGCCAAAACATCACTGCCGCATATAATGGCGGTCGGGCGTTTCTGGCCAGATAGGATCACATCCAAAGCCTCACCGGCCTCCTCGAAGCTATATTTACATTCTTCCAGGGCCAGTAAGTGGACCTCTTGATGCGCATCTATTGCAGCTTGAATTCCGAGAATACGATCTTGTGCCCGATCATTGCCAGCACGCAGACCAGAAATGACTGCCAAGTTGCGATGTCCATGAGCAATCACATGTTCTGCAATTGAACGGCCTGATTTTTGATTATCGAAGCCAACAGAAGGTACGCCCACGGTCTTTGAGTAACACCATGCTAGTATATGTGGAACAGAATGTTGCGTCAGAAATTTACGGGTTTTTTCTGGCCGAGCGCCGCCGATCAATAGTAGGCCATCAGCACCTTGTGACAGTAATGAACGGATCTGTTCAAATTCTTGCGCAGGATCGTAGTTCGAGCTCCCGACCAGCAGCGTCACACCGGCTTGGCTTAAAGTTTCTTGAAACGCTTGTAAGCCGCTGGCAAACATTGCGTTGTCCATCGTCGGTATAATCGCACCTATAGTGTTGGTCCGGTTGCGCGCTAAGGCACGGCCACCGAAATGGGGCAAATAACCGAGGACTTCGATCGACTGTTGAATGCGCAGTCGGGTGGGTTCTGCAACTTTCTGCGGATTGTTGATGCAACGTGAGATCGAGGCTGTAGAGACACCGGCTAAGGTGGCAACATCCTCTAAAGTTGGGCGGCTTTTCTTCCGCATGTAGCATCCCCATCCCCTGATTTGTACCAATGTAAGCGCTTGCATGCCGCAATGCAAGCGCTTACACAATGAGTCGGAAAGACAATTATCATCTAAGGACGTTCGCAATGGCTCGAATTTATCTCAAGAAATCTACAAAAACTGCTTCAACAGGTAGTGATGATGTTCGAAATACGGTCATGGAAATTCTCAATGATATTGAAGCAGGTGGTGACGCCGCTGCGCTGAAATACGCTGCAAAGTTTGATGGGTATGATGGCAATTTGATACTTACCGATGCTGAAATTCAGGCTGCTTGTGAATTGGTGCCTGAAAAGCTGAAACAGGACATTCAATTTGCCCATTCCAATGTAAAGCGCTTCGCCGAAGCTCAACGTGGCACGGTGACAGATTTTGAGACTGAGATAGTTCCTGGATTGATTGCTGGGCAAAAGAGCATCCCTTGCAATGCCGCTGGCTGCTATGTGCCTGGTGGCCGCTACAGCCACATTGCGAGTGCAATCATGACAGTGACGACCGCTAAGGTTGCTGGTTGCGAGCACATAACTGCTTGCTCGCCACCGGCCAAAGATACTGGTATTGCTCCCGCAATTGTTTATGCAGCACAGTTATGCGGTGCGGATAAGATTTTGGCTATGGGCGGCGTCCAGGGCGTTGCATCGATGACTTTTGGTCTGTTTGGCTTGCCGGAAGCGGATATAATTGTGGGCCCTGGAAACCAATTTGTTGCGGAAGCCAAACGCATATTATTTGGTCGAGTGGGCATTGATATGATTGCTGGGCCTACGGACAGCTTAGTGATCGCAGATGCTAGAGCAGATGCTGAGATTGTGGCGGCTGATTTGGTAGGGCAGGCGGAACATGGGTATAATTCTCCGGTTTGGTTGGTCACAGATAATAAAGTTTTGGGGCAGAAGGTGTTGGATATCGTGCCAGGTTTGATTGCCGATTTGCCAGAATTAAACCGCATCAACGCCGAGGCCGCTTGGCGTGATTATGCTGAAGTGATCCTATGTGCTGATCGCGAAGAAATGGCAGCCACTTCAGACGAGTACGCTCCAGAACATTTGACAGTTCAGGCTGATGATCTTGATTGGTGGTTGGACCGTTTGCGCTGCTATGGATCCTTGTTCTTGGGTGAGGAGACCACAGTTGCTTATGGAGACAAAGCTTCTGGTCCTAATCATTGTCTGCCTACCTCTCGTTCGGCCAAATACACTGGTGGGCTGTCAGTACATAAATATATGAAACTAGTCACATGGCAACGATCCACCCGAGATGGTGCGAAGGATGTAGCGATCGCCACGGCACGGATATCGAGGTTGGAGGGGATGGAGGGCCATGCGCGCACTGCAGATATTCGTCTGGCTAAATATTATCCAGGCGAAAATTTTGATCTGTCAGCACAGGGTTAGAGTATGATTTATCCTCATTTATTCGATTTAAAAGGAAAAATTGCTGTTGTGACAGGCGCTTCGAGTGGCTTGGGCCAAGGAGCTGCCACGGTACTTGCGGCTCATGGAGTGCAGGTAGTAGGAATCGCCAGGCGTGAAGGTAAGCTGAATGCGTGGTCACAGTCTGCTAAGGGCGAAACATCTATCCTAGTAGCGGATCTGGCAGATAGGTCTACTATAGCTGATATCGCAGCTGAGGCTGTGCGGCCTTTTGGGACGCCTGACATTTTGATAAACGCGGCGGGTATTAATACGCGCCAGCCGGCAGATGATATGACTGATGCACATTGGGATTTGACTCAAAACTTGAATGTTGCCTCTCCGTTTTTTTTAGCAAAGGCTATGGTGCCCGGTATGCGGGCTAAAGGCTGGGGCAGAATCATTAATTTTGCTTCACTCCAATCTCGTCGTGCCTTTGCTAATGGCATAAGTTACGGCGCCTCCAAAGGTGCTGTAGAGCAAATGACGCGTGCAATGGCCGAGGCTTGGTCGCGAGATGGGATAACCGCAAATGCGATTGCACCTGGTTTTTTTCGAACCGAGCTTACCGCACCTGTATTTGCTGATCCTAAATTGTCGGCGCGCAACGCAGCGCAGACGTGTATAGGACGGAACGGTGAGGTCCATGACATGGATGGTCCTATGATGTTCTTCTGCTCAGAGGCGTCAAACTATGTAACAGGTCAAACTTTGTTTGTTGACGGAGGATATACTGCGAAATGAAAGCTTTAGTGAATACCAGCGTGGAGACGCTTGAATATTTGGACTATGTGGACCCAATCGCCAAAACTGGTGAAGAACTGGTGCGGATCCAATATTCTGGAATTTGCGGATCCGATATGCATGCGTTCTTAGGCCATGATACCCGGCGCCCAACTCCTAATATTCTTGGGCATGAAGCTTCAGGCACCATCATTGGTGGGTTGCGCGACGGCACTTTGGTCACAATCAACCCACTGAACGGCTGTGGTACGTGCCCAGCTTGTTTGGTTGGGAAATCCAATATTTGTGTAGATCGACAAATTATTTCTATGCCGCCCCGTGCTGGCGCATTTGCTGATATGGTGGCAATTCCGTCTGATAATCTTTTGGTTGTTCCAAGCCAAGGTTTCTTGAAATCGGCAGCACTGACTGAGCCTTTGGCCTGTGGCTGGCATGCGGCACGTTTGGGGCTGCGTTTGCAAGATGTGGCGGTATCGGATTTGACATGTGTTGTGTTGGGTGGTGGTGCCATCGGTGTTGGCGCTGCATTATGTCTACGTGCTATGGGTGTTGAAAATATCACTCTGATTGAAGTAAACGCTTTGCGCCTTGAGACCCTGCACAATATTGTTGGTTTTCAGGCTAGTGACGGCAAAGATGTGCATGCTCCTAAAGTTGGTACCGCTGATTTGGTGATCGATGGTGTGGGATACGCAGCGACCCGGGCTTCGGCCTGTGAATTGGCAAAGCCTGGTGGTGTGATTTCTCATATAGGCCTAGGCTCTGGGGAAGGTGGCGTTGATGTACGACGCATGACCCTACAAGAGATCACCTTTATTGGTTGCTATACTTATACTCCCCAAGACTTTCGTGACACTGGCGCTGCAATATTTTCAGGTCAGCTTGGATCGTTGGATTGGGTGGAAACCCGTCCTTTGTCAGAGGGGCAAGCTGCCTTTGACGACATCCGCAATGGTCGCGCCCCTGCACCAAAAATTATTCTGATTCCCTGAAAGGAGCATCATGTCTGTTAGTGAGAAAATAGTAGCTGATTTCGTTACCAATGGTATCGAGTTTGTTACCACAGTGCCGTGCAAACAGCTCGGTGGTGTTATTGACGCTGTTGAAAAAGAGCCCAGCATCTACCATATCCCGTCGAATAAAGAAGATGAGGGCATGGGCCTTTGCGCTGGTGCATTCATGGGCGGAAAACGCCCAGCTATTATTATGCAAAATACTGCAATTGGAGTGACTGTGAACACGTTGGTCACTCTGACCCAATTTTACCGTATGCCTTTGCCGATGCTGATTTCTTATCGTGGTGAACTTAAAGAACCGGTAGCGTGCCAAGTGGAAATGGCTGTGCACACTAAAGCTTTGCTAAATCAATTGAACATCCCAACATATCATTTTCATAAGCCTGGTGATGAGCAAGAACTGGACGCTATTTTGAAGTATACGTTCATGTGTAACAAGCCGGTGGCAATTCTCACCGATGCAACGTTCTGGGGAGGTTACTAACATGATCCGTTCTGAAATTATTCGTGATATAGCTCCAATTCTGCGCGATCAGTTGGTTGTGTGCAACATAGGCCTGCCAAGCCAAGAGCTGCATATGATCGACGACCAAGCCAGCACCTTCTACATGCTAGGTACCATGGGCCTATCTTCTTCTATTGGCTTAGGTGTTGCTTTAGCGCAGGATAAGACGGTTATCTCTATTGATGGGGATGGTTCTGTACTAACCAACTTAGGCACCTTACCTACTATTGCAAACAATGTGGCAGACAATTTTATCTTGTTGATAATCGATAATGGAAGCTACGGTTCCACTGGTGATCAACCCACCTATGCGGGCCAGAAGACCTCGCTTACTGCCGTTGCACGTGCTTGTGGATGCGAAAATGTTGTTGAATGTCAGGCTGTGGAGACCGGTACTGTTTTGCAAGCAGCCCTCGATAGTAAGAAAATGACAGTGATTGTCGCAAAATGTGAAAGTGGCAACATTAAGGTTCCTGTGATCACCAAAGACCCAGTTGTGATTAGAGATCGCTTTATGACTGAAGTCGCACGCTGATAAGTATAATGCTATGGAAGCTGAGTTTAGGTCTGCCGTTTATTCGGTGGGCCTTTCTTTTGAAATGGCTTTAGTATTGCCATTCCGGCTTAACAAAGTTTTTAGAGTTACCTTTTAGCCCTAATTGTGATGGAGTTCCGCATCTCGTTTGAGGAAAGCTTGGCGTGGCCTGTAATTTAACTACTAGGCGATTTGGCACACTTTTATAAAGCTTTTAAGTGCGTATCCCAGTAAATGACTGCACCAAAACCATTGTGGGCCGGACCCATTATTAGCAGCCCGTAATGTATGTGGTTAGTTTTTGACGCCAAAGCCTATTTATTACTACACTGAGATGTTCTGAAAACTAGTTTACGGTGATGGCTGAAACAGCAACAAAAACTTTAAGTATCTCAGATATTTAAAATTAGCGTTTTGGTACAACTCCAATCA
>LAQD01000041.1:12774-13130 GCA_000981705.1 Rhodobacteraceae bacterium ASP10-04a
GATGAAAACTGTCGTTTAACTACTAGCCCTCTAAACGTGGGCTGATCCCAACCCTTCTCTCTGGCGGCTGATAAAGGTCGCTCGTCGTCGGAGAGATTTTGAGCGGCCAATTTGGAGACCTAAATGAAGTGTTTTATAACTGCTACCGTAGTAAGTTTGATTGCAGCCTCTGCCTTTGCAGGAGGAATGCCTGAAGAGCTTATTGAACCTACTAAGATTGCCATTGAGGCCGTCAGTACAAGCCCCGACGTGGCTGGTCCGAGTACGGCTAACCCTTTGGACCAGCTAATCCAATTTGTGTTTATGGCGCTATTTATCTTAATTTAATCAATTATTATTTTGCTGCTGAGTTCGTT
>LAQD01000041.1:13209-19030 GCA_000981705.1 Rhodobacteraceae bacterium ASP10-04a
TTGCAAGATATATAAAGATTAAGTTTTGAAATATCTACAATCATACTATTACCTTTTTAAGGTTCGCAAACGTTATCGCTTTCGCCTAATGTCAGACAACTTCAAGATAAAGAGTGATACAGGAGCGTTCTAGATACCAAAGCCATCAATACTAAATAGATAGGCTAAGTAATTTGGCATCCCATACGAGATACTAAACCAAGGACTATCTTTCTTTATATAACCCACAAAATAGATTATGGTAATCCACATACAAGTGCGCCAAATCACAAACAAACGTGCCTTACAAAGGAGCATAAAATGAAAAATCTTCTATTAGCCACAGCGCTGGTAACCGCTCTAATTGGTTTAGCTGCACCAGCAATTTCCGATTCCCACAGTGGATCAGAGACAACTACACCAGCTTCGATTGATATGGCTGCAGTAGCAACTCTGTTAACAACCTGGGAAGCTGCAACAGATGTACTTGCAAAAGCTGAGATTGCAAAAGAAATTCAGGCAGCACTGGGCGTTAAAGTTGATGGGCTAATTGGCAGAAGGACAATTTTAGCTATAAAAACAGCAGGCATATCAACAGAATTTACCAAACCAACTCGCGCAGAGAATGGCAAGGCCAAACTTGCCTTAGCGGTGTCAGATGGAACCCTCACACAAGAACAAGCCAATGTCATAAGCGATGGACAAGTAACTATCAAAGAAATTCAAGACAAAGTTAAAGCGGGTGATTTAACCAAGAATGAAGCTAAAACTCAAATTAGTGCTGTTCGCGACACTATGCCGACCAAACCTGATCGCAACGGGGCTGGTGTCGGTAACGGTGGCAAAGGCGACAAAGGTGGAAAAGGCGGCAAAGGCGGCAAAGGTGGCAAAGGCGGCAAAGGTGGCAAAGGCGGTGGAAAGCCATAACAGTTTATAGAGTTCTTGGTGGAAATATGATGGTGCTGGTGACAGCTTATGGCACTGCTGTTATAATTGAGGATGAATTAGGAGACTGGGATGGCTGATTGTGTGGGGTATGGAATAAGAATTGGCCGCTTCACGGTCGTCCCAGGTGGTACTTGTGACGTATGTGCACGCGAGCTAGGAACAGCCACGCTGGACCAGATGAAGAACCATTGAGACTAAAGATTGACCCAATCCTCGTAGTCACAGCACCAACACTACAGGGCATAACACTGACTAAATATCTAAGCGTGTGTGGGGTAAACGTGTGAGTAAGTAGATATTTCACCACCTCTAATAATCATATAATTATAGAAATTAAGGTGTATTTAAAGTATTGGCATCCCGTACGAGAATCGAACTCGTCTTTTCAGGTTGAAAACCTGACGTCCTAACCGATAGACGAACGGGACACTACTAGTAGGCCGCTACTTAGGGAAAGCTTAGCCCTGTGGCAAGTTGATTCTTTGCTTTTTGCAGATGTTTTTAGATCAATGCTTTTAGGCGGGGCTGGCGTCTTCAATTCGAAGCTGCGGTCGCGAACGCCCAGCCCATGTATTTAACTCTAAACGCCCGACGATATGCATTTTAGAGCCTTGGGCGTTGCTCAGAGCTACGCCGAGCGGGCCATCGAAAGCGCCAAAGCAAATTGCATCTAGTTTGGTGCCAAACCCATCGCTTAGGGTGACTTTCAAATGTGTTTCGCCAACTGGCTTGGCGAATGCGATCGTGCAGTCTGGAAAAGCAAATCTTGGTGCTGATGCGCTAGCACCGAAAGGTCCAGCTTCATCGAGCTGTTCAATTAGCTGTAATGTGGCACCACCGGGCATCAGTGTACCATCAATCCGTAAATCTGCTGGCCCCAGCTCAGCAGCGCCCTGCGCCGCTAGTAATTGACCCAGTTTTTCCATAGCAGGTTTAAGTTGCGCTCGAGTTAGAGATAAGCCTGCTGCCATTTTGTGGCCACCACCTTTCTCAATATAACCATCTAGTGCCAACTTTTGAATTGCTGCCCCAAGATCAATACCGCTTACAGATCTACCGCTGCCCTTGCCGATATCACCATCAAAACCGATGACTACAGAGGGGCGATTAGTTTTTTCTTTGAGACGCGAGGCCACAATGCCGACTACGCCTGGATGCCAGCCGTCTTGAGCGGCCCAAGCCAAGGGGTAGGCAAGACCCCGAGCTTCCGCTTGCTCCATCGCAGCAAGCCGTACGGAAGCCTCTACTCTGCGTCGTTCGGTATTGAGCTCTTCCAACTTGTCGGCCATCGCTGCCGCCTCATGTGGGTTTGTGCAACACAAAAGCCTTGCGCCCAAGTCAGCTTTGCCAATCCGACCGCCTGCATTGATGCGTGGACCTAGCACGTAGCCCAAATGATAGGCATTGGGGGCTGTGTCGAGGCGTGCCACGTCGGATAGGGCATTTAGCCCCAGACGTTTGCGCTGTCCCATTATTTTTAGCCCTTGGCGCACGAAAGCCCGATTGACACCTATTAAGGGGGCGACATCCGCCACCGTGGCTAAAGCGACAAGATCCAGAGAGTTTATGAGGTTTGGCGGTGTTTGATCTGCGGAGCGCATCAAGCGTGCTGCTTCTATCAACACCATAAACACGACTGCAGCCGCGCAAAGATGGGCTAGATCGCCAGTTTCATCTTGCCGATTTGGATTCACCACAGCCTTAGCTGTTGGTAGGGTCTCTCCTCCTAAGTGGTGGTCTAAAACTACAACATTTGCAGCGGTAGCCGCGCCCAAAGCGTCATGAGCGAGGGTACCGCAATCCACACAAATGATTAGATCATGCTCAGTGGCCAGCGCCCGCATTGCTTTCGGGTTGGGTCCATAACCTTCTTCGATTCGGTCAGGCACATAAAGCGTGGGCGTTATAGAAAAATGAGCTAAAAAATCAAATAGTAGCGCTGCTGAAGAGCCCCCGTCCACATCATAGTCTGCAAAAATAGCAATTCGGTTGCGGGCCTGAACCGCACAGAGAATTATCTCCGCAGCTAAGGTGCAATCCTTGAGTTTTTGGGGATCGCTCATGGTCGCGCGCAAGGTTGGATTTAAAAAACCGTCAGCCTGTTGGGGCATTACGCCCAATCGCGCCATCACATGGCAAAGCGGCAGGGGTAAATCTGTTTGTTGATTGAGGGTCAGCGCTTGGCGTTCAACTTCCAGAGATGGCCCCACCCACCGCCGGTTCGAAATTGAATGTTCAACGCCAAGGTACATCTCAGTGAGTTGGAATGCGGTAGGTCATGCGCCGCACAGATCCAGTTTTGGAACGCATTAAGATGGTTTCGGTAGTTAAAAATCCAACCTCGCGTTTAATTCCTGCCAGAATAGAACCATCGGTCACGCCGGTGGCCGCGAAAATTACGTCCTGTGTGACCATCTCGTCGCGGCTGTAGACCCGGTTTAAATTTGTAATTCCAGCCTTGGCCGCTCTGCTACGTTCGTCATCATTACGAAACGTTAAGCGGCCCCACATTTGCCCACCCATGCATTTTAGGGCTGCTGCGGCCAAAACACCCTCGGGTGCGCCGCCGAGGCCCATGTACATGTCGATGCCGGTAGCTTCGGATTCTGCGCAGTGAATGACCCCAGCAACATCGCCGTCAGTGATAAGTCGAATTGCACAGCCTGTTGTTCGTAACTCTGTGATCATTGCATCATGACGAGGGCGTTCAAGAACACAGACTGTGATATTTTCAGCGGAACACTTTTTGGCAGCGGCCAAGGCTCTCACGCGTTCAGCTGGCGCCATTTTCAGGGATACAACATTGTCTGGCAGGCCAGGGCCGACGGCAAGTTTTTCCATATAGACATCGGGTGCGTGCAGCATAGAGCCTCGTGGCCCCATTGCTATCACGGTTAGAGCATTGGGCATGTCTTTAGCTGTAAGGGTGGTGCCTTCCAATGGATCCAAGGCTATATCGACGGCTGGTCCCTTGCCAGATCCAACTTCCTCACCAATGTAGAGCATGGGTGCCTCATCGCGTTCGCCTTCACCGATAACCACCACGCCGGCAATGTCTAACATATTAAGCTGGGTGCGCATGGCATTGACTGCCGCTTGGTCCGCCGCTTTTTCATCTCCACGCCCAATTAGCTTGGCTGAGGCGAGGGCGGCTTGTTCTGCTACGCGTGCAAGTCCAAGTGACAGGGCACGATCGTGAAATTCCATGGGGTCAGACATAAAAGCTTCCTTTGACATTTTCATGAGCCCTAACGCGCTTATGCCTGCCCTGGCAAGGCTGAGCGCGCTAACAGTTTCTAAGAAACATATTACTAATCAAGATCCAACGAGCCAGATCACCTACCACATGTTAAGCTGATTCAATGCGCAGGACCACTGGTGTGCCGTCAACTACCTGTGTCTGGTTGAAATCAACCAGAACTTGGTCAATAGCCGTGCGCGTGGTTTTATGCGTCACGATCAAAACTGGGGCGTTGCCAGCATCATGGCCATATTGGCGCATTCGGTCGACTGATACGCCCGCTTCTCCCATCACTGAGGCAATTTTTGCTAGGGCGCCAGGTTTGTCTAGTAGCTGCATGCGCAGGTAAAATGGGGCTGGTGTGGCGGTAGTGGCCGGTTGCGTTTTGACTAAAGTATTGGCTGGTTGTCCAAATGTACTCAGACGCAAACCACGTGCCAAATCCATAACATCAGACATAACTGCTGAAGCTGTTGGGCCTTCACCCGCGCCCGCACCGCGCAGCGCAATTTGGCCACAGTCAGCGCCTTCCAAAATAACCATGTTGGTTCCACCTTCCAGCTGCCCCAAAGGTGATGTTGCGGGCACAAGGCAGGGGGTCATACGTTGTTCTAAGCCGCGTCCAGTCATCTGGGCCACCCCCAGAAGTTTAATTCGGTAACCCATATCTGCGGCGGCGTGAATATCTTCGATGGTGACAGCGCCGATACCTTCTAGCACCACCTTGTCGAAATCAATCTCAGTACCAAAAGCAATAGAAGCGAGAATTGCTAATTTATGAGCGGCATCGATGCCACCAACGTCTAAATTGGGATCAGCTTCGAGATAGCCAAGGCCTTCGGCTTCGGCAAATATCTCTTCATAGCTCAAACCGGCGTTTTCCATACGAGTCAGTATATAATTGCAGCTGCCATTCATTACGCCTAAAATCCGTGTGATTTCATTACCAGCCAAACCTTCGGCCAAAGCTTTCACAACGGGGATACCACCAGCAACAGCGGCTTCAAACCTGATCACCCGCCCTGCTGCTTCCGCGGCTAAAGCCAGAGATTGGCCGTGTATGGCTAACATGGCTTTGTTGGCGGTAACTACATCTTTGCCAGCGGTAATTGCGGCTTCAGTTGCATCTTTCGCCGGTCCGTCACTCCCGCCCATCAATTCCACAAACACATCCACGTCATTGCGCTTGGCCAATGCCACTGGATCATCCTCCCACGCGAAGCCTGACAGGTCCACTCCGCGATCTTTGTCTCGTGACTGGGCTGAAACGGCAGTGACTATAATATTACGACCTGTGCGTAGTCCAATTAAAGCTGCGTTCTTATGGATCATTTTGAGGACGCCAGCACCGACAGTGCCAAGCCCTGCGATGCCAAGTCTGAGAGGATCTGTGGTCATAATATTTCCTTAAAGGCTCACGATTCACAGAGTGTTAATCAAAAACTTACTGCGCTGCAACGGTGGTAGGACTGGAAGTCAGCCTAATTTAGCGGACGTCTCCTGCTGGTATACGGAGATCAGTTGTTGGAGAGATCCTGAACGCGCAATTTATCTGCCTTATTCCGTAGAGCTTTCAACTTAGCTGAGTAATTGTCCTGTTGCCTGTGATCCATATCCGCAGTGATGTTTTGCAGCGCATCTGAGCTTAAAAAC
>LAQD01000041.1:19102-23185 GCA_000981705.1 Rhodobacteraceae bacterium ASP10-04a
GCCCTAAGATTAAAATTTGAGGTTTTAAATTCATAAACCGTTTCTAGACCTCTAATTGCATTACGGCAAGTAATGCTGATTGATCTGAACGTATGTTCAGTTAATATGAGCTTATGGCACGTAAAAGTGGATCTCACTCGGAAATAACAGGCCCAAGGATAAAACAGGCAGCACTTGAGCTGTTTGCACGCCACGGGTTTGCCGCTGTGACTATGCGCCAAATTGCGGCCACCGTGGGGGTTCAGGCTGGAGCTATATATAATTACACCCCAGACAAGCAGGCGCTATTGTTTGATCTTCTGGATGGGCATATGTTGGATTTGTTAAGAAAATGGTCAGTGGAATTGGTACCTATTGATCCTATTGCCGCACTTGACCATTTCGTAGCCTTCCACTTAGACTTTCACATAAAAAGACCGGAATTAGTGTTCATCTCTTACATGGAGCTACGCAACCTAACTGAGATAAATTTCAAGGTCATTGTTGAAAAGCGCCGTATCTATGAAAAAATAATTCATAATTTAATCCTGAGTGGTGTTACGTCGGGTGATTTTAGTGTGCCTGATCCGAAAATTACTAGCTTAGCACTGATTGCCCTTCTCACAGGACCGGTGGACTGGTTTCGCGAAGATGGTCGATTGACCAGTGATGAGTTGACGCGCCAATATTGTGCTTTGACGCGCCAAGCTCTTGGTGTCAGTGCGCAGGCTTGATAAACGTGCCGTTACGCAGTTCTGAGAACGCCTGCACCAACTCTTCACGGGTGTTCATCACAATGGGGCCATGCCAAGCGACAGGTTCATCGATGGGTGCGCCCGAGATCAACAGAAACCGAACACCTTCAGCCCCTGCCTGCAAACACACTTCGTTCCCGGTGCCAAACCGAATCAAGGTACGATTGCCAGATAGATCTCGAATGTTGAGCTCTTGGCCAGCCACCTCTTTCTCCAGTAATACACCTGTTGGAGTGGAGGCATCGGCGAAAGCTGCAGCGCCATCAAACACGTAGGCAAAAGCCCGGCGATAAGTGTCAATTTTAAAGTTTTTTTGTACTCCGGGCGGCACGTATATATCCAGATATTGTGGATCTGCAGCGATGCCATCAACTGGGCCTTTTTTACCCCAAAACTTCCCCACAATGACTTTGACACGAGTCCCATCATCATCAATGATTTCGGGTATTTCAGTGCCTGTGACGTCTTGATAGCGCGGAGCCGTCATCTTAAGGCTTCCCGGCAAATTTCCCCAAAGTTGAAAGCCATGCATTTGGCCATTCTGATTACCCTTTGGCATTTCTTGATGCATGATACCTCTACCGGCTGTCATCCATTGGACGTCACCTGCACCCAAAGTACCTTTGTTGCCCAGGCTGTCTCCGTGCTCAACTGTTCCAGACAAGACATAGGTGATTGTTTCGATGCCACGGTGCGGGTGCCACGGAAAGCCTTTTTCAAAATCTTCACTTAATTCGTTGCGAAAATCGTCGAAGAGCAAAAATGGATCCATTTCGGAGGGATCTTGGAAGCCAAAAGCGCGGTGGAGTTTAACGCCGGCCCCTTCAATCGCAGGGGTGGCTTGACGGGTCTCGAGGGTTGGGCGCAGTGACATGATGCATTCCTTTATTGGTAGACTATTCAAATAAAGTGGTTTGCAAAAAAAACAAACTCAGCGCCGCTCCCACCAGCTGCTCGGTTTCAGACGTCCCTTTCGATATCTGTCTAACTAACGCGCCAATCGCTGGGCCGATGAGAGCGCCAATCTGAACCAAAGCCTATGCGACCCGCTGCTGAAAACGCGATTAAACGGACATACTCACATGCAAATAGGGCAGTCGCTGCTGAGCTTAGCCCAGAACGAAAAACGGTTCTCAGCGTTGGAAGCCCATTTTTAACAGCCTGAATTGATGATGTGCCACCACCAACTGTGGTTAGTCCGAATGGCAGAGCTTTTACAGGGCAGGCATCGCCACATTTGGGGCAGATGTCGCAGAACTTCGCAACGCCAAGCCGTTTTGGGTGAGCCAAGTTCAGGTGTTATAACTGACTAATTGCATGCATTTTCGCCCAGGGTTGCTTGTTCTGCCATCAGGGTGACCGGACCGGTGTTATTCATCGAGGCTACCGCCTGATAACCCAAATTGCGAATAAGGGGGGCCACTTGCATCACGATAGTGGCCTCATAGCTGTACTCGCGGCCTGTGGCGGCCCCGCCAAGTGTAGAGAGGGGTAGGTGCATACCAGATCTTGATCCATTTCATGGCCTAAAGCGATCACGTGGCTGATCCCCTCTGGAAGCCCAAGGTCTGCTTTGGATATATCACGCACATCTACCCGCGCCGAATAAAGCCATCGAGGATCTAATTTGGTCACCCCGCAAAGATCTGCGCCAAAGAACTGTGATACTTTTTTATATCGGCTGTTGCATCGTGGGGGCTGCCAAAGGCCATTTTGTCTTCGGCCACGGGTGTATCGTTACTGATCGGTGCCTGAAAGCCTTTGCGCTGGCCTTGGTTTGAAAATAGGTCTGCCATAATGTCTGAGATCAACCAACTGGCATTGCGAAGGCCAAAATATGTTTAAGTAAACTCGTCACCGCAACGTCGGGTCGCTTCCATTCTGTAGCTGCAAAAAAGCATCAGTTTTTTGAGTCGGCACCAAAGAATCCCAGAAGGCGCTTAAAAACTCACTGTTTGTCCGAGAAAGCTTTTGAATTTATCTGTTGTCGCAATGCCTGCGGTAAGATCATTTATTTTTGCATACAATCATCTTGCAAAATTACAACCGAGATAACAAGCGTCGTAAATAGAAGCGACATGTCTGCTATTGGTGCTTTTGTGCGCTTACAAAAGAGATTGGGAGATGGCTTATGAAAGTTGGATTTATTGGTTTAGGCAATGTTGGTGGCAAACTATCAGGTAGCTTGTTGCGGAATGGCACAGACCTCCACGTCCATGACTTGAACGCGGAATTTGTGGAAGATTTTGTGTCCCGTGGTGCCGTAGACGGGCTTAGCCCTGCCCATTTGATGCAAACCTGTGATGCGGTGATCACTTGCTTGCCCAGCCCTATGGCCTCTAATGAAGTTGTAACTGCAATGTTGCCCCATGTCGGCCCGGGCAAGGTTTGGATGGAAATGTCGACCACAGATCCAAATGAGGTTAAACGCCTTGGCGCCTTGGTCGTGGCTGCGGGTGGTGAGGCCGTAGATTGCCCTGTCTCTGGCGGCTGCCATCGTGCGGATACTGGAAATATAGCTATTTATGCGGGCTGTGAGCGCACGACCTTCGATAAAGTTTTACCGATCCTGACACACATGGGGCGTCGGATTTTACATGTGGGTGAGATCGGTAATTCTAGCACCTTGAAGGTTATGACCAACTATCTGGCTACTGCCAACTTGCTAACAGTTTGTGAGGCTTTGACTGTGATGAAAGCGGCGGGCATGGACTTGGGCATGACCTATGAGGCAATCGCAATGTCTTCCGGCACGTCTTTTGTGCATGAAACTGAAAGTCAGTTGATTTTATCAGGCTCTAGAAATGTCAATTTCACCATGGATTTAGTACAAAAAGATATCAGTTTGTTTCAAAAAATTGCAGATGACCATGGGGTTCCTTTGGAAATCTCGCCAAAGATCATTGATATTATGACTGATGGGCAAAAGCGTTATGGCACCCGAGCCCAATCGGATCGGATTATTGAACGGCTAGAAGAAGCGACGGGCTTGAGCATTCTAGCGCCGGGTTTTCCTGAGGAATTAATAGATGATGAGACCGAAGAGCGTGGGTATGAAGTGGTTGCGCGCCTCTAAAACCTAGTTTCAACTTCCATCTTTGACAATTTTGAGGCATCTGAGCTTCGAGGCGACCGTCTCAGCCATGAAACTTGAGGTAGCCTGATATGTCTGATTCTGTGATTGCCCAACTTAAGGCCTCGCCCGTGCGTCGCGGCCTCGCGTTATTTGTCATGATGCTACTCGGGTTTTTGTTGCTATATTTGGCGGTAACTACAGATGCGGGCTTTTTTCACAAAGTGTTTCTTGTTTTTCTGGCAGCGGTTGTCTTGTGGATGGCGCGCGCAATGC
>LAQD01000041.1:23247-39117 GCA_000981705.1 Rhodobacteraceae bacterium ASP10-04a
GATGATATTATCCGCGTGGAGCGTGGAGCGTTTGCTTTCAAACCCTCCAATGGGTTCGTGGTAAGCTTGAAGCAGAAGACAGCGCGTGCTTGGATTCCGGGGCTTTACTGGAAATTTAGCAGCCGAATTGGTATTGGTGGCGTCACCGCCCCCGCGGATGCAAAGTTTATGGCGGATGCTTTGGCGGTTTTGATCGCAGGACGTCCGGTCTAGCTTTTAAATAGCATAAAATTTGAAGTTTTTTGTGTTTCATTAATTCAAGATTTCCCTTAGGTGCGACAATATGGCCTAACTGTTTTAAGGAATTTTTTGATGTTTGCCCACTCTTCTCCTGAACCTAGTTTTCGTGAAAGTGTTGATATTATGTTTAATCGCGCAGTTGCGCTTTTAGACTTACCTCCAGGGTTAGCCGAAAAAATTCGTGTGTGTAATGCAACCTATACAGTCCGCTTCGGTGTCAGGTTGCGGGGCGAAATCACCACATTCACTGGCTATCGTGCAGTGCATTCCGAACACATGGAGCCAGTTAAAGGTGGTATTCGTTATTCACTTGGCGTCAATCAAGATGAGGTTGAAGCACTTGCGGCGTTGATGACGTATAAATGTGCATTGGTTGACGCGCCTTATGGTGGTTCTAAAGGAGGGCTGACGATTGATCCTTTGGCCTATGATGAACATGAGCTTGAGCAGATCACTAGAAGATTTGCCTATGAGCTAATCAAACGCGATTTGATCCACCCATCGCAAAATGTACCGGCACCCGATATGGGTACAGGTGAGCGTGAAATGGCTTGGATTGCTGATCAATACCAGCGAATGAATACGACCGATATTAATGCCCGCGCTTGTGTTACTGGTAAGCCTGTAAGCGGTGGTGGTATTGAGGGTCGGACTGAGGCCACAGGCCGTGGTGTGCAATATGCGTTGCAAGAGTTTTTCCGACATCCTGAAGATATCCATTCAGCAGGGCTGTCTGGTAGTTTGGACAGCAAAGCAATCATAGTTCAGGGGCTTGGCAATGTGGGATATCATGCTGCTAAATTTCTTAGTGAGGAAGATGGCGCACGAATAACAGCTGTGATTGAGCGTGATGGTGCCGTTAGCAATCCTGAGGGTCTGGAGATCGAACGGCTGAAAGCTTGGATTGCGGAGTATGGCGGGGTGAAGGGGTTTCCTGGGGCTTCCTATACCCCGGATGGTGCATCGATATTGGAAGCGGCATGTGATATTTTGGTCCCCGCCGCCCTAGAAGGCGTAATCCACCGCGACAATGCTAGCCGCGTACAAGCGCGTTTGATTGTTGAGGCAGCCAATGGCCCTGTAACCGCGGGCGGAGATGTTATCCTACGTGAAAAAGGTGTGGTGATCATTCCTGATATGTATGCCAATGCCGGTGGCGTGACCGTATCTTACTTCGAATGGGTGAAAAACCTAAGCCATATTAGATTCGGCCGAATGGAGCGCCGCCGTGAAGAGTCACGTAACCAGTTGATTGTGAATGAGTTGGAGCGGTTAAGCCTTTCTGATAACCTGAGTTGGCAATTGACCCCTAATTTCAAGGAAAAATACCTTAAAGGTGCTAGCGAGTTAGAACTCGTGCGCTCGGGTCTCGATGATACAATGCGAGGTGCCTATAATGACATCGCTGAAGTCTGGCGTAGCCGTAGCGATGTGCCTGATATGCGAACAGCAGCTTATTTGGTGAGTATTGAAAAGGTGGCTGGGGCCTATAAAGCTAAAGGTTTGTGATGAACAAGTTGAGCTTCAAACAACAACCCCTGTGGCTTTTCAAAGTTACATGGGTTGTTTCAGCGAAATAAGTTTACCTAATTACGCCGGTTATGCCCGCGTGGGGCCTCCGGACTTCGCGGCTTCCGTCAGATGTTGACACTAGAAAGTGGCTATGAAAATTTCTAAGCTAGATTGGGCATTGATTGTTGGCTCAAAAACCGGGAAGTTCAAATTTGCGATACCTACCTAAGTGGATAAAGACACAAAGAATTAGCTTGATAGGCTTCGTGGCTGTTGCTTGCCTTTTTAATATGACCGCTTTCCAAGTGCCATTACTGAAATATGCTTTAAGTGTCAGTAATTTAAATGAACTCGATGGCCTCATCCAAATAATCTCATTACAAGTACTCCAGTTTTGCCTCCTCGCAATGCTACTATTTTTAATGTCTGCTATTTCTGTGTTTGTGGCGAAGTTAGTGGCTGCTGCTTTACTGATCTGTAATGCTGTTGGATTGTATTTCATGATAAGTTACGGAATGGACATCGACCGATCAATGATCGCCAATATTTTTAATACAGACATCCGTGAAACTACTGGTTTGTTGCATATCTCTATTGTCCCTTACGTGTTATTTCTGGGTCTGTTGCCGGCTTTGTTGATATTACTGGTTAGGGTACGTGCACCGCGTCGTATTTGGCGCTTGGTCTGTGCTGTTGGATCTATCGCAGTACTTGTCCTCTGGATTGTGTCCACTTCTTTCACTGTGCTCTGGTATGATAAACATGCCTCGCGCATGGGTAGTAAGATCCTACCTTGGTCTTATATTGTGAATACGGGGCGATATTTTAACCGTATGGCAATGGAAAACCGTGAGCAGGTTCTGCTGCCCAAGGCTCGTTTCATTGCTGAGAACTCCTCAAAAAAAGACGTTGTGATCCTTGTGATTGGAGAGGCGGCACGTGCTGATAGGTTTTCTGCGCTGGGCTATGCCCGCGATACCAATGTGTTTACTGCAGACCAAAACCTTGTGGCCTTTCCAATTGGTTTGTCCTGCGCCACGAATACTATCTCTTCCACCGCCTGCATCCTCACTCACGAGGGTCGAGGCGCGTCATCGCGCACTATATTTGAGCCCTTACCAAGCTACTTAAAGCGGCAGGGAATCGCGACGATCTTTAGAACTAACAACTCTGGCCCGCCGCCGATGGATGTGGACCTCTATCAAACAACCGCCGAAATTTTGGCTGGCTGCACAGCCGTAGATTGCCCCAAGCAGGGTTATGATGCGGTTTTGAATTGGCAGCTGTCGGACCTCATACGTCAAACAGAGTCAAATCGAGTTTTTGTCACCTTGCACCAAACAGGTAGCCACGGGCCGGCGTACTACAATAAATACCCGCCTGAGTTTGAGTACTTTAAGCCAGTGTGCAAAACAGTTCAGATCGCCAAGTGCAGCGATGAGGAGCTTAACAATGCCTATGACAACACAATAAGATACACCGATAGCTTGATCGCGGATCTGATCACGCAATTGGAACGAATGACTGACGTAAACGCAACGCTGATCTATGTTTCCGATCATGGTCAATCCTTGGGTGAAGATGGCTATTACCTACATGGTGCCCCCATTGCCTTTGCCCCTGTAGAGCAACGAGAAATTCCATTTTTGGTTTGGATGTCAGACGGTTTTCAGCAATCTCGTGGGTTAAGTGCGGCTACTATTTTAAGGGATGAAACTTTTCCACATGATTTTCCATTCCATAGTGTTATGGGAGCCTTTGGGCTGCGCAGTGACATCTACAAACCCCAATTTGATATATTTAATATTGGTAAGGAACATTTTTAGCGTGACTTTTATGGACACTCTCACTCAGCCCTTAAGGATTTTTTATAGGCACACTGTTCTGACCATTATGATGGTCACAATCATTGTTTCGGCGTCCATCTACCCGAGTGATTTGGAAAATGACTATGCGGTTACTAAGGGTGGGCACGACATGCCCTTCGTCGTAGCTGTTGAAAACTACGGCCGTCACATTAACACTGTGCTGCCATTTGCATTGGCCTTATTGCTGAAGGATAAAGAAGGTATCAAACAGCTGGGCTTTATTACTGTGGCAGGTATTTTGGCATCCCATGGACCAAAACGATTACTGAATGGTGTTGAAGTCATGGGCACAAGGCTTGGGCAAAGGCCGAGTACAGTCACAAGCAAACACAATATGCCCTCGGGCCATTCAACACTTGCGGGAGCTTGTGCTTATTTTGTCATGCGACGATACAGTATTTGGCTGGGTTTGATCGTCATCCCCGTTCTTTTAGCAACAATGTATGCACGTGTTATGTTGGACAAGCATACGATCTCTGCTACAGTTGCCGGTGCTGCGACTGGTCTTCTAGTGGCAGGTTTGTTTTCGACGAAATTTTCTGATTTCCGCAAAAACCTATGGCGGTGATTTAGGGGTAACATGACAACTATCAACTCCTCACCACGTGAGCCATTTTCGAAGATGCTTCCCAATATTGTAACAATTTTTGGGATATGTGTGGGCCTAACTGCTGTTAAAATGGCGCTGCAAGATAATATTGGTGTAGCCCTTTATCTACTTGTATTTGCAATGATTTTAGATGCCGTGGACGGGGGTCTTGCACGGGCATTACGGAGTGAGAGCAAAATTGGTGCCGAGCTAGATACGCTTGCAGATTTTTTTAACTTTGGCATCGCTACCCCGCTGGTGATATATTTCACAATTTTTGCAAATTCGTCGGCCTCTAGGTTTGGCTGGATTTCGGTCATGATATTTTCTGTATGTTGTGCGCTGCGCTTGGCGCGTTTCAACGTGAGCCAAAGCGGTGAAGTAAAGTCTATTAACTTTGTCGGTGTGCCGGCCCCAGCTTTGGCTTGCCTTGGGTTGTCACCGCTGTTTTTGGTGATGGCGGGCGTTAACGTGGCTGAGTATTACGCAGTGCCGGCCATCATCTTTGTGGTGGTATGCGCTGGGCTTGCTGTTGCTACCTTTCCGACCATATCTCTGAAGGGCATAACTTTCCCCGCCTCTTTGCGATTGCCGGTTATATTGCTAGTTGTAACATTTTTAGTCTGTTTGATCGTTTTCCCTTGGTATACTTTGCTGGTAGCGAATGGTGTCTATCTTCTAATGATACCGATTTTTGCATATGCAAATAGATCCAAGCCGGCTGCGGACGCCTAGATTATGACGCTGAAAGGGCCAATGCACCAGTTAATGCTTGTTGTGGTATCTGTTGTTGTTGTTTTCGCCCTTCATAACGCCACATTCTGGGGCATCTGGGCTGAAATTTTTTATGGCTCGATTGCTCGTGGTATCGTTTTTGCGGTAGCTTTTTTCTTGCTCTGCTGTGGTCTCATGTCGATTTTTGCCTTTAATCGCCTTTTGCGCCCGACCATTGCTATTTTGCTTATCCTTTCCGCGGTTACATCGTTTTACATGGATCAACTTGGCGTAGTGATTGATCGGGAGATGATCCAAAATGTGGTTTCAACCACTATTACCGAGGGCAAACATCTGATCACCGCGCCTTTTGTCATTTGGGTGGGATTGACCGGCTTGCTGCCTGCGGTATTGGTTTTTTACATCCAAATATCACACCGGAACTTTGTAACAGCCATCTGGCAAAATATGCTCACTTTATTGCTATGTGTGTTTGGTTTTGTTGGGCTGATTGCAACGGATTTAAAAGGCAATGCTTCCGTCCTTCGAACGCGCATTGATTTAAAATCTAGCTTTCAGCCACTTGCGCCCATTGCTGAGTATTTCCGTTATGTTGCCATGATTAGCCGATCTGTAACGTTGGAATTCAACGAAATTGGTTTGGATGCGGCTTTGTTGGAGGATTTCAATCTCTCTGGAAAGCCAAATTTAACCGTAGTTGTGGTGGGGGAAACGGCTCGGGCTCAGAACTTTAGTTTGGGCAGTTATGATCGATTGACTAATCCAGAGCTGGCCAAAAAAGACATCGCGTATTTTGACAATGTTTCAAGCTGTGGCACATCCACCGCAGTGTCTCTGCCCTGTATGTTTTCCAAATTCAATCGCTCTGAATATTCATATGAGCGCGGTAAATCGCACGAAAATGTTTTAGATTTGATTCAACGAGCAGGATATCGGGTAGAATGGATTGACAATAACACTGGGGACAAAGGGCTGGCGGAACGAGTGGTTTATTCTCATGTGACAAATGTTGATGATCCTACCTTTTGTGGAGAAGGCGAATGCATTGATGGTATTCTGGTGGCAGAAGTCGCGCGGCGATTGGCCGGCATCCAATCTGATACTGTGTTAGTGTTGCATCAAATTGGTAGTCATGGCCCGTCCTATTATTTGCGTTATCCACAGGCTTTTGAGAAATTTCAACCCGCTTGTAGAACCTCCAATTTCAGTGACTGCACGACACAGGAGCTTACCAACGCTTACGATAATACAATTCTCTATACGGATAAAGTTATGGCTGACTTGTTGAGCCTCCTAGCCAAGCAAAAAAGCCTTATCACGTCGATGATCTATGTCTCAGATCATGGAGAATCCCTCGGTGAAAAGGGGCTATACCTGCATGGTGCGCCCTATTTCATGGCACCGGATGAGCAAACCAAGGTACCAATGATCATTTGGCTTTCAGATGCTTACCAAAGAGTCACGGGTACAAATCTTGAGTGCTTGACCGCTGAACCTGATCTAGACTATTCCCATGCAAATCTGTTTCATACTCTCTTGGGTATGACTGGAGTTCAGACAGCCCAGCGTGATCCACAGCTTGATATTTTTGATAATTGTAGAAAGAAACCCAATGGCGGAAAACCCTAAGCCTCCTAAGAAAGTCCATGGTATTGCCCATATCTTTGCCGCGGCCTCTTATTCATGGTTTGGTGTAAAGCGACTTTGGGGAGAGACGGCTTTTTGCCAGGAATTACTGGCGGGTGGGTTTATTCTGGCGCTTTTTGCCATGATTGGTGCGGAGACTCATTTTTTTATCTTCGCAATTTTGTTGATTTTGCTTACCCTAGCAGTAGAGGCAATCAACACTGCCATTGAAGAAATTGTAGATCTTGTGTCTCCGGAATGGTCACTTGCAGCTAAACATGCCAAAGACCTCGGATCGTTCGCAGTGTTCTGTATGCTTTGCTCAAATGGAATCTTTGCGCTCTTCGTAACCCTAGTAACTTTTGATTGGATTTAGTCCCATGAACATGATGAAAGTCATAGCCGTCCCAATGCATCCAGAAGGTCGCAAATTTGTCGCCATTTTTGCGGTTATAACTGCGTTGCTTTGGTTGGTATGGGAGCCTCTGTTTTGGCTGGGCGTTGGCATGACTGTGTGGTGCTACTATTTTTTCCGCGATCCGGTACGCTCAGTGGCGCAAAAGTCTGGGCTGGTCTTGTCGCCTGCAGATGGGGTTGTTTCTTTAATCACTAAAACTGTTCCACCGCCTGAAATGCTTTTGGGAGACAAGCCTTTGACGCGTGTGTCGGTGTTTATGAACGTGTTCAATTGCCATGTGAACCGTGCACCAATGGCTGGCCAAGTGATTGCTATCACTTATCACCACGGCAAATTCGTAAATGCATCGCTCGACAAAGCAAGCGAGCACAATGAACGCAATTCCATTACCATCGAAGCTGCCGACAAATCCCGGATTGGTGTCACCCAAATCGCTGGATTGGTCGCACGTCGTATAGTGTGTTTCACCAAAGTTGGCGGTGGCCTCAGCGTGGGTGAGCGGTTTGGCCTTATCCGGTTTGGCAGTCGCTTGGATGTATTTTTGCCCGAGGGAATTGAACCTGCGGTCGGTTTGGGACAGACGGCTGTGGCCGGCGAAACTATTTTGGCTCATCTCGGCGAGACAAATGGAGAGTGGCCAATCCAATCTGTCTAATGCCGTCTTATAATGCCTGTTTGGCATAGGCTGGGCGATCTAGCTCTTGCCAAACAGATCATATTTTCATTCACTCCGCCTTGTTCTTTTATTGTAGGTGACTGAAAATGCGCTTTTCAGCTTTGAAAATTCTCACTGAAGGCCTGACCGGCAATCGCGGTTGGGGTGCACATTGGCGCGATCCTGAACCAGCTGAAGAATATGACATCATCATCATTGGCGGCGGCGGGCATGGGCTATCGACGGCCTATTACTTGGCCAAAGAATACGGGCTCAAGAAAATTGCGGTACTCGAAAAAGGCCATATCGGCAGTGGTAATATTGGGCGTAATACCACCATTATTAGGGCCAATTATTTTTTGCCGGGCAATTCAGAATTTTACTCACACTCTCTCAAACTTTGGGAAGGTCTGGAGACGGATCTTAATTACAACGTGATGCATTCCCAGCGGGGACAAATCGGCCTGTTTCACAGTGATGGGCAGCGTGATGCTGCGATCCGCAGAGCCAATTCCGTCCGCAATCAAGGTGATGATGCCGAGCTGTTAAGCGTAGACCAGCTGCGTAAAATGCTGCCTTATTTGGACTATGATCAGGGACGATTCCCGATTTATGGCGGTCTGTTGCAGCGCCGGGCAGGAACTGCTCGCCATGATGCGGTGGCTTGGGGCTATGCCCGCGGTGCAGATCAGCGCGGGGTGGATTTAATCCAAAACTGCGAAGTTATTGGCATCGATGTCAGGGGCGGTGTCGTGCAGGGAGTGCAAACCTCGCGCGGGGCTATTAGGGCCAAAAAAGTTGGCATTGTGGTGGCTGGACGCAGCAGCCAAGTTGCCGCTATGGCGGGCATGCGCTTGCCAATTGAAAGCCATGTGTTGCAAGCGTTCGTCACAGAAGGTCTGAAACCCTGCATCAACCATGTGATCAGCTTTGGCATGGGGCATTTCTACATCAGCCAGTCTGACAAAGGTGGCCTGGTATTTGGCGGGGATCTGGACATGTATGCCAGTTATGCGGCGCGTGGCAATTTGCCGATGGTAGAACATGTTGCTGAAGCGGGAATGACCTTGATGCCTATGATTGGTAAGGCACGGATGTTGCGCAGTTGGGGGGGCATTATGGATATGACCCCGGATGGCTCACCCATTATCGATAAAACTCATATTGAAGGCTTATACTTGAATGCAGGCTGGTGTTATGGCGGTTTCAAGGCGGTGCCGGCCTCTGGCAATTGCTTTGCCCATTTGATGGCCACCGACACAGCGCATGCGTCGGCGCAGGGCTTCCGGCTTGATCGCTTTCGAACCGGTCGCGGTTTGATGGATGAAGAGGGTACTGGCGCCCAACACAATCTGCATTAGGGGGCGGAGGTTGGCTTTCTCTCACCTGAATTTTGGACATGTAAGACATGAGGATTTGATCAGATGCGGATAGAGTGCCCCCTCTGTGGCTCGCGCGATCGGCGCGAGTTTTACTATTCTGGCCACGCCTCTGCTTTGGAGCGTCCAGACCCTGACTCTTCGGCAGAAGTTTGGGACGACTACTTGCACAATCGTGACAATCCGGCCGGGCTGACCGAAGATCTATGGCACCACGAGATGGGCTGCAGTGCTTGGCTTGTGGTGCAGAGAGATACTGTCTCACATGCTGTGCTCGCTGTGCGCTTGGCCAAAGGAGATCAGCTATGAGGGTCTCAGGCAAAGGGTTAATCGACCGCAATACGGTGCTCAACTTCAAGTTCAACGGTCAGCCGTTTCAAGGCTTTTCTGGTGATACTCTGGCTAGCGCGCTTTTGGCAAATGATCAAAGGCTCGTGGCAAGGTCGTTTAAATATCACCGCCCGCGCGGGATCATGACGGCAGGATCGGAAGAGCCGAATGCTTTGGTCACAGTTCAACGCGGCAAGTCACAAGAGCCCAACACCCGCGCAACCGTGCAACGCCTCTATGAGGGGCTGGTGGCTCAGCCACAAAATGCATGGCCTTCACTCAAATTTGACGCTTTGGGGGTGAATGACCTGTTGTCACCGTTTTTGGTGGCTGGGTTCTACTACAAAACATTCATGTGGCCGCGGGCCTTTTGGGAGCGGGTCTACGAGCCGTTTATTCGCCATGCGGCTGGTCTTGGCGCCTTGGCTGAGGCCTATGATCATGATCTTTACGAGAAAGCCTTTGCACATTGTGACGTGCTGATCATTGGCGCTGGCCCATCCGGTTTGATGGCGGCACTGACGGTGGCGCGTTCTGGTCTGGATGTGATTTTGGCGGATGAGAATGACCGTCTTGGCGGTCGATTGTTGTCAGAAGTTGAAGAGGTTGCAGGCGTCGCGGGCCATATGTGGGTTGATGACGCTTTGGCCGAGCTGGTGGGCTTCGCCAATGTGCGGATCATGACCAACACCACGGTCACGGGTGCTTATGATCAGGGTACCTATGGCGCGTTGGAGCGGGTAGGGCATCATCTTGATATGGTCCCTGAGGGGCTGCCTCTGGAGAGCTTCTGGCGCATCACGGCGAAACGCGCCATTCTCTGCTCTGGCGCCTTAGAACGGCAAATAGCCTTCCCAGACAATGACCGCCCAGGAATTATGACCGCAAGCGGGATGCGCAGCTATCTCAATTGCTACGGCGTGAGCCCGGGACAGAAAATTGCAGTGTTTGGTAATAATTCTGACGCCCATCGCACGGCCCGTGATTTTGCCGAGGCCGGTGTTGAAGTGGTGGCCATGATTGACAGCCGTGAAGGGACTTCAACGCAAGTGGACTACCCAACCTATGCGGGCGCGGAGGTTGTGGCCACCTCTGGCCGTTTAGGCCTTAAGAGCATCAGCATCCGTCACAATGGCGGGCTTAAGACCATTGAGTGTGATGCATTGGGTGTATCAGGGGGGTGGAACCCGTCAGTACATCTTACCTGCCATATGAATGGCAGACCTGTGTGGGATCCAAGCTTGGCCAGCTTCCTGCCCAAAGAAGACGCTATCCCGGGCCTTGTGGTCGCTGGAGCAGCCTCTGGGGTGATGACCACTGCAGGCGCATTGGCACAAGGTTGTCAGATGGCGCAAAGTGTGGCGAAGGATTTGGGTAAACGGCTAATGCCCAGTGATCTGCCGCATGCTGAGGACAGGCCCTATGAGATTGAACCCTTTTGGGACGTTGGCGGTAAAGGCCGGGCATGGTTGGATTTCCAAAATGATGTGACCACAAAAGATGTCAAACAAGCCGTGCAGGAGAATTTCCGCTCGGTTGAGCATATGAAGCGTTACACTACTCAAGGTATGGCAACGGATCAGGGTAAAAACTCAAATATAACAGCACTTGCGGTTTTGGCAGATGCTACCGGACGCGGTATTCCGGAAACGGGCACTACAACATTCCGTCCACCCTATGTGCCCGTAGCGATGGCGGCTCTTGGCGCGGGTGGGCAGGGCAAAGGCTTTGCACCAGAGCGATTTTTGACCAGCGATAGGGCGACTCGGGCGTTGAGGGCGCCGATGATTGAGGCCGGGCTGTGGTATCGGCCCAGCTATTTCCCGAAAGACGGCGAAACCCATTGGCGGCAATCTTGTGACCGAGAAGTTGCGATGGTGCGCACTGCGGTTGGGCTTTGCGATGTGTCGACGCTGGGAAAGATCGACATCCAAGGTCCGGATGCGGTGGCGTTTTTAGATCTACTTTATACTAATTCTTTTGCCTCTCTAAAGGTGGGACGGGTGCGCTATGGGTTGATGCTGCGTGAGGATGGTCATGTCATGGATGATGGCACTTGTGCGCGGCTTAGTAACAGTCATTATCTAATGACCACTACCACTGCTGCCGCGGGCCAAGTGATGCGGCATATGGATTTTGTACATCAAGCTTTGCGGCCAGATCTAGATGTGAGTTTTACCTCTGTGACCGAACATTGGGCCCAGTTTGCCGTGGCGGGGCCGCAGGCGCGAGCTTTGCTCAATGGCATTTTGGACCGTAAAATTAGCGACAAGACAATGCCCTATATGGGCTGTGGGGCGGTACAATTGGGTGGGATCGAGGCCCGTCTATTTCGCATCTCCTTTTCAGGTGAACATGCTTATGAACTGGCGGTGCCGGCGCGCTATGGCGACAGCCTGTTTCGCTTATTACTTGCACAAGCTGAGGCTTTGGGCGGCGGGCCTTATGGAATCGAAGCGCTGAATGTGCTGCGGCTTGAGAAGGGGTTTATCACCCATGCGGAAATCCATGGCCGCATCACAGCCTTTGACATTGGCATGGGACGGATGATCTCTGACAAAAAAGATTGTATCGGCAAATCCATGGCTGCGCGGTCAGGTCTTAATGGGCCAGAACGTGATCAGTTAGTAGGGCTGCGACCGGTGGGGGCGGTGAAAAAAATCATCCCAGGGGCGCATTTGTTTGAACCGGATGCCGCGCCAATTCGAAAGAATGATCAAGGCTATGTGACATCAATGTGCTACTCGCCTACGGCTGAAACGGTCATTGCACAGGCATTCCTGCGCGATGGGCGTAATCGGATGGGGCAGGCTGTGAAGATGGTGGACCACCTGAGTGGCGTCACCACGCTCTGCGAGGTTTGCAATCCAGTTTTCTTTGATCCTGAAGGAGGGCGTCTTCGTGGTTGAATTATACGCAACATCGGCATCTGAAGCGGCTTTGCCCTTGAAGATTGGTGGCGTGTCTGTTGCTGAGGTGGCGACATCCTTGTTTTTGGTCGCACCCTTCAAAGGGAAGTTTACACAGGCGGCCACAGTTTTGAATACACAGATGGGCTTGGAGTGGCCTGCCGTGCATGAACTGAAGCGCATGGGAGGGGCCTATGTGCTTTGGTTCGATCACGCGCATATTGCGTTCATGGGTGCTGAACCATCTGTCGAACTGGCCCGATATGCTGCGGTGACGGATGTCAGTGATGCCTGTTGTATCATTGATATATCAGGCGTCTCGGTGCGAAATGTTTTGGCACGCGTTACGCCTTTGGACGTAAGGGCCAAAAGTTTTAATATCGGAATGACACAGCGCAGCATGGTCATGCATATGCAGGCCAGTATTACTTGCTTGGGAAAATCAAAGTTTCGGGTCATGGTATTTCGCTCGATGGCGCGAACTTTGGTACATGATCTTACTATAGCGATGGAATCAGTGGCGGCGCGTGAGAAGAAGGTTTAGAAAAAACCTATGTCATTGCCACCCGGATTTTTAGATGAACTGCGTAGCCGAACCTCGATCTCACAGGTCGTGGGACGCAAAGTCATGTGGGATAGCCGAAAATCCAATCAAGGCAAGGGTGATATGTGGGCGCCATGCCCGTTTCATCAAGAGAAATCTGCAAGCTTTCACGTCGATGATCGCAAGGGTTACTACTATTGCTTTGGCTGCCATGCCAAGGGTGATGCTTTGGGCTTTATTAAAGAGACTGAGAATGTGTCTTTCATGGAAGCGGTCGAGATATTAGCGCGAGAGGCGGGGATGCCGATGCCTGCGCGCGACCCGCAAGCCCAACAAAAGTCGGACAGGCGCACGCAGTTAGCTGACGTGATGGAGCAGGCTCTGCAATTTTTTCGCCTACAACTAAGCACTGGCGCTGGCACTGATGCACGGAGCTATTTAACCGACCGCGGTTTGGCGCAAAAGGCGTTGGATAGGTTTGAGATTGGCTTTGCTCCTGACGCTTGGCAAGGCTTGTGGGATCACTTGACTGCCAAGAATGTCGAGGATGAATTGATCATGGCAGCTGGTCTTGCCAAGCCCTCCAGTAAGGGTAAGCGGCCTTATGACACCTTCCGCAATAGAATTATATTTCCAATCCGTGACCCACAGGGCCGCTGCATCGGCTTTGGTGGTCGTGCGATGGATTCGAATGACAATGCCAAATATTTGAATTCACCTGAAACCGAACTCTTCGATAAAGGCCGGAGCCTCTACAATCATGGCCCCGCCCGTGAGGCTACAGGTAAAGGAAAAATTCTGATTGTGGCTGAGGGCTATATGGATGTGATCGCGCTTGTGGAGGCGGGGTTTAGTGCAGCGGTGGCGCCTTTGGGAACAGCTGTGACTGAAACCCAATTACAGCTGATGTGGCGAGTGTCAGATGAGCCTATTATTGCTCTGGATGGTGATGTTGCAGGCGTTCGGGCAGCTCAACGTGTGATGGACTTGGCTTTGCCTCTTCTGGAAGCTGGAAAATCTCTGCGGTTTGCTATGATGCCTGAAGGTCAGGACCCGGATGATTTAATCCGTGCGGGTGGGCCGGGAGCCATGCAAAATCTGTTGGACAGTGCACGCCCAATGGTGGACTTGCTTTGGGAGCGAGAAGTTTACGGTAAAAACTTTGATAGTCCCGAGCGCAAAGCGGCCCTTGATAAAATTTTGCGTGATAAGCTCCGGCTTATCAAAGACCCTTCTATCCGGGGGCATTATGGTCAGGCAGTAAAGAATATGCGCTGGGAGCTTTTTCGCCCAAAAATGCAAAATCGCAAATTTTCGTCTAAAGGTGGGCTCGCGCCAGCAGCACCGCAAGCAACAACACGATCGTCTTCCTTGGCAAGCTCACCTGAACATAGCCATGTTTTGCGACAATCGGTAATTCTGGCGAGCCTGCTGAAATCTCCTGAAGCACTCACGGCAGTGGAGGGGCAGTTAGAAGATTTACAATTCGTCAAACCACAACACCGCGATCTACAGCGGTTTTTATTGCAGTACGTGGGACCCCTTGAAGGGCTTTGGGCTTCGGCTGAGAAGGTTTTTGGGGCACAGCAACTGGAAGCTCTACTTAAGCTTCCGCATGTACTGATAGCACCCTCGGTGCGCAATTGTGATGATGTTAAATTTGTGATTGCCTGCCTTCAACAGGAGTTTGCTCAGATGTTTGCAATTGATGCTCATGGGCGTGAGGTGGCAGAGGCAGTACAGGATCTCTCGGACTTGGATGACGAAGGATTGACTTGGAGGCTCAGCGAGTCAGCAAAGCAAATGCAGGAAACGACACAAGGCATTCAAGAAGATAAAACGGAATATAAAACGGCAAAAAATGGCTTGAAAGTGAAGCTAGAAGAGCAAAATACATTGGATAACCTACTTAAGCAGATCAATTTTTCAAAACCTAACCGATAGTAAGCTCTGTGGGGGTGGGAACTGGTAACCGAATCAGGCTAGATAGCTGAGAGAATCACTAGGTAGACCGATTCGTTCTAATGTTCAGTCTATGGTCCCCAAGACAAGGAGCCACAGCGTATGGCCGCCAAGGATAATGACGATCGCAAGCAAGACGCCGCCGTAAAAGAGCCCATGATTGATATGAGCCAAACAGCGGTCAAAAAAATGATTGGTGACGCGCGTGAGCGTGGCTATATCACTTACGACCAGCTCAACAAAGTTTTACCACCCGATCAGGTCTCCTCCGACCAGATTGAGGATGTAATGTCGATGCTTTCGGAAATGGGTATTCAGGTGACTGAAGAGCACGAGTCTGAAGAGGAAGAAGAAAAAGGCCCAACGGATTTGGTGTCTACAAGCCAAAACCGTGATTTGGCTTTGGCTGGCGCGAACAATGAGAAATTAGACCGTACAGATGATCCTGTTCGGATGTACCTCCGCGAGATGGGGTCGGTTGAACTTTTGAGCCGTGAGGGCGAAATTGCGATTGCCAAACGCATCGAGGCTGGGCGAAACACTATGATTTCTGGGCTTTGTGAAAGTCCTCTGACCTTTCAAGCGATTACGATTTGGCGCGACGAGTTACTGAGTGAAGATATTCTTTTGCGCGATGTTATAGATTTGGAAACCACATTCGGCCATCATATGGGCGAAGAGGAAGTGCCGCCCGTTGTTGCGCCAGCCGTTTCTGCCGATGAAACAGCTTCTGCCAGCCCTGATCTAGATGCTGACGGCAACCCAATTATTGTTGATGATGATGACGACGAGGATGAGGGTGCTAACCTGTCGCTTGCGGCAATGGAAGCGGCTCTGAAGCCACATGTATTGGAAACTTTAGAGGTTATCGCCCACGATTATGGCTTGCTATCGGAAATGCAGGACGTACGAATATCAGCTACGTTAAATGAGAAAGAAATTTTCTCTGAGGCAGCAGAAGCCAAATATCAAAAGTTACGGTCAGAAATTGTTTTGTTGGTGAATGAATTACACCTGCATAACAACCGCATAGAAGCATTGATCGACCAACTTTATGGCATTAACCGCCGGATTATGTCGATTGACAGCTCCATGGTTAAATT
>LAQD01000041.1:39210-46996 GCA_000981705.1 Rhodobacteraceae bacterium ASP10-04a
CAGTGTAGGAAAAGTTGAAGAATTACGTGCTGAAATGGCCCAAGTTGGACAATATGTGGGCCTCGACATCAGCGAATTTCGGCGGATCGTTCAGCAAGTTCAAAAAGGTGAAAAAGAAGCCCGTTCAGCAAAAAAAGAAATGGTCGAAGCTAACCTTCGTTTGGTAATCTCTATTGCTAAAAAATATACTAACCGTGGTTTGCAGTTTTTGGATCTGATCCAAGAAGGTAATATAGGGTTGATGAAGGCGGTCGATAAGTTTGAATATCGCCGAGGATATAAATTTTCCACATATGCGACTTGGTGGATCCGTCAGGCGATCACACGTTCTATAGCTGACCAAGCACGTACCATCCGTATCCCTGTTCATATGATCGAAACAATAAATAAACTTGTGCGGACTGGGCGGCAAATGCTGCATGAGATTGGCCGTGAGCCAACTCCTGAGGAATTGGCGGCGAAGCTGCAAATGCCTTTGGAAAAGGTGCGCAAGGTTATGAAGATAGCTAAAGAGCCTATTTCTTTGGAAACGCCGATTGGGGACGAGGAAGACTCTCAGCTTGGAGATTTCATTGAAGACAAGAATGCGGTTTTGCCGTTAGACAGTGCTATTCAGGAAAACCTTAAGGAAACTACAACTCGGGTTTTGGCGAGCCTCACACCACGCGAAGAGCGGGTGTTGCGGATGCGTTTTGGGATTGGCATGAACACAGACCACACTTTGGAAGAAGTGGGCCAGCAATTCAGTGTGACGCGGGAGCGTATTAGACAGATTGAAGCTAAGGCCTTGCGTAAGCTCAAGCACCCAAGCCGCAGTCGCAAGCTCCGCAGTTTCCTTGATCAGTAGAGATATTCATTTGAAATTAAAAAGGCCCCACTTTGTGGGGCTTTTTTGTTTTCGAGTTTCCCTTTTTAATTGAAGCAGACCTCGACACTGAACTTACTACTAAAATTGTTAGATTTTCACACTAGGACACAAAATGCAGTGGGTGCAATTCCCCTCTACCCAAACCGTAGTGAAATGTTATATAAACACCGAATAGGTGGGCGTAATGCCCTGCAGGAAAACTTAAAGGGGATGGCACATGCGTTGCCCGTTTTGTGGAAATGTTGACACACAGGTAAAAGATTCTCGCCCCGCAGAGGACCATGTGGCGATCAGGCGGCGGCGTTTTTGTCCTGCTTGTGGCGGTCGCTTTACTACTTACGAACGGGTGCAACTGCGAGATTTGGTGGTTATCAAGTCTAACGGTCGTCGCGAAGATTTTGATCGTACGAAACTTGAGCGCTCAATTCGCATTGCTTTGCAGAAACGTCCGGTTGAGCCAGAACGGATGGATCAAATGATTTCAGGCATCGTGCGTCGGTTGGAGAGTATGGGTGACACAGATATTCCATCAACCTCCATTGGTGAGATTGTGATGGAAGCTCTGGCTCGGATTGATACCGTAGCTTATGTACGCTTTGCCAGTGTATATAAAAACTTTCAAGCAGCAGATGATTTTGATAAATTTGTCTCCGAACTGCGGCCAAATTTGCCGTCTGAGGAGTGAGCTCTTTAAAAGATTTGCGATATATGACGCTGGCCCTAAATTTGGGTCAGCGCGGCCAGGGTAATGTTTGGCCGAACCCGGCGGTGGGTTGCGTCATAGTTAATAATAGTCGAATTGTTGGTAGAGGCTGGACCCAACCGGGTGGGCGTCCACATGCTGAGGCCATGGCCTTGGGTCAAGCCGGAGCTCAGTCCAAGAACGCCACTGCATATGTTACCTTGGAGCCCTGCGCCCATCATGGTGCTACGAGCCCCTGCGCCGAGGCTTTTATAGCTGCTGGTATTAGCCGTTGTGTGGTAGCTGTGATAGATCCTGATCCACGGGTCTCTGGTGCTGGGATTGCGGAGATGGAAGCGGCGGGCATCCAAGTGTCTCTTGGCTGTATGACTGAGCAGGCGACAGCTGCACACCGTGGATTTTTCAACCGCGTGGTCAAGGGCAGGCCACGTGTAACACTTAAGCTAGCCATGTCGGTGGATGGCCGGATTGCAACTCATGCTGGTGAAAGTAAATGGATCACTGGGATGGAAGCACGCCGCGATGTTCACAGTTTGCGCGCCTGCCATGATGCTGTTTTAGTAGGCAGTGGTACCGTGCGAGCTGATGATCCCAGCCTCACTGCTCGCGGTCTTGGCCATATATCTCAACCTATTCGCATCGTGGCATCGACTAATTTAGATTTTTTAGGCACTGCACTAAAAAATTCTCGTGATATTGCTCCGCTTTGGGTGTGTCATGGGCCTAATGCCGTGGGTATCGATGCTTGGAGGGTTGCCTGCGATCAATTGTTGGAAGTGCCAATGAATGCTGATGCCGAACTTGATGTAACGGCAATGGTACAGTCGTTGGCTGCCGAAGGTCTGACATCGGTGTTTTGTGAGGGTGGCGGTAGCTTGGCTGCCTCCCTACTCAAAGCGGGGCTGGTGGATGATTTGGTTGTTTACACTGCTGGGCTTGCACTCGGTTCAGATGGGTTAGCAGGTGTAGCTAATCTGGGTGTAGAACGGCTGCAGGAAGTCGGTCGATTTACCTTGGCCAGTTGGCGCAAAATTGGCACTGATACACGCCAACATTGGCGGCAACACTAACTAGTGTAATTAGTTTTAAGAGTGCCCTAACCTATGGGCGGAATGCGCAAACTACTCGTAATCATAATGGTTGATATTTTGTCGATCAGACTTTTTCAAACAAAGTAAGATGTGGCTCTTGTAACAACTAAAAGTTACGGTAGTTTTCTACGTAAAATAACTCAATAATTGAAAATTAGCATATGATGACATGTTTCAATTAGAATTACTCTGGCTTGAATTCTTAATACGAATTGTCGCAGTTTCGATTCATACTGTAACCCTTGCCCCAAGCGTATACTGGAGGTAGTAACTGCTAAAGGGGAAAAATCATGTTTACTGGTATCATAACTGATGTTGGCTCTATCAGATCTTTGAAGCAGCTGGGTGATTTACGCATTGAGATAGCAACTGCCTACGACCTTTGTTTGGTTGCTATTGGGGCCTCAATCGCTTGTAATGGCGTTTGCTTAACCGTCGTGGAAAAAACCACAGACAGCTTTGTAGTGAATGTCTCTGCTGAAAGCGTTGCTCTCGCAAATATTGGTGATTGGCATTTAGATGCACCCATAAACCTTGAACGCGCGTTGAAGGTTGGTGACGAACTTGGCGGGCATATAGTGTCTGGTCATGTGGATGGTATGGCCAAAATAGTGGCCATGCAAGATGAGGGTGACAGCACACGTGTGACCCTGCGAGCGCCTGACGCTCTAGCTAAATTTATAGCTCCAAAGGGCTCGGTGGCTTTGAATGGTACATCTTTGACCGTAAATGAAGTTAATGGCGCAGATTTTGGCATTAATTTCATTCCACACACAAAAGCAGTCACCACTTGGGGTGAGTCAAAGTTAGGTGATCGAGTGAATTTAGAAATTGACACATTGGCGCGGTATGTCGCGCGCTTACAAGATTGGACCTAAGGCATGAATGATACGCTGCCATTTGAAACGCCGGGCGCAGTAGAACGCGATATGGCTGATGTGATTTCACCGATTGAGCATATTATTGAAGATGCCCGTAATGGCCGGATGTTTGTGCTGGTTGATCACGAAGATCGCGAAAATGAGGGTGATTTGGTTATTCCTGCGCAGATGGCAACACCTGAAGCCATCAACTTTATGGCTCGCTATGGCCGTGGGTTAATTTGTCTAACGCTCACAAGCGAGCGAGTTGAGGCTTTAGGCCTAAAATTGATGTCAACTTACAACTCGTCGCGCCATGAAACAGCCTTCACCATTTCCATTGAAGCTCGTGAAGGTGTCACAACTGGCATCTCAGCGCATGACCGAGCCCGCACTGTTGCTGTGGCTATTGATACTAGCAAGACAGCAGCTGATATTGCTACTCCGGGTCATGTATTCCCGCTGCGCGCACGTGATGGTGGTGTCTTGGTGCGTGCCGGGCATACTGAGGCTGCTGTGGATATTTCCCGGTTGGCCGGCCTGAACCCGTCAGGCGTTATTTGTGAAATCATGAATGATGACGGTAGCATGGCCCGTTTGCCAGACCTTATCAGTTTTGCAGAAGAACATAGACTTAAGATTGGTACAATCAGTGACTTGATCGCGTATCGCCGCCGCCACGACAACCTCGTGCGTGTCAAAGGGCAGCAGGTTATCCACTCGGAATTTGGTGGTGAATGGCACATGCGGATCTTTAATGATGAAACTCAAGGCGCAGAGCATATTGCTTTGGTCAAAGGTGACATCAGTGGCCCGGAGCCTGTACTGGTGCGGATGCACTCGCTGGATCCGATGCTGGATATGGTGGGTACGGGAACTGTAGGCCGAGCGTTTGAGTTTTCTGAATCTATGAAAATTATTGCGGAAGAAGGTCGGGGCGTTTTGGTGCTCTTACGTGATTTACATATGAAAATTAGTGCAACAGACGATGGTAGTCCGCAAACATTACGCCAATATGGGGTGGGCGCGCAGATTTTATCGTCATTGGGTTTATCAAAGCTCACATTGCTGACCAATTCACCAGAACCAAAAATCGTAGGTCTCGAAGCTTATGGGTTGGAAATTTTAGGTACGCAAAATATTTCGGAACGCATCTAATGGCTAGTGCAGAACAGCATCACACTTTAAATCGACCAACCTTTGATACAGCGGTTAGTATACTGATTGTGGTGGCTCCTTACTATCAAGATATTGCAGAGCAAATGGTAGCTGGCGCCAAGGCTGAGATTGAAGCCACTGGTGGACGTTGGGAGTTAGTTGAAGTCCCTGGGGCTTTAGAAGTCCCAACGGCCATTGCAATTGCTCACAGACAGGCACAATTCGACGGTTATGTAGCTTTGGGCTGCGTTATTCGGGGTGAAACAACGCATTACGACACCGTTTGCAATGATAGCAGTCGTGCCTTGCAGCTTTTAGGTCTACAAGGTGCGTGTATTGGTAACGGAATACTTACAGTTGAAAATCGTACTCAGGCGGAAGTACGCGCGCAAGCAAATGGTCAAAATAAAGGCGGTGGTGCAGCAGCAGCAGCACTTCATCTAATAGCCTTAACGCGTAAATGGGAGAAACCCCAAGGAAAAGTTGGGTTTTTACCCTCTGAGGAGAATACTGGAGCATGAGCGTTTCTAATTTATCAGGCAATCAAAAGCGCCGAATGAAGTCGGCTAGTCGCCTGTACGCCGTGCAGGCACTGTTCCAGATGGAGGCGTCAAGCCAGCCCATTGATGTTGTGCTAAAGGAATTTGAAGAACACCGCATGGGCGTCGAGCTGGATGGAGTGTTGCTTGAAGATGGCGATATTGAGCATTTTGGTCATGTGGTTGCAGGTGCAGTTAATAATCAGGCTCGGATTGACCAAATGACAGACCGAGCTTTGGTCGCCAAATGGCCCATTGCGCGCATTGACCCCACTCTTCGGGCTTTGTTTCGTGCCGCGGGCGCAGAATTTGTTGAAGGTGATACTCCGCCAAAGGTTGCAATCGTCGAATATGTTGAGGTGGCGCTTGCATTCTCTCCTGATGGTAAAGAACGTAGTTTTGTCAACGCAGTTCTGGATCATATGGCCCGCGAGGCTAAGCCAGGGTCATTTGTGTGAGTGCGATGCCAATCCTCGACTGGGTCAATGATCCTGTCGATAAGTTGCGTGCAAGCTATGCCGCTGAGCGAGCAAAAATTACACATTTTTCTGCATCAGGTGTTACGATTGACGAGGTGGCGTTCGTCAGCGGCCCAGGACTAAAATTTACCCCAAATTCTTTAATAGATGGCGCTGACATCCTTTATTTTCATGGGGGTGGCTGGATTGTTGGTAGCCCCTGGACCCATCAAACCCTGTGCTCTTGGTTAGCTAAACTGAGTGGTCGGCGGGTATTTGCGGCGCCCTATGTTTTAGCGCCGGAATACCAATTCCCAGCTCAGGCTGATCAAGCTGTTCAGATTGCTAATCACTTCATGGTAAACCGCGACCAGGTAATTTTAGCTGGTGACAGTGCCGGTGGCGCTATGGCTCTGTGGGCTGCGGCCGGAGTGAATGCACGCCAAAAGGTGCAGGCATTGGTCAGTCTATACGGTGCATATGGCGGCCAAGAAGGCCCATCCCATGACGCACACGGCCACGGCCCAGATGGGCTTCAAACCGTTGCGCTACGCGCGATGTACCGCCATTTGGGCTGTGAAGACGTTACTGACTTCCGTGCAAAGCTTTCCAAATTTGGAGCGCCTTTGCTATTGGTTACAGCCGAATGCGATCCGATAGCGGATGACAATGACTGGCTGGAGAAAAATATTGGCCACCCGGTGACCCGTTTATTGGCGTCGGGCCAACCCCATGCCTATTTGCAATCGTGCGGTAATGATAAGGCAGCCGAAGCTTCGATGCGGGAAATTGCTGATTGGATCAACGCTTTGTGACTGAATGAGCTGGGGCGGACAAAGGTGGCGGGCCCGCCAGTACAACCGTGTTGGTAACTTAATTCCCGAGGACCTGTATGTACAGGTGGGCACCAGGTAAAAGAACCAAGGTTCAAACAGAGCCAGCTCCCTCGGATTATGTAAGGCCACTGGAATTTGACCGCATACGAGAAGGGCAGAACCCGCCGAATTCACAGGTAGGCGTTTGTGATCCGCTCTGCAAGGGGCTTAGGGCACGCAGGCTCAAATATGGATGGCATTATATTTCTACGCCTTTGGGTTTTCGGCGTACCGTACGTAAACCCCAGGCTTACAGATATCATAACCAATAGCTGTGTTACCCTCTTGCAAACGTACTATCTTCGTTCATAGTTTTTCTATGGATGATAAAGCCCTTTTGCAGATGATGCCCGGTCAGCTTTTGGCTCGAGGTGTGTGTCGCCATTTGCTGAGTTATGACTTCGTATCCGTGGAGGAGTTGGTGCCTACCTCTGGTCGCCGTGTTGACGTGATGGCGCTCGGTCCCAAAGGGGAGATTTGGATTGTAGAATGCAAATCTTCGCGGGCAGATTTTCAATCTGATCACAAATGGCAAGGTTATTTGGAGTGGTGTGATAGATTTTTTTGGGCGGTTGACCAAGATTTTCCAACCGAGCTTTTGCCAAATGATACAGGTTTAATAATTGCAGACGCCTATGACGCTGCGATAATACGAATGAGTGTTGAGAAGAAGCTCGCGTCCGCCCGCAGAAAATCTATGATCCAAAAATTTGCTCGTCATGCCGCCAGGCGCTCGCAGACAAGCCGCGACCCTGGTGTTGCGCGCTTCGGCTGATTATTTTGCCAAGGCCGCTGCGGCACGCGCAGCTGCCATGATTTCTTCGGCAATATCATTAGCTTCTTCAACTTCGAAATCCATTGGAATTTCCGCATCGCCAGCGCTTACAAAAATCCGAACCATACCTTGATCTGTTGGACCAATTTGCAAATTTGCTTCTATGTCTTTTTCAGTATTTATGCCCATAATTCTGACCCTCCATATACAAGCTTGGGGTACGGGTGTTTTGGCCTTTGATCAAGAGGGCTTAGGCCTGACCAAAACTACCGTAGAAGCTAAAATTGTTCTAATTTGCCTGTACTAAGTGAACTATCGGCAAATCCCCCTCTTGCATTCAGATTGCAGGGCCGCTAAATCGACGTTAGTGCCGCCTTAGCTCAGTTGGTTAGAGCGCCTGATTGTGGATCAGGAGGTCCCTGGTTCGAGACCAGGAGGTGGTACCATTACTTTCAATAG
>LAQD01000042.1 GCA_000981705.1 Rhodobacteraceae bacterium ASP10-04a
TTTCAGAGCTTTCCCAAATATCTAAAAAACAGAGTTTGTAAAAAGTTTGTAAAAAGTTTGTAACGCCTAACGCTTTAAATCGGTTTTTAGGCTTAATTTGGGTACTGCTTTTCTCCACTCAATATCATCAGGATCTTCTTCATAGAAGTTAGTCATTTCTACACTAGAGTGACCAGCCATTGTTGTTGCTGATTCGCCAAATCTTCGTTTGTATAATTTACTGCCAAGGGCTTTTCCTTGATGAATGCCAGGCTGTTCTTCTTCTGTGTAATCAGGATATGGGTTAACCAAATCTCTAACCTTCTTAAATGCCCTACTTAAATATGCGGGGGTGATATAAGTTCGATGATTTCCTGTATCCATTGCAGCTTTAGTTCGTTTTGCTGGCACTCTATGAATTAGGTACGGAGAAAACAGATTATCCGCTTTGCATTGCTGAATCACTTGCGCCAACTCGCTAGTCACTTCAATTTTAATATAAGCACTATCATGCTTAATACTTTTCTTTTGGATAACTTTTATGTGACCATCTTTTATATCTGAAAATTTAATATCAACTAAGTCTGATCTGCGCTGCAGAATTAAGATTGCCAAATCCATTGCGTTTTTCAGCCAAGGTTCTGCTGCGTTATAGATGGCGTTCCATCCTTCGACAGTATGCCTTCTAGTAACACGCTTCTTACTAACTTTTAAACACGGCTCCGCTGGATTAAATTTATCAACGTAACCCTCTTGAATAGCGTAATCAAAAATAAGCATTAGGTGGCCCCTATGAACGTCACGCGCTCTAGCCGTACCTTCGCCTGTCTTGGGATCGTACATCTTATTAAGGTATCGCGTAATGTCTATCGTTTGAATATCTCTAGCGTAGGTCTTACCTAACTTTAGCTTGACGCGATCCAAAGTGTAGCCGCGATTATCTACTGTTGATTGAGCTAACTTTCCTACAGATAACTGCTGCTTAATAAACGCTCGGTACTCATCGCATAGTGCGTTCATTTTAATTAAACCGCAACCTAGCAGCTTTTCTATTTCAAAACGCTGCTCGAATTTATCATTCATAAGCCTAGCGGTTTTTATTGCATCTAACTTATTGGTTCCAAGCCCATAACGCTTTTTATTTACAGGGTGCTTGTAGGCATAGTACAAAGTGCCTTTTGTCACACTGGCGTAAAGGTTTGGTGGCAATCCTTGGGGGTTAGGCATTTAGAATTTTCGCCATAATAGCGTCCATTTTATTTTTATTCGAATCGTTAGCGTACTCTTCTCCGTCATTATCTTCAATGTAATAAGATCGGCCCATCTTGATCGCGCTTAACTTGCCCTCTCTAATCCACCTTCTCACAGTGTTAATGTGAGGCTGTGAAGCCTTTGAAAAGGTGCGATCCATATATTCATCAATTGTCATTAATCTACTCATAGCTTTATATCTTCCAATTAGGTTTGTTCATAATGAGGGCTCGATTTTTGTTCCGTCATATTGCAGGGTTAAAAGTGACCTAGCCGCTTTTTCTACCCTGCGCGAGGGTCAAATTCCTCAACAATGGTATGAGGGCTAATAAATGAGCGAGTCATACGATGGTCTATCTCAGGGTTAAATTGATAATCTTTGGGAAATGATACGCTTGAGTTCATATTAATTGCCTATTTTATAGCAGTTCGAAGCACTTTATTTTCTTTAATTACCTCTGACAATCGAAGTGTTAATTCATCATTAGTCGTTTTAAGTTGCGCTATTCTTTCGCCTTGGTCAGCATTGGCAGCGATAATTAAGTTGTGATGTTTACCGTGTTTACTCAAACGCTGGAGTCGTTTGCACAATCGAACTTGTGCTTTCCAGACAGACTTGCGGCTTGCCGATCTCTGGATCTGGGATCACGATAATACGCTCAAATAGACCGCTTAAGATCTCTGTGGCTTTCCACTTTTTTGAGACAAGCCCACGTTGGCACATTCTGCTCAACAGGCTATCAAGACCGAACAGGACCATATGGATACTGCCAGAAGGGAGCGCCCTCTGGTGAGGTTTATTGCGCCATCAAATTCCGGGACTCAACACGATGAGGGGGAAACTTGACAGTCATTATATTCTTGTATAATGTATCTGTATTCTTGTATACAAGTATCACAGTAACTTTAATTTGGAGTTTTTCATTTGGCCAACATAACTGAAATTTCTGCTGGTGAGAGTGCCTACCGAGAGATACGTAACCGGATTGTATCGTTGGACCTGAAACCAAACCAAACCATCGGCGAAACATATCTGGCGGACGAGCTGGGCATGAGTCGCACGCCCATTCGCGAAGCGCTGACTCGTCTTTCATCTGAAGGGTTGATCGATTTCCGTTCGCGTGCGGGAACCATAGTTTCGCCTATTCGTTTTGACGCAGTAATTTCAGCCCAATATGTACGCGAAAAGCTGGAGTTAGCGATCATCGAAGAGGCAGTGAAAGTACAATCGAAGCGCGCTGTATTTAACATTCGCCAAGCAATTGATGAACAAAAATTTGCTATCTTGGAGGGCGATACTGCCGGTTTTTTTGTAGCCGATGAGCGAATGCATCGCCACTTTAGTGAGATGACTGGTCGCGTCGCTGTATGGTCAGTTATATCTGAGGCAAAGAAGCATATGGACCGGGTTCGCCGACTGAGCCTGCAAAAAATCGATTTAAATGTACTTTTGTCCGACCACTTGTTGATTTTGGAGGCAATCGAAAACCAAGACGTGGATGCAGCCCGCTCGATCGTGACGACTCATTTGCGACGGGTAATGCACGATCTCGACAATCTCGCGGAGCAACATAGCGACTATTTCGAGTTGGCAAAGAGTGAAAAATAGCACCAACATAGCTGACCATTTGGGGGATTAGCATGGATCTTACAGGAAAAACGGCAATCGTAACGGGTGGTTCAAAAGGCATGGGTCTAGGGATCGCCAAACAGTTCTGTGATCAGGGCGCCAATGTTGTTGTCTGCGCCAATGACGCAGTCAGCCTGGAGGAGGTTGGAAGAGTGATTGGTAGTGATAGGTTGATCACTGTTCTGGCTGATGTGTCGAAGCAGGCGGATATGAAAATGTTGACCGAAGTGACGGTTCATGCTTTTGGCGGTGTTGACGTCCTAGTCAACGCTGCAGGCATTCAACGCTACGGCACAGTGATCGACACCCCGGAAGATACTTGGGACGAGGTAATGAATGCCAACGTTAAGGGTATCTTTCTGGCGGCAAAATATGCAATTCCCGAGATCGATAAGCGTGGCGGCGGATCGGTCATCAATATTGCATCGGTGCAGGCCTATGCATCCCAAACCAATGTGGCAGCTTATACCGCGTCCAAAGGCGCGATCGTAGCCCTGACGCGTGCAATGGCGCTGGATCATGCGGACGTAGGCATTCGGGTGAACGCAATCTGCCCAGCCGCGATAGATACACCGATGCTGCGTTGGGCCGCTGATTTGTGGAAAGGCGACAGCACTGCCGAGGCAACCATCGAGGCCTGGGGCAAAGGGCATCCGATCGGGCGTGTTGGAACAGTCGAAGAAGTTGCAGCTCTTGCGAACTTTCTGGCCACTGATTATTGCAAATTCATGACTGGAGCGGACATCAAACTCGACGGTGGTGTGTTGTCGAAACTGGGCATCATTCTGCCTGAATAGGCATAGTTGAAAGGAAATGAGCATGGACTACAAAAGCCAAGACTTTCTAAAATCGCATATCGCTGCAATCATGGATTTTTACCATCCGACCTGTATGGACATGGAAGATGGCGGATATATAAATCAGATGCGCGACGACGGTACAGTCTTTGACAAAGTGACCAAGCACCTTGTTGGAACTTGCCGGTTTATTTACAACTTCTCGCTTTCGTCTCTTGTGTTGGGACGCGCGGATTACCGGGCTGCTGCCGAACATGGCGTTGCTTTCTTGCGTGATCATCATCGCCAACCGGACGGTGGTTATGCCTGGGTTCTGGATGGGCAAACCGTGAGCGACGGCACTTATCATTGTTATGGTCAGGCTTTCGTCCTGCTGGCGGCTGCAGGAGCGAAGAAGGCAGGAATCACCGCAGCGGATGCCTTGTTAGACGATATTTGGGGCCTGTTGGAAACTCGATTCTGGCAACCTGACACTCAGCTTTATGTTGATGAGATCAAGGCAGGTGACTGGTCGGCAATCGACGGCTACCGGGGCCAGAATGCCAATATGCATATGTGTGAAGCGATGCTGGCGGCCTATGAGGCCACGGGCAATAATCGCTATCTGGATCGGGCGGGCGTGCTGGCACAGCGAATCTGTGTCGATCTAGCCGCTCAGGCTGACGGGCTGGTTTGGGAGCATTACAAGACCGACTGGACCCATGACTGGGAATACAACAAAGACGATCCAAAAAACCTGTTTCGCCCCTATGGTTATTTGCCCGGACATTTCGTGGAATGGTCCAAGTTATTGTTGATCCTAAACCGCCACCGCCCGGTGGATTGGCTTATACCCAAGGCGGAATTCCTGTTTAAGGCAGCACTTGACTCGGCTTGGAACCCAACGACTGGGGCCATCAATTACACGTTCGCGCCCGACGGAACCATTTTGGACACTGACCAATACTACTGGGTGTTTTCCGAAACTATCGGTGCGGCGGCGCTTTTGGCACTGACTACCAGCAAGGATAGCTATTGGGACTGGTATGACAAAGCCTGGAACTATGCTGATAAGCATTTTATCGATCACGATTTTGGTGGCTGGTACCGCATTCTTGACCATACCGGCAAAAGATACAGCGACCAGAAAAGCCCGGCGTCCAAGACGGATTATCATCCGTTGGCCGCCTGTTACGAAGTGTCGGAGGCAATCCGGCTTAATAACACTTTATAAACCTGAAGGAAAAACTGATGAAAAAAACAATTCTAAAAATATGCTCAGCCGCAGCCTTTATTGTAGGCCTTGGCGCCACAAATGCTTTTTCTGCTGATGATCTCAAGTTCACAGTGCTGACGCAGACCGGCATTGACAACACGTTCTGGCAAACAATCAAGCGAGGCATGGATGATGCCTGCGAAGATTATCAGGTTGACTGCCAGATGTTGTTTACATCGGAAAACGGAAATTTGCAGATGCATTTGCAAAATCTCGAAACCACTATTGGCCAGGACGTTGACGGCATTGCGACGGTTATCGTGGACGATAATCTTTATGATGAGGCCATTGCGCGGGCTGCTGAAAAAGGTATTCCGCTTATCACCATAAACGTTGACGATACAGAAGGTGCTGACGGTAATTCCCGCCTTGCTTTTATTGGTCAGGATCTGTTTCAAGCCGGATATGAAGTTGCCAAAGGCCTGTTGGTTGGTATGGACAAAAGCCAACCCCAGCATGTGCTGCTTGGCTTGGCGCGTCCTGGTGAATCATGGGCCGAAGACCGGATTGGTGGCGCACGTCTGTATCTGGACGAAGCCATTGCAGATGGCTGGAATCTGACGCACGAAACCATCGACTCTGCGAATGATATCTCGGTCACGGGTCAACGCATCTGCCAATATATTTTAGGCAACCGAAAAACAACGGCCGTGGTAGGTTCCGCCTTCTGGTTTGCCGGTGCTGGGGAATGCCTGCGCGATATGGGCGTGAAACCGGGTGAAATCCATATGGGTGGTTTTGATTTGGTTCCAATTTTATTGGACGAGATGAAGCTGGGCTATGTTGATCTGACCATTGACCAACAGCCGTACCTGCAAGGCTACTTGCCGATCCAACAATTGTATTTCATTAACAAGTTTGGTCTGTCAGCCTTTGACGTCAATACCGGTAAAGCGTTGATCCGACCAGAAGACGTGGGGTCAGTTGAGAAATACTCTGCGATGGGTGTTCGCTAAATCTCCATAAACTTTGGCCGCCCGTTTTGATGGGCGGCTATTCCTTAATTTATTTATCCCTGCCATACGTGCAGTGGAGACCTAGTATGCACTTCAAAAAAATGCTTCAAACAAAGCCTGAGGCCAGCGCTTTTTTAATGTTGATGGCAATGACATTTGTATTTAGCCTTCTGTCGCCAACCTTTCTGACACTTGGGAATTTCCAGATTGTGCTTCAGCCAATACCGGAAATCGCGCTAGTGGCAATTGGCGTGACAATCCTGATGATTTCAGGCGAATTTGATCTTTCGGTAGGGTCAGTATTTGCCCTGTCACCGATGGTCATGGTGCTTTTGATGGCAGCAGGTTTTCCTTTACCTGTTTCGATGATTGGGGGGCTTGTCGTGGCCGCCTTAGTAGGTTTAGCAAATGCCTTCATCACTATTCGACTCGGCATACCTTCATTTATTGCAACGCTCGGAATGTTGTTTATGGCTCGGAGTATGACCGTTGTAATTTCAGATGGGTTCCCTCCACCATTCCCACGTGACTTGGATCTTTGGTGGATTGTGGGCAAAGTTGATCTCCTACGCGTATCTGTTTTCTGGTTGTTAGGTATCGGTATCTTGTTAGGTATCTGGTTGCGTAAATTTGATTTTGGCAGTTGGATTTTTGCGACCGGTGGCAGTCAAGAGTCAGCGCGAAACATGGGAATAAATGTCAATCTGGTGAAGACGACAACCTTTATGCTTTGTTCGATGTTGGCGGGTTTTGCAGGGATGATTCAGGTATTCAGGATCAAAGCCATCGTGCCATCCATGGGCACCGGCTATGAGCTGACAGCAATCGCGGCCACCGTTATCGGTGGCGCGGCCCTAGCTGGCGGGGTCGGTTCAGTTATTGGCGCAGTGATCGGAGCCTTGTTGCTCGCCTTTATAGAGAACATCATCATTCTCACCCGGGTTGATGCCAACTGGTTTAGATTTGCAGTGGGCGCGATTATTGTCATAGCGGTCACCATTAACAAAATGACACGCGACGTTGCGGCACGCGCCAAATACAAGGAAGTCGAAGATGACTAAACCACATTTATCAGTCCGTGGCCTCCATAAATGGTATGGCTCGGTTCACGCTCTGCGCGGTCTCGATCTTGATATCCCACAAGGGCAAGTTATTGGCCTGATTGGTGATAATGGTGCCGGTAAATCTACCTTTATAAAAATCCTGTCTGGCGTTCATAAACAAACCGAAGGTCAAATTTTCTTTGAAGGAAAAGAGGCTCATATCGCGCGTCCTCGTGATGCCATGAACCTTGGGATCGAAACGATCTATCAATACACCGCCATGGTTCCTGAAATGTCGATTGCGCGCAATGTCTTTATTGGACGCGAAAAACGCAAATGGGGGGTGCGGGGCTTTGGTATGTTGGATCATGCTGCAATGGCTGAGGAAGCAATGGCGGCAATTGCAGATGTGGGTCTGCATTTGCGCTCGGCCGATGCACCGGTCAAAGACCTTTCAGGCGGCCAACGTCAGGGTGTTGCAATTGCACGGGCGATGCACTTTCGCTCTCGCATGTTGATCTTGGATGAACCAACTAATCACTTGTCAGTCAAGGAGACCAACAAGGTTTTGGAATACGTGCGTCAAATGCGTGAACAAGGGATAACGGTGATCTTTATTAGCCACAACCTTCACCACGTGCATGAAGTATCTGACCGGATTGTTGCATTTTCGCGGGGAAACAAAGTTGCAGATTTACTGTCTGAGGAAACAACCGTCCCTCATATGATCGACCTCATTACCTAAACGTTGGAGCAATTCCATGAAACGACCTAAAATTATTGATATTCGCGCCACAACCGTAGCTGTTCCGCTTGAGGCACCAATCAGGACCGCAACTGGTGCACATTGGGGCAAGTTCGTACGCACCATTGTCGAAGTAGAAACCGACACTGGAGTCATTGGCCTTGGAGAGATGGGAGGCGGTGGTGAATCTTCTGAGGCTGCCTTTCAAGGTCTAAAATCCTATCTCGTTGGTCACGATCCTTTTGAACTTGAGGCACTTTGGTTTAAAATTTGCAATCCAACCGCCAGTCTCTATAACAACCGTACACAATTACATGCTGCCATAGAATTTGCCTGCCTTGATATAATTGGCAAAACTTTGGACGTTCCAGTTTATGATCTGATAGGGGGTAAGTTGCGCGATGAGGTAGGCTTCGCATCCTATCTTTTCTTTCGCTATAACGATCAGGATCGTGGTGGAGAAGTACGAACTGCCGATCAACTATTGGCCGAAGCGCGCCGCTTAAAAGACAAATGCGGTTTCACCGCCCACAAGCTTAAAGCCGGCGTATTCCCGCCTGATTACGAACTTGAACTTTATCGCGCATTAGCAAATGAATTCCCTGGGGATTCCTTACGTTATGACCCTAACGCGGCTCTTTCTGTGGAAGAATCAATCCGCTTCGGCCACGCAATCGAAGATCTGCGTAATGACTATTTTGAGGATCCTACCTGGGGCATGAATGGGATGCGTCGAGTTCGGGAGCAAGTGCGAATACCGATGGCGACTAATACGGTTGTGGTTAACTTTGAACAGCTTTCCTCAAATATTTTAAATCCCGCTGTTGATGTCATCTTACTTGATACGACTTTCTGGGGTGGCATTCGCCAATGTGTCAAAGCGGCACATGTATGTGACACTTTCCAGCTTGGTATTGCTGTGCACTCTTCTGGTGAACTGGGAATCCAACTGGCGACAATGCTTCATCTGGGCGCAGCATTACCAAGCCTTTCGTTTACTGCTGACGCTCATTACCATCATCTGATGGATGATGTGATAAAGGGCGGGCTAATGAAATATAAAAACGGCAAGATCAAAGTGCCGACTGGACCCGGGCTCGGGGTAGAGCTAGATCGTGCCAAACTCGAAAAATACGCAGCCTATTACAAAGAGTTTGGTGGTTATCCTTATGATCGTGATCCGGGACGTAAGGATTGGTTTGCGCTTGTTCCAAATACCCGCTGGGCAAATCCGGCAGTGTCGGTCGAAGACGACGGTAAATAGAAAAGGGCTCGCAAATGGAACAGAAACCCTATTTCAACGTTATCACGGCCACCCGTGATCAGGTCGGTGAAAGTCCGATATGGGATGAAGACACGCAATGCCTTTATTGGGTCGATATCATCGGCAAGGCCATCCGTCGACATGATTTCACGAATGAGAAAACAACGTCATGGCGGTCTAAAGATTTTCCGACAGCAATCGCCCTACGGCAAACTGTGTCGGGGGCCGTCGTAGCTCTGGCCGGCGGAGTGGCCTGGTTTGATTTCAGTACCGGCCAATTCATTTCCCAAAGCAACCCTGATCCGACCGTAGGTAATCGACTGAACGAAGGTCGGTGTGATCCTTCGGGGCGGTTTTGGTTAGGGTCAATGCGTACCAATCTAAATCCCGATGGCAGCGGGCGTGACATTGACCGACATAGTGGAGCGTTGTTTCGTCTTGACCCTGATGGCACAGTTACCCGCCACACCGATTATGAATTTGGCATATCCAACACAATGGCCTGGTCGCCAGACAAGAAAACTTTCTATTTCGGCGATTCGTTACGTAATGTGATATTTGCCTTCGATTACGATGACGATAGCGGTGGGCTTAGCAATCGCCGGGTGCTGCTTGAAGGCTTTGAGTCGGGGGTGCCCGATGGTTCGAGTATCGACGAAGACGGCTGTCTATGGAACGCGCGTTTTGGCGGTGGTCGGGTGATCCGTATCACACCCGATGGACGGGTTGATCGGGAGATCATCGTACCGATGACGAACCCGACCAGTTGCACCTTTGGCGGGGCCGATCGAAAATCACTTTTTGTCAGTTCGGCTCAGTTCACGCTCAGTGAAGCACAGCTAAGGGCCAATCCACTTGAGGGGGCACTGATCGAGATATCCTTGGATTTTACAGGCCTGCCCGATCACAAATTCAGAGGATAAGATGGCTAATTCCTTTCATCTCAAACGGGCCAATCAAATGTTACAAATGGCAAATCCAGCTGAGGCTGCGACACTGGATTCGAGCCCTATTGTATCGGCCTCTTTTGCTGTTGCATTTTTGTTGTTTTGAGAATCTCAATCAAGCGGTTGATACTGACAACTAACTTGGATCACCAATTTTGGTGAATTCGAGAGACGGTTAATGATGAGATGCCAATATGAAAGTGAGTTGGAAAAACCTGGTATAAATTAATGAGGAGATAGTTCATGACATCGAACAAAAAACAGGCCTTTGATTTGGGTAAAGATCTAGACCCCAAGGGTACCTATATCGGCCGAGTCTGGAATCCGGCGGTCTCGGGCCCTTCAGTTATCGTCGTTCGAGAGGGTCAGGTTATTGATATCACGTTAAAAGTAGCCCCCCTCGTTTGCGACATACTGGAAATGGATAACCCGGCTGAATACGTCAATTCGATAGAAGGGGCTTTTTTGGGTAACGTTGATGACATCGCCTTAAATCATGCTGGCAGGCCTGACGCAATTCATATGCTGGCTCCCTGTGATTTACAGGCCATCAAGGCGGCAGGTGTGACGTTTGTAAAATCCATGGTCGAGCGGGTAATTGAAGAAGCGGCAGCCGGGGACCCAGCGAAAGCAGAAGCTGTGCGAGCCAAAGTGACAAGCCTCATTGGCGACTCTCTTCGTGATGTCGAGCCTGGTTCTGAAAAGGCGGCCAAGCTGAAAGATGCCCTTATTGAAGAGGGAGTTTGGTCGCAATATCTGGAAGTGGGAATAGGGCCAGACGTAGAAGTATTTTCAAAATCACAAACACTTTCTTCTATGGGATGGGGAGTTAGCGTTGGTCTTCACCCTAAATCAATTTGGAATAACCCCGAGCCAGAAATTGTTCTGGCTGTTGACAGCCGGGGGCGAATAAAGGGAGCGTCCTTAGGTAATGATGTTAATTTGCGTGATTTTGAAGGCCGGTCAGCGCTGCTCCTTTCCAAGGCAAAAGATAATAATGCTTCTTGTTCAATAGGCCCCTTCATTCGTTTGTTTGATGAAAACTACTCACTCGACGATGTACGAAACGCTGAGCTTAATATGCAGATATCTGGCGAAGATGGTTATGAACTCACGGGTTACTCTTCTATGAAAGAAATCAGTCGTGATCCGAAGGACATCGTCTCTCAGACTATTGGGCGGCATCACCAGTACCCTGACGGGATCATGCTTTTTCTAGGTACTTTGTTCGCGCCGACTGAGGACCGGGATGTCCCAGGCGAGGGATTTACCCACAAGCTTGGAGACATAGTGACAATTTCATCTGACGGGCTAGGTCAACTCAGTAACACCGTCCACCTTTCCACTAAATGTCCTGAGTGGACATTTGGTATATCTGCACTTATACGTAACCTTAAATCCAGAAACCTCATTTAACAAGCAGGACACATACTTATGCTTAAAAACAGTCACCTCGTTGCCGGAGAATGGAATTCCAGGGCACCTACATTTACATCTAACCCAGCCCATGGATTTGTTCAAGATTTTTCAGTTGGTACGCCAGAGCTTGTGGATCAGGCTGTTAAAGCGGCGGAAGAAGCGTTCTGGAGTTACGGTTATTCAAACAGGATGGATCGCGCCAGGTTCCTGAATCAGATCGCGGATGAAATAGATGCCCGTGGTGACGAGATTACCGAAATTGGCACCCAGGAAACAGGCTTGCCGGAGGCTCGCTTGATCGGAGAAAGAGGGCGGACAACGGGACAGCTTAGGATGTTTGCATCCTATATTGAGAAAGGAGATTATCTTGACGTTCGTCAAGATGAAGCATTGCCCGACCGCCAGCCTTTACCTCGTTCAGATTTGAGACTGGTTCAGCGGCCCATCGGTCCGGTCGCCGTATTTGGAGCCTCTAACTTTCCGCTGGCATTCTCAACGGCTGGCGGTGATACAGCGTCGGCACTAGCTGCAGGTTGTCCGGTCATTGTTAAGGGTCACGAAGCACATCCGGGAACCGCAGAAATAGTTGCTCAAGCCATTAATGCGGCAATACAGGCCTGTGATTTGCATCCTGGCGTCTTTTCGCTGGTTCAAGGCGGTTCATTCGACGTAGGTACATGTTTGGTAAAACACCCATTAATTAATGCCGTTGGCTTTACTGGGTCGCTACAAGGTGGACGGGCTTTGTTTGATTTATGTGCGGCACGACCAAACCCAATTCCGTTTTTTGGTGAGCTAGGTTCGATCAATCCGATGTTCATCCTTCCGGTTGCCCTCTCTGGTCGTTGTGAACAAATCGCAGCAGGGTGGAGTGGATCACTTACCATGGGAGCAGGGCAGTTTTGTACCAATCCCGGTATCGCTGTTGTAATTGATGGACCAGACGCCGATGCTCTGGCCGAGAAAATGGCTGAAAACCTAAAACAAATTGCTCCACAATCTATGTTAACTGACGGTATTGCAGATGCCTACCGTGCGGGGACAAAACGTATATCGTCAAATGAGTCAGTTCAGCAATTGGTGGGAACATCGTTTACAACTCGTGAAGCCTCACCGCATTTGTATGCCTGCTCAGGTGATGACTGGTTAGTAAATGAGGAATTGGCCGAAGAAGTCTTCGGCCCTATGGGAATGATGATTAGGGCTAAAGATATCCAGCAAATGCGAGATATCGCCTTAAGCCTGCAAGGACAACTAACCTGCACGTTGTTTATTGATGAGAGCGATCATAAAACCGCGAAGGAGCTGTTGCCAATATTGGAGCGAAAAACGGGCCGAATTCTCATTAACGGCTTCCCCACTGGGGTAGAAGTCTGTGATGCCATGGTCCACGGCGGCCCTTACCCCGCCAGCACTAATTTCGGTGCGACGTCGGTTGGGTCCATGGCCATCCGCCGTTTCTTGAGGCCTGTATGTTATCAGGATGTGCCAGATGATTTGCTGCCTATGGACTTGTTTGCTCCCAACATTGTGGGCTGACGGGGTACACATGAATGCTTTGGGGTTGATGACGGCGACGTCAATACCCGCGGCTGCATGAGCCTCTCTAGTTTCTGCCTTAGTGCCGGACTCGTTAGCAGATTAGATAGTGTCCCCTAACCTTTTTCATAGCTCAGCACAAAGAGCTTGCCACTCATGGTTGAATATCATCAGGATCTTGTTCATAAAAGTTGGTCATTTCCACACTGGTGTGACCAGCCATTTTTGTTGCCTCTACCCCATTGAT
>LAQD01000043.1:0-1888 GCA_000981705.1 Rhodobacteraceae bacterium ASP10-04a
ACACTTATGGCTAACTTCAATATTAGTAGGAATTCTTTTAGGTTTTTTTGGAGCTGCAGCTGCGCATTATTTTATGATCGGCATCTACTTTATTGAGCAGGTTTTGAACGACTATTTTAAAAATAGCACAAGCTTCATTTTCCTTTTTTGTAGTTTAAGTATCACGGCGGTCATAGTCAGTTTAATTAAAAATAAGTTCAAAGTTGAAAGATGGCAAGGGCCAGCAGATACAATCTTCGCTGCACACAGGATAGATAATGAGCTAGATGTAAAAACTGGTATCGCAAGTACGCTAGCTGCATTCGTTTCTATCGCTGGTGGAGCATCAGTTGGTCAATACGGTCCATTAGTTCACTTTGGAGCAACTTTGGGCGCTTTCGTCAAAGCCACTCTCAGACTACGAATTACAACTAATATCATCCTTGGAGGTGGGGTTGCAGCAGCTATCTCCGCGGGCTTTAACGCACCTTTAGCAGGTATAATTTTTGCCCATGAAGCAATCTTACGCCATTTTTCTATGAAAGCTTTGGCCCCCATCGCGCTTGCATCTGGAACAGCTTTCGCAGTTCATAATTATTTATGGGAGGCCTCAGCGCCTTTTTTACAATCTTATTCTACCGCAGAAATTGGTCCTATGATATTAATTTCAATTGCTTTTGGCCCATTTTTTGGGCTTACTGCAGTGCTCTTTATGTCTACAGTTCTCATGTTTTCAAAATTTCCAAAGCAGATGGGTTTAACAAGGTTTCAAACCGTATTGATCGCCATCACTGGCCTAAGTACAATTGGCACTTTTTATCCTGATGTAATGGGCATGGGAACTTTGACTATAGTAAACCTTACCAGTGAAAATGTACTATTAATGGTCGCGCTAGCAATCCTAATTGCAAAAGTTTTTGCAACAGCGTTGTCATTAGGTTTCGGCTTTTTTGGTGGTGTATTTTCTCCAGCCCTCCTGATAGGTGCGGCAGCAGGATCAGTTGCTACCGCTATAGTTAACTGGACTGGGCTACACTCGTTTCACGGGCCTGAACTAGTCATTTGTGGCATGGCTGCGGTTGCTGGAGCGGTTATCGGTGCCCCACTCTCTATGATAATAATTGTCTTAGAAATCACAGAATCTTATGGCTTAGCCTTGGCATCAACAATTGGCATTGTCACAGCAACTATGATTAGCAACCAAATATTTGGTAATTCACTATTTGATAAACAGCTTTTAAATAGAAATATTGATCTTTCACAAGGCCGTATGGGCTTGAGGCTAATGGAAGAGGGTATTTCATCCATCATTTCTGTAAATCAACTAGATGTCAGACCTGATACGGATATAGTTTTAGTTAGATCAGCAATGATCGAACATGGAAGTACTGAAGCTTATGTAGTTTCTGAGGAACGGACATATCTAGGAAAATTACATCTGCGATCTCTGATACTTGCAGATCGACACGATACTATCATGAATTTAATGGATAAAGATGCTTTAAGCATTAAGTCGGATGCCTCCCTTCAACAAGCAATTAAAACTGCATCAAACTTTATTGGAGAGACTATTCCAATAATTGAAAGAGAAACTAATATGTTTATTGGTACAGTGAGTGAAGGAGACATTTTTAAATTGTATCTCGAATTACAGGGCCAGACAATTGATCTCAAAGAAAGATAATTTTTAGGCTTGTTAGTATTTGAAACATACATTTTGACACATTAATTACTCAGATCAATGATGACCAAGCAAAGGGAAATCATACGCCAATTATTCCTTTCTTTCGGGACATTCCCAATAGCTTTATATGCATCGCCACTGGTGGACCTTTAGCGAGGCCGAGGGATACGAGGATTTGGTCGCTTTTCTAAGTTCAGTAAGAGCGTCTTACATCACCAAGATTAC
>LAQD01000043.1:1952-23074 GCA_000981705.1 Rhodobacteraceae bacterium ASP10-04a
ACCACACCCTGCAGGCTGTGTCGCCTAATAATTTAGCCTATTCTGGGCGAAAAAACTCCCGTTTTGCCGCCTATTTACGTCAGGGTTTTGTTGTCGCTAAAAACTCTTTCATTCGGCCCAATGCCAGCGCAATGTTTTCTTGGCTATTAGCATAGGATAAACGGATGTAGCCCTCGCCCAAAGTTCCAAAATCTGGGCCCCCAATGGTCGCAACACCAGTTTTTTCTAGCAATTCACTTGCAAGATCTTTGGCCTTCCAGCCAGTTTTTGATACGTTAGGAAAAGCATAAAATGCACCTTTTGGAGTTATGCAGGAAATACCCGGAATATCGTTCAAAAGGGTAACAACACCTTTGCGCCGGGCATCAAATTCTTTAACCATGCCAGCTACTGCAGTCTGTGGCCCGATCAGAGCTTCAAGTGCAGCATATTGTGCGGGCGCATTGACACAAGACCACGCATTAACTGCTAATTTTCGGGCTTTATTGTAAAGATCATCCGGCCAAATAGAATAGCCTAATCGCCACCCAGTCATTGCGTATGTCTTAGACCAGCCGTTGAGGACGATGAGGCGGTCACGAATTTCTGGGTAGGTCAGAAGGCTTACATGTTCCTCGCCGTCATAGAGCATCTGATCATAAATTTCGTCGGACAGTATCGCGACGTGAGGATGATTGGCTAGTCCAGCAACCAATTTGTCAATCTCAGTACGCGGGGTAATACCTCCGCAAGGATTAGCTGGAGAGTTCAAAATTATCAAACGCGTTTTTGGGCCAATCAACTTCAAAGTTTCTTCAGCCGAGAATGCGAAGCCATTTTCTTCCCGGATAGGTACCGGAATGGGGGTTGCACCCGTATATTCGATCATTGATCGATAAATCGGAAAGCCTGGGTCCGGGTAAAGAATTTCACCCCCGGCTTCACCAAACATCAAGATGGCCGTAAACATCGTGACTTTTCCTCCAGGTACAATCAACACATTTTCCGGACTCACTTCTGTTTTATAACGGCGAAATAGGTCGGCGCTGACGGCTTCTCTAAGTGGCAGAATTCCTGTGGCATCAGTGTACCCATGATGACCATCGCGCAATGCGCGAACTGCAGCCTCTACGATGTTTTCTGGTGTCGGGAAGTCAGGTTGTCCAATGCCAAGGTTAATCACATCCATACCACTCGCGGCCAGCTGACCTGCACGCCCCAACACAGCAAAGGCGTTTTCTTCACCAATTCTATCAAAATTCTTCACCGTTTTCATCATTAATCCTCATTCGTCTTTAGGCTATTTGTCGAATCGATAATTTTGCAAAATTCATTTTGATCGGCTGCAGGTGAATGTCCACCAATTATGCTATTGTTGCCTGTATGTATTGTATAGAAATTTACGACCCATAACAAAACCAGATTCACGCAACACCGTAGGTGCAAGATCTACTTCTTCTCATAATGCACTGATCTAAGTCGTCTGGAGGTTTCAAGGGAACCTGTTAATGCTCTTCTGATATGATTTGGCTCTAACCAGAGTGGATTTCCAAAGATCTGGTGACAACCCAATGCCTAGAGGCTGCCGAGTATCCGCAGTAAGGTTTGTGATGGACGCATAATACTTTCAGTTTTTTGCGTATCAGTCAGATAGTATCCACCCAAATCAGCTGGATTACCCTCATCTGACGCCAGCTCATCTAAAATGATTGCTTCATATTCTTGTAGTGCCGAGGCAATTGGCGCAAACTTAGCAATCAGAGATGGGTCTTCGTTCTGAGTGGCCAAAGCCTGGGCCCAGTAAAGCGCAAAAAAATAATGACTGCTGCGGTTATCCGTTTCACCTACTTTTGCCCGCGGTGATTTATTATAATCCAGAATGCCTTGCGTTGCATGATCAACGGCTCGACCAAGAATGCGTGCCTTGTTGTTACCTTTTGTTTCAGCCAAAAACTTTAAGCTTTCACCAAGGGCACAGAACTCTCCGAGGGAATCCCAACGCAGGTGGTTTTCTTGAGCCAGCTGCTGCACATGTTTTGGTGCAGACCCGCCTGCCCCAGTTTCAAAAAGGCCACCGCCATTCATCAACTTAACTATGGACAACATTTTTGCTGAGGTGCCGAGCTCAAGAATGGGGAAGAGATCGGTCAAGTAGTCACGCAGAACATTGCCAGTCACTGCAATAGAGTTTTTACCCTCACGGACAGTTTCTAACGATAGGCGCGTGGCTGCACGCGGGCTCAAAATCTGAAACTTATCAGAGACACCTGCGGCTATCAGGAGTGGCGTCACATATTTTAGCAACTCAACATCATGCGCACGGCTCTCATCCAGCCAGAATATAGCCTGACAGCCTTCAGATTTTTGACGACTTATTGCCAATTGCACCCAATCTTCGATTGGCGCCTGTTTAGTAGATGCAGAACGCCAAATATCACCAGCCTCAACGTCATTAGCCAGCAACGTGTCACCATTAGCCAGTAAGATACGGACCAAGCCATCATGAGGAATTTCAAACGTTGTAGGGTGCGAGCCGTATTCTTCTGCCTTTTGCGCCATCAGGCCTACGTTTTGAACCGTGCCTGCAGTGGTTGGATCAAACGCACCTGTTTCTTTAAAGTACGCCACGGACTCGTCATAAACTGAGGCATAGGAGCTATCGGGAATAATGCAGTTTGTGTCAGCGGCAGCGCCATCCGGCCCCCACCCTTTCCCACCAGCACGGATCAGCGCTGGCAATGATGCGTCAATGATGACATCGGAGGGTACGTGCAGATTTGTGATACCTTTGTCTGAATTAACCATATACAGAGATGGACGATCAGCCATAACCGTATCGATTGCAGCCAAAATTTCTTCTGCCTCAGGCATATCAGCCACCTGATTGAGCAACGCACCAAGGCCCGAGTTCGGGTTGATCCCTTTCGCAGAAAGCTTTTCACCAAAGGCATCAAATACAGGCTGTAGAAAGACCTTAACCGCATGACCAAAAATGATCGGGTCAGATATCTTCATCATCGTAGCCTTCAAGTGGATGGAAAACAAAATACCAGCCGCCTTAGTCGCCTTAACCTGTTCAGACAAGAAGCCATCAAGCGCGCGTGCAGACATAAAGGTAGCATCAACTACTGTACCTGCAGAATAGGTAACACCATCCTTAAGAACAGTAATACTCCCATCAGTCGCTACAAGTTCAACACGTGCATCACCAGCCTGCTCTGCGGATAATGTCACAGATTTTTCATTAGAAAAGAAGTCATTGCCTGACATCGTAGAAACGACTGTCTTACTATCTGGGGCCCATGTCCCCATATAATGTGGATTGGACATTGCATAGTTTTTAACAGCAGCAGCCGCGCGACGATCCGAATTACCTTCACGAAGTATAGGGTTCACCGCGGAACCCTTGATCGCGTCAAAGCGTGAGCGAATGGATTTCTGTAGGTCATCCGTTGGCTCTTCAGGGTAGTCAGGAATAGTATATCCCTTCTCTTGTAATTCCTTGATTGCCGCCAGAAGTTGAGGCACCGAAGCTGAGATGTTTGGCAGCTTGATGACATTAGCGTTTGGCATTTTAACCAGCTCACCCAACTCAGCGAGATCGTCCGGTTGGTATTGATCCAAGTCTAATTTTTCAGGAAACGCCGCGACGATGCGACCCGCAAGCGATATATCCTTTACGCCAACGGAGACCCCAGCAGCCGAGGCGAAAGCTTGAATGACCGGTAGAAGTGAAACCGAGGCCAGCTGAGGCGCTTCGTCAACTTTGGTGTAAATGATATCTGGGGATGCAATATTTGTCATGGTTCTGCATGAATCTTTCAAATTTGTAGTCGGCGGTCGACTCGTTCGGCTTGCATTGCCGTAATTACGCCAAAAATGCAATGATGTGGCTAGAGATCACCGCCATCAGATCAATGGAGCTAATATTTTATTAAATCTCTTTAAAGGGCCACTAGCATTACAAAAGCACAGGAAGAAGACAAAATACCCGCTAGTAAGACTTAGTATTATTAGATTGAAGAGGAACTGCATCCTATTAGAGATCAGTATTTATAAGAATTTTTGGAAAGTGCCACGGTTGACGTCACCTAATCCAACGAAATACTGAACTTACTCTTATCTCTCTACTACAAAATATTTTCGATCAAGATTACAACCAACTTATATGTCTCAGTTGTCATTGGCCAAAACTGTTTAAAAATAGTGGCTTAGATCACACCAATTTTTGCAAGAGATATGTTTTGGGAAGACAGGGTAGCAATCAAAGTAGGTAAAATATACCTAGACTGAATTGCTTTTTTAATAGCAGAGTTCAATAGGGCTACCGGCACGTCCGGCGTTTCTAAATCATAAATTTCACGACAGGTGCCTGCGCAGTCGTAGACCATTTGAACCTTACCAAATGAAGATTTTCGATAACCTAAAAAATGATTTCCGTCTTTACTATGCATAAACATCTTACATCCCCCGATGACCGTAATCTATTGCACTGAACGATTCGGGGGAGTCTCATTCTGAATCAATTTTGACACAGTGTTGAATCTACAACACCACATTAAAAACGGCTTAAAATAAGTCTTCAGCTCTCCAAGCTTTAGCACATCCAACAGCCAGATGACTTCCCACGACATATCATAGCTACTGCAAGCTATTGCCTGACCATCCTTGGCGTACTGTCTCTTACCACCATGCAAATCTATCCAAGCTGGGGACTTCTAACAATATTTATCATTTCATTTGGACTATCAGCAGGCGCCAGTGGCCCCATTATTGCTGCACAAATGACAGAAATTTTTGCTGAACGCGGCCTAGCTTCGGTTTTTAGCGCAACCAATATGGGGCAAGACTGCAGTACTGCGCTTGGCGCATTTTTAGCGGATACCTTTATGATATAACGGGTAACTATAATATTGGATTTCTGGTCAGTTTTTGTTTTGCATGTCTTGGGCTGTCCATGTTCTAGTTTGCACCAGCGATCCACACGGCGAGCGTCCTAAATCTTCATTAGAATAAATTGAAGCACTAAGAGCGATAAGAGCAAACATAAACCGGAATAGTTGACTAATTTCATCACTTTCAAACGGCACCTCGAATATACGCCACACTCCCTAAAACCAAAACTACCAGCACTAGATTACACTTCTGAAGTGTTTTAGCTTTTAAGCTCTAGATTAAAGTTAATTGGTTTTCCTCTTTTACAGGCAACTTCTTTTTGCGCCTAACGGAGAGTTTTCTACTACCTAGTTTTTGGTGAACAGTGGCTGCTGTCGTTCGAAAGAGTGGGCTATTTCTAACTTTAGTAATTCTTTCCTTTGCCCGTTTGGCAGATACCACGTGATCCACGACTGGTGATGGATAGCCTTCCAAAGCCCCAGAATTACCGAAAAGTGACGCCTTTATTTCCCAAGGTTCATGAATGCTTTCATCAGTTATACTACGTAGTTCTGGAACCCATTTCCGGATAAATGAGCCTGTCGGATCGTGTTCTTGGGACTGTTTAATCGGATTATAAACTCGCATTGCGTTTATACCCGTTACACCTGACTGCATTTGAAGCTGGCTATAATGAATGCCGGGCTCATAGTCAGTAAACAAGCACGCCAAGTGATCCCCAGTTATCCGCCAATCAAGCCAAAGTTGATAGCTTGCGAAGCTAACTAGCATCGCCCGCATACGAAACGTAATCCACCCCTCAGCAGCTAGGTTTCGCATACAAGCATCGATAAACGGGTACCCAGTGTTTCCCGTAGCCCATGCCTGAAAGTAGGTTTCGTTATGTTCATCCACTCGTAAACCCTCAAAGGCGGGATGCATGCAGTGCGTTTCAATTTCTGGTTGATCCTCAATTTTCTGAATAAAATGGCAACGCCACGCAAGGCGTGAGCCAAAGGCACTCAGATTACGAGAAAAATGCTTGCTGCTATCACTGTTAAGTTGGGTGCGTCGTTTAGAAATAGACTGTATTACTTCGCGCACTGACAGAGCACCCCACGTAAGGTGGGTCGATAAGCGCGAGCAATGAACTTCGGATAAATTTGGGGCCGATATATGCTGAAGATATGCTCTGGATCGGTAACCTAGAAAGCTAGTTAAATCTTCGACGGCAGCGTTGCGGCCACCCTTTTGAACATGCCCAATAGATGTTTCCCCAAACATCGGATCAACCTTGCTGGGCAAATCAACGGATTGATAGTCGGCAACAGTTTGCAGGGCAACAGGTCTTGGCAAAATACGCTCAGCCATACGTGCATTTCGGATCGCACTCCAATTATCGCGATTTCCAAGCCTGCGCACCACACCGTTCGATGGTAGCTCATGAATTGTGATGCCATTCATGGCACAAGTAGAATGGACAGCAATATCACGGTCGTAGGTCCAACGGTTTCCGGTCTCTTCATGAGCCCAGATCTTAATGATAGAATACTCTTGAGATAATTTCATAAAAACATCGCACGCAGTTCCTATTTTTATGACGAGTGGTTGGCCCAAGCCCGTTAGAGCTTCATTTAGATCTACGAGGCAATCATGGACGTAATGCCAATGCCTGCGCGAGGCAAATGACTGCCGCCAATAACCAGGTTCTATAATGTACAATGGTATTATTGGCGCACCTTGTTGTGATGCAGCCAGCAACGGCGCGTGATCAGTAATGCGTAAATCACGTTTAAACCAAACTACGTGGGGCTGCTTCTTCATGGGAACATTTTAGTTTCTTTCCATAGAATTTTTCTAATATCAACCTGGGCAGCAAGCCTCGTCGCTAACAAAAAAATTCCAGCAAATTTTCGTTGTATTAAAAGGACATCAATTGGCAAAACTGGTGGTAAAAATCCGTCTTCGAGTAATGCTAGACCCTCAGCCTGTAGCTGCTCGGCCAATTCCAAATTCTTAAAATTAATAGTGCCATCCTTTAGGATCGCTTCAAACACGGAGCAGACCATTCGAATTATGCGGCCACGGTGTTCAATAGAAGTGCTGGCATCAATAAACCCAATACTAGAGATGGCATTCAACAAGCCACCCATGTCATTACTCAGCCCAGAGAATACTAGCCTTTTATATTTTTCTATAAGGTCTGGATCAATTTGGGTCACGGCACCAAAATCGAGTAAAACGATCTGCTTCGTGTCTGGTTTGTATTGGTAATTAGCAAAATTTGGATCTGTCTGCATTAGTCCAAAATCAAACAGCTCCCTCAACAGAAGTTCCACAAGGCTAATGATTAAATTATCACGAACATCCTGCGTTTCACTGTCTAAGTCCTCAATGGCGGTACCTGCTATATAGTCCATTGCTAGTACATTTGACGTTGACCATTCAGCGTGAACAGCCGGTACGACAAACTGTGGCGCATCTTTCAGCAGCTCTTTAAACTTTTTAAGGTTACTCGCTTCTTGGACGTAGTCTGTTTCTTTATGAAGTTGCTGGCGCCCTTCTTCCAAGTAAGTTTCTAGCCTAAATTCTTTTGGGAGAAGCCCAGACATTTTAATCAGCACACCTACGTTAGCCACGTCACTATCAATGCTTGCTGTAACCCCAGGGTACTGAACTTTTATCGCCAGATCACGGCCATCCTTGAGTTGCGCACGATGGACTTGCCCTATTGAAGCCGCCGCGATGGGATGTACGTCAAATTTTTTAAATGAGGCGAGCCAACTGTTCTGAAATTGTGTATTTAAAACTTTCTTAAGTTGTACAGGCGGCATTGCATAGGCGTTATCCCGTAACCGCGCCATTATTTGCGCCAGTTCTGGAGACAAAAGTATACCAGCATCCATTGAGACCAGTTGTCCAATCTTCATCGCGGCGCCCCGCATTTTTGCCAGCTGTTCAGTTATGCGAAAGATATTTTGTGGCGTGAGCAAGAGGTCCTTTATTACAGGCCGTTGTCTTTTCACAAGTTGGGACATGCCGCCCACCGCCATGCTGCCAGCCACGCTGGCAGTCACTGTAGTGATATAACCTAACCTCGCCAATCGCCCTGCGGGGACTGCGACTAACCTCTCGTCTAGAAGTTTGTTTCCCATAGCATTACCTATTTATAGGTTTCCCTACGATCACTGAAGTCGCGCACACGTTTGCGCCACGCCCTATAACTTCCACTCTTTAGGGTACTTCGCATCAGGGCTTTCACATCTTTGTCCCCAATACCATATTCTGCTTGAATAGTTGCAAAGCTGACATGATCAGACAACGCCATTTGTACGATATCACTGATATGTTCTTCGAGTAGTTCCGGTTTTTTTATCATATCCATTAAGTAGAGCCTAATTTCCCCAAATCAAGATCGTTTTAGATTTAGGCGATCCTTGATATTTACAGTAAAACTACCAGACTAAAGAAGTACATTACCTTTTAATCTTGAGGCTCTGGTAAGCCTATGAAATTTATTAAAGTGATTAGCAGTGTGGGAAAATGCAGTAAAAAACTTATCGTATGCGACGAAATATACCGTCAACTAACAGCATGTGTGGAACTGTTAACGCAGCCAGTCCAATAAAAATTATTCGTAAGATAGCACCATCTAGCGCTTCGGTAGTAGGCATCTGCCAAAATATTATTAATCCAGCCATCCAACTCATCACCGTAAAAAGACAGGCAAGTAATACGAGCGTGCGTACACCATAAGCCTGCAACCGTAATCTAACCCAAGTGTAGCGGAGATGGCGAACTGAGTGTACCCCGCAGAAATATAATGCAAACCCTACCAAAGGTGGCAAAAAATAATAAATCAGTGCAAGGCCCACAAGTTCAAAAAACCTAATTCGGAGTGAGGGTAGGACAAAAGCCTGTGCAAGGTACATGATCAAAACCACTATCAAACCTAAGCTAGCTATATTTAGAAATTGCCACACCAATGCTGTTTCGCTGCCAACCAAATGAACAAAAATTGGCTCAACCTCACTGCGATGTAGAATACTAATCCCAACAACAACCAAACCTCCATGCGCTATTGTCTGCGTGGTACGTGCAAGCCACCTACCTGATTGGCTATCCCCAATCCCAAAATGCACAACACTAATCATCAAAAATAAGATGAGTGCAATATCCGCAAATATCATCCAGAACGCCACGACAAAGGCCGCAATCGCAATATAAACAAGAATAAACCCTAGCATTAATTTTAGCGTTTTTCCATAACCTAATGCCAACGCCACGGCACCATCAAAAGCGCCATGCGGCAAACCAATCAACACAACCGCTACGAGTGCAATCAATGAAAATGGATCGAACCCAATCATTATGGATGGCGCCCATGCTGCAATTGGTTCAATCACTTACAACCGCCTCTAACTGGAAAAGGGCACGTACGAAAGGCCATACTGGCATAGCCAAAATAACCTTCAACCGCAATTTTATGTTAGCTTCACCACTTAGGAATATGGCAAATTCATCACCGGTCAGCCTTGCAGCCATTGCGGTGAATAATTTTGGGGCATGGTGAGGCTGGTTTCGAAGCACGGATAAAAATACACGGTCCATAAACAAATCAATTTTTTTATGAGGTGGAGAAAAACTCAATTTATTACCTCTTTCAACTCGACTAAGTGCTGTCGCAATTTGCTTTTGAATAAAGCTAAACGCGTAGCCACTTGACGGTCGTATAGCACCACAATTACTTCCAATCCCTTGAAACTTTGGGTCATGGCGCTTCATCAATCCTAATGGAATTGCCCCTTTCTCGCGCCGTAGTACTTCAAAGCGATTTACTCCAGCATAGTCGGACAGCCAGGTCGTGATTGTATCCTCATAAAACCCATCTGGCTCAATATTTGGAGAAAGCAAAGTTGATTCCACCAACGCCTCGCTATCAGAGAATGGTAAACAGTAGATAAAATGTACTCCACGCGATTGATCACAGCGGAAATCCATTAAGATGGCGGTGTCATCTTTAAAGCTTCCGGCATCCGCCCGCACCTCCCAACCTAAAAAATGCTGTACCATCATGTTGGCCCTCCACTTAGGAGGTCGGCTGTCAAATACTTGGTCATTTGAAAACTCGGTGATACTCGGTAAAGTATTATGAAATTTAACGCCGTTTTGCTTTGCATTCTTAAGACAATGAGCCAACCAACTATCACGTTTGACCGCTTTATAAGGATGGTAACAGGCCTGCATCTCTACTTCGGCGCCCTCAGTTTTGACCGACCATTTATACCAAGTTTTAAATGTCAGAGGCGCCACATATTTCATCCAATCCATTTGCCAATAGCCCCAGACATGATTGTTTATAAGTGAATTAGACTGGGGAGAAAATAAATGCATAGTATGATTTGGCAGAGATGTTGATCGGGCTGCCAAAGACAGCCCAGCACAACCATCCCCAATCACTGCGATCGCAACATTTGATACGGCTGCGGCACCTTCACCCGACATGTGGCAACCCAACAAGTGTATCATGAAGATCAGAATGGTGACTGGGAACAGAACGCAAGCGGAACGGTAAAGTTCTCATGGCTTTAACCGAGCAGGCGAGTTTTGTGCGTCGATTGGTGATCTCACGTCCATTATACCATTGGTGACCTTTCCCTGCTATCTGAACTCCAATTTGGCGGTAAACCTGCGCCGCCACTGCAATAGCTAGGTGCGCCCGAGGCGGGAGGTAGACCAGGCCCTTAGTCCCACTCTCGTAATAGGTTTCGGCCAAACATAGCAAGCGCACCACTGCAGTAGAAATAGCGTCTCGCTCATAGCTTGGTTCGTCATTTGCTGCGGCCAAAACTTGAGCAGGCAACATATTTCCTACCCACGTTGCTGGTAGATAACGGCGTCCCATGCTTGCATCTTCAAGTACATCTCTTGCAATATTAGTTAATTGCATAGCAATACCTAAGTCTACTGCATACCAGAGAGCTGCTCGATCAGTACAGCCAAGTATTGTGCTCATCATCACACCGACTGTCCCAGCAACCCGATAGCTGTAGCGTAAAAGTGCACGTTCATCTGCGAGAGCAACAGTCTTTTGATCTTGAATAAGGCCATCGATCAAAGCGACCAAAATCTCAGCAGAAATATCCTTTTTTTGGATAAAATCAGTCAAATCGGGTAGTAATAAATCATCAGAAACTGTTGCATTGATCAGCCCAGATCGAATATTTTTTAACCGTTTTGGCCCACCTGGAATATCCCCGTCAGCCATATCATCAAGTATGCGACAAAAACTATAGAGGCGTGTCGCATCTCCCCCAACTCTAGGGCCTAGAAAGCGCCCAGCCCAGTGAAAACTCTTGCCATTTTGCGCTATGGAATGCTCAGGCGTGAGATCTTCATTGGTTTTCATCATACAATTCCCCAACACAATTTATGTCTGCCCCTTTAGTTCTTGATCTATCAAGGCCTCCACGACTTTAGCTGAGCATAATACCCCGGGCATACCAGCGCCAGGGTGTGCCCCTGCAGCAGAAAAATATAGGTTGGAAATATGTGGGTCTCGGTTGTGATATCGAAACCAGGCAGATTGAGTGAAGATTGGCGCCAGAGAAAATCCAGCGCCATGCATTGAGCGATAGTCTGCTTTGAAATCTTCAGGGGTCATCCAGAAGTCTTCAGTAATTGTTGTCTCAAGGTCGGGCATTATTGTCTCAGATAAGGCCTTAACAATGCGGTCCCTTAACTCTGGAGCCTTTTCAGACCAATTCACCTGGCCACGTAGATTGGGTACTGGGCAGAGAACATAATAGCTGTCACATCCCTCAGGAGCGAAGCTAGGGTCAGTTGCTGTAGGTCTATGGACATAAAGTGAAAAATCATCGGACAGAATTTTTTTATTAAAAATATCTGCAAGCAAGTCCTTATAGCGTGGCCCCATCCAGATTGTGTGATGTGCCACATCAGGATACTGGCACTGTGTACCAAAAAACAGAACATACAGCCCCATCGAATAATGAGTAAGCTTTTCAGGGGCTAAACGCTTGCGCCGATTGCCGTCTTGCGGCAACATCTGAGCATAGACTGTCGGCGGATCAGCGTTGCAGATCACTCTTTCCGCATGAAATACTCGACCATCTTCGGCAATTGCACCAGTGGCTAAGCCACGCTCCAACGTAATTTCTGCAATATCGACATTGAGTTCCACCTTAACTCCGGCACGCAGCAATAACGCATGTAGCGCTTCCACTAACTTGCCAGTTCCCCCCATGCAGAAATACACTCCCCACTTACGTTCGAGGTAATGAATTAATGCGTAGATTGATGTTGTACTAAACGGGTTCCCTCCGACCAACAAAGGATGAATCGAAAATGCCTGCCGAAGCAACGGATGTTTTAGGTGTCGGTTTACAATACCCGCAACCGAATAATAGCTTTTCAAACGAAACAGGCTTGGGATCTGCGCTACCATAGTTCTTATCTTGTGAAATGGGCGATTTGCAAGTTGCTCAAACCCTACCTCAAATATCGCCTTAGAGGTTGCCAGTAGACGCGCATACCCCTTTACATCTCTTGGTTCAAATTTTTTTATTTGTTCGTTGGTATCTTCAATAGACCTACAATAATCAAATTGGCGCCCACCATGAAAATAAAAACGATACCAAGGGTCAAGTGAACGAAATTCAACATGATCACTGCGTTTTTCACCAAACAACTCAAATAACTCATCAAAAAGGAATGGCGCCGTAATCACGGTGGGACCAGCATCGTGGCGGAAGCCTCCACGTTCAAATACCTGAGCTCTTCCACCAATAGCCGTCAAGCGGTCAACGAGGGTTACTTCGAACCCCTTAGCACGCATGCGTAGAGCTGCTGCAATACCACCGAAGCCTGCTCCAATGACCAGAACAGTTCCTAAATCTGGGGCTCGGCCTTTAGGAAAGTTAGAAGAGGAGTTTGATTTCATAGTTTGAGCACCTTGCCCTAGGAGTTAACCGGTGAAGTTGCCTTCAAACAGACCTGTCGCAAGAGTATTTGAATAGGTAATACTGCTTCAGACAGCACCATTGGCATTTCCTTGGCCAAGTGAGCAGTTTTACTCAAACACTTTTGCATTCTATGAGCACTCTGTACCATCGCTTGTGAAGATAAAATTTCGTGCCGCCAGCTTTCAAATGTAGTATTCGAGCGTGAGCTATACCAATCATCAAATACGATTAATTGCTCTGCTGACAGACTTTCTCTGTAGATTACAACTACAGCATTTGGCGCACGCCGGGAAAGATCAGAACCCTGATCGACAGCGCCGTCCAGTGCTCGAAAATTCATAATATCGTTAGCTATTTGGTATGCGGCACCTAGACTACGAAAATATGTTCCAATTGACGACGAAGCATCCACACGCAAAGCCATAGCCGCCACCCCCTCCAGAGGTGCCGTAAGAAGTGGAGCAGTTTTATCAGACGCAATCTCTATATAGCGGTCCCATTCAAGTCCTTTATCCAAAGAAAATTCCGAAGCCTCACCAGCCGTAGTGGTGGCCATATGCTGGGCTAATATTTTAACTAGAAGTGGGGTTTGTGCTCTTTGGCCAGCCTCTGCTGCAAGTTCAAACGCCAGTGCTACCAGCCAGTCCCCGAGGGTTAACGCCACATTAGGTCCATACTTAGACCAAATTGACGGCCTATCACGCCGAAGCAGATCATTGTCGCAAATATCATCATGGATCAAAGATGCATTATGGAGAATTTCGATTGCGGCCGCCCAATGTAGAGCTGCGGCATCGTTGACTTTTAAAATACTAGCCGCATGGAGAGCCATTTTAGCTCTCAACATTTTACCAGGTTTTTCGAAATGGTATTGAGCTGCTAGGCTCAGTGTAGTTTCATTTTCAAGTAATCTGTCACAAATAAAACCATGCAGTTTTTTTATTACATCATCTTCAAAATTCATTGAAGGCTTTTTGTTCTGGACTTCAGAATCTTTATGTTCCCAGCTGTTTGACATAATCCAGTGCGACCTCTTCACCAGTAACATAAAGTTTAGATAAAGTTGAGGTGGCCCCGGTGGCCACCTCATTGCCAAATTTAGGATTTAGCTTTGTCAGACTCTGTAACTGCAACGTTCCAGATGATCACACCAAACGCAATTTTGTTTATAACGTCTGCGAGGTTATAAACGATGTTTAGCATGCTGGACGCCTCTTCTGGGCCGGCCCCTGTAAAGTAACCAAGGAAGTAACCCAGTGGGTAGATTGCCCAGCCGATTGTAACAATCCAACGCATCGTTGAGAATGCAGATTGAACTGATGCTGGAGCTTTCTCTGCAGCAACCTTACCAGCTTCACCAAAGAAGATTTCATACAAGATGTATGCCCAGCCGACTATGCCGACGATAAATCCTAGCCAAGCGCTGATGTAGCCAGCTTCGCCCATGTAACCGGCAGCTAGCATAACCAAGGTACCGATCATAAGGCGCCAGAATACGCCGCCTGAAACAGCAGTAATCGCACGAAGGATGAGGTAAAACTCAACCATCAAAAGCGGCACTGTGATCAACCAATCAATATAACGGTAAACTAGAGGCGTGGCGCCGGTTTCGATCCAGACGTCGCGCATGTAAAAATAGTGAACCGCTGCTACTAAAGTAACAAGGCCAGAAACTGTTAGCGAAGTTTTCCACTTACCTTCAACCCGTTGGGTTTCCATGAAGAAGAATGCTGTAGCTGCAACTAAAGCCATTGAAATTAGCCAAAATGAAATGCCGACAAAATCATCGGATTCTAGATTAGCACTTGCCGACGCCAGAGACGGCGCCGCAACTAATGCAGCCGAAGCCGTCATTAGTTTAATTCGACCGTAGATATTTCCCATTGTCTTTCCTCCTTATAGTTCGACCGGTTTTTCACGGCCGATTGAGCGTAATGCTCACAGTAAAATTTTACTAAGTATTCTTTAGTATGCATTGTTAACCTTTTAAGTTCTGGAGCGAATGGATAGGATTTCAACCGTATGGTGTAAAATAATTTAAATTACGTAAGGTTATCAAAAAAATATACCTTATTTTTTAGTTAGTTCAGTGCTAAAAAAAACTAAAATAAAAACTTTTTTTGAGTTCTGGAATGAAGTTGTCTAATCTTTCGAATATTTCAATACATCCTCTAGAAGTGCCAATTAGCCTAATTACTCCATCGTAAGGATTTCCCAGTTTTAGGTCAGTTGCGAAGTATTATCTCGTTTGCCAATGCCGTACCACTCGTCCAAGCAGCCTCTACGTCAGAGCCAATACACCAGTCGCCCGCAAGATATAAGCTTGAGCACTCATGCTCCAAGAATGGTAGGCCAAATGGAGCTATGACGTGGGCATAAAGCCATCGGTGAACTGAGGCATAGCTAACTTGATCCAAGCCAACTCCAAGACGGTCACACAACATTGGTAACATAAGGTCAACGAGTTCTACCGGTGTTTTCTCTAAATTCTGTTCACTGAATTTAGCTCCGGCATGAGCAACCCAAGTAGATGCATCACTGGCACTGCGATTTGGTTTGCTACTATCTTGCGCAATCCACGAGACTGAAGAATTTGGGTCATCCCACACCATTGAGGAAACTGGGACACAAACTGCAGCCATAAGTGTCAAACAGGGCGCAAAACTTACACCTTTTAGTTTGGAAACTAACGGGTGTTCTAGGCCAAGGAGTGCCGGTACCTGCGGCGAAGGTACGGTGATAATTAGTGTCCTAGCGGTTTGGTCGGTATCGTTAGTTTTAAAACGCCAGTTATTGCCAATCTTTTCAATGCTGGTCACCCGCGCATTCTGTCTAACCTCTAAATCCATAGCCAGTGCTTTTGCCAAAGACGACATCCCAGGTGAGCCAACGATACCAATATGCTCGTTAACGGTACACCACGGCGTCGCTGAGCCAGATACTATAAGATTTTCCAATACTGCGGCAAACTCTCTGCCATGCGCACTAACGTATTGCGCACCGTGATCAAATTGTAATCCACCTATTCTTCTGGTGGCAACTCTGCCTCCAATACCACGCCCTTTATCGAAAATAACAGACTTCAAACCTGCCTCTTTTAGCCGCTGAGCGCAGGCAATCCCCGTGATGCCAGCACCGATAATTGCAATCGGGATCATGCCGATACCATTTCTTTGAGAATACGAGGTATCTGTTTTCTGATCTTGAAAAATCCAGCCGTGGCATAAGGCCAAATTGCAGTGTCCCAGTCACGTTGCCACTCCGCAAGTATAATACCGTGTTCTGAAAGTTTGGGTTTCGCTTGCTCCAGCCAGTCCCACAACGGACCACGCGTCACGTAGGAAGTAACAATCTGCGTAACTCCAGCAGCGAGAGCCCAATTGAGCAACACATCCGGATCATCAGCTCTGAGATGAATAGCCTCCAATTTGCTCCTTGCCACAGCATCTACCAGTGCAGCATTTTCAAAATCCAAAACCCTCTCAGAGACTTCCAATGCAGATCTCAAATGACTAGAACTCAGCATTGAAATTGCTCGTATATCAAAATCCCCAATATTAAAATCTTCGAGCTGACAATCCTCATCAGTAATAAGGAGTGCAGTTGGTCGCGTGGTTAATGGAGAATGTACTGCTCGCAATGGCAACAACGGTGGCAGGCCATCAGGCTCTGTGGCTTCAAGCCCATGCGCTACATTGGCAAAGTCATTATCTTTCAGGCTAAAACGTTGTCCAGTAAAAGCGGCGATGTTTCTCGCTGTAGCAACATAAGGTCTGCCACGCGTATGCAGGCCAGCAACCCAACGCCAGCTTAGAGTATTAGAGGCCGCATCACCATCGAGTAGATGCCGAAAGAAAAAATCTGCGCCAAGCCTCCACGGCAGACGCAATGTAAAAATCCAGATGGAGGCAAACCACATTCGTGCGTGGTTGTGCAAATATCCAGTTTTTTGCAACTCGACTGCCCAAGAGTCAAAACAGGAAATTCCCGTTTGTCCTGCGATTGCGCAAGACACATCACGACGGAGACCCCGATCCAGGTTCAAAGATCCTAAATCAGAATTTAGGCCTTCACAGTAAAGATCCCAAACTTGTGGACGCAACTCGAGCCAGCCCTTAAAATAACTTCTCCAGAAAACTTCTTGTATGAACTTTTCAGCCACTTCAGCTCCATGAGTTGAAAATGCCAATGTTACGACTTCTTGTTCCGAAATCAGTCTACGAGAGATGTAGGGAGACAGAACCGATACCGAGGTATGATTGCCCATACCGTGATCAAAATTGCGGCCAGCAGCGTACTGCCGCCCCATCTCAGGGACGAACGACTGCATAGCAACTAAGCCAGCGGCTCTAGTGGCATCTAAAGTTAAAGGCATTTTTATATCCTATATTTCTCTGTGAGAAATATTGCACTTAGTACCAATTTCAACACAAATATTTAAATTTTGATAAATGAGTGTGCAAAAGAGAGTAACCAAAAACGCATTGTTAATCAGTCAGCTCGACCATTACAGACCTTATTAGGGGCCACCAAAAACCCCAGGTAGAGAAGCATAGAATGAGCATGCAGAAATTCTGAAGGTAGGCAATGTTATTTCTGTCAGGCAGAAAAAGCGAGGCACGCACAGCCTACTGCCTTGTATCTGCCGTTTATTAACTTAGTAGAGCTCTGATTATCTGTTGAACAACATAAAGTCTCGTTTTAAGTGCATATTAAGGCTACCATTTCAGGCTTGTCACCTGTGGGAGCGCAAGTAGAAAAACGGACCCCCAGTCTTAAAGCAACTCAGTTTCTGTAATATTGACGCCAAGGGTGACCAATCTAACAGATTAATGATTGAGAATGAGACGTAGCTATTTCTGCTGAGGCCACCGCAGCCTACTCTCGGACTGTATGGGCAGTAGACTTCCAGTAAGTCCGTTTTTGCTTGATTATAAGAAGATGCGCACTGGGCTTTTCCACATACACGCTGTTTGCCAGTAGGCGAACTCTCCATTAGAAGACATTGGTAGCGCTCCGTATCTTAATGAGAAGGTTATATAAGTAATTGGCACTGCTTAGAAACAAACATGTTCTGACTTACAGGGCCGAGATTGATGGGATACGAGCCATTGCGGTCTTGGCAGTAATGGTTGCACACTCGGACATCGGCATTCTTCCTGGCGGCTTTGCTGGTGTAGATATCTTTTTTGTTATTTCAGGATACTTGATCTCAGGGATTATTCTTAGGGACCTAGAAAACGGCGAATTCAGTTTTAGTACTTTTTACAAACGTCGCGCAAAGCGTATTTTTCCTGCCTTATTTGCGATGCTTTTCATAGTATCTCTCGCGGCTTGGTTTTTACTGACCCCGTCAGAACTAACCGATTACTCAGCAAGTGTATTCTTCTCACTATTCTTTCTTTCTAATGCCTATTTTATTGATTTTACAAGTTACTTTGCCCCATCAGCTCACTACATTCCATTACTTCACACATGGAGCCTTGCCATAGAAGAGCAATTCTATGTGATCTTCCCAGTTGTTGCTTTAGCTGCCTATCGACTCGGTGGTAGGCAAGGGCTCTGTATGGCCGTTGTAATACTGTTACTTGCATCACTGGGGTTGAGCGAATGGGGTTGGAGAAACGAGCCTGCCGCCAACTACTTTTTTTCGCCTTCCCGCTTCTGGGAAATCTTAATAGGAGCAGTTGTGGCGTTGTGGGCATCGCGCCGTGAGCTCGTTAGTAACGGACCCTTAGCTACGCTTGGCCTCGTATCAATTATTGCGGCGCTTATGCTATATGATAAAAATACTCCATTTCCGTCAGTTTATGCGCTTTTGCCAACTCTCGGTACGGCTCTTCTTTTGTTATTTGGAAGCCAGACGGGTTGGATCGGGCGACTATTGTCACTCCGCCCCCTTCGTTTGATCGGCGTCATCAGTTTTAGTGCGTACCTTTGGCACCAGCCGGTGTTCGCTTTTGCCCGCATTCATGAGATTGACCCCTCTTTACCACTAATTGCGTTAATTCTAATTACAGTCATATTATGCATATCATTTCTTAGCTGGAAATATGTGGAACAGCCGTTTCGATCAAATACTCAAAACAAGAAATACCTACTCCGGTGGCCAACGATCACTTTGTCTATCGCAGCACTCGCAATAAGTTTTATGTCTCTGGTTGGCCATTTCTCAAATCTGCCCTTTTTGCGATATAATGATACAGATTTAAAACTAGTAGAAATGACAAGAGAAGCCGCAAAGGCCTTTCAAAGGCATGTGGGTCGGCCCTTTGAACGGAAAGAATTTCTGTTCGACTCTGAAAAGCCAAAAGTCGTCTTCATCGGAGATAGTTACGCGCGTGACTTCATGAACGTTCTTGATGCAAAAGGTTACCTCTCACAAATTGATGCATCGTATTGGATGATCGCAGGCGAATGTGCTCCATACCTTCAGTTACCAAGCGACTTACGGCTGAAGGAGGTGTGGGATACCAAAAATTGCAATGAATATGATCGATATCGTAGTCTCGAAATGCTTGGAGCAATAGAGAAAGCCAATGTTATCATTCTAGCGTCAGATTGGATAGCAGATGCAGCACCATTCTTAGTTGAAACAGCGGATGGCATCCGGACACTGTCCTCAGCGCATATAATTCTCGTTGGGCCCAAGAACTTTGGTAACGTTGATATTCGGCACCTACTTCGGCTCGCAGTGGACAAACGCACGGCTTATAGAACAAAGAACAACCCTAAAATTTCGAAATTAAATAAAGAACTTAGCAAAATATCGGACGTAACTTATGTGGATATACTCAGTACACTTTGCGATCCAAACGGTCGTTGCCCGCAGGTAACCGAAAACGGGCGGTTAATTTCACAAGATGGCGGACATTTAACACCAGCAGGTGCGCAGCTCTTGGGCGATAGGTTAGACGAGACAATGAACATTTCTGTTGTTTTGGGCTTAGCTTCAGACTAAGAAAATCAAATTAATATAGAAATGTAGCCTAGAGCCCGTGACTTATTTGCAGATCTAAAAGACATTATTTAGCTCACTAAACTGAAGCGGGTGTTAATACTAATTATTTTTTATAAGCTAGTAGGCTAAGTGATGTTTGATCAAGAGGAAAAAATGGAACAGCTTTCAGTTAGGCCTATGATAATAAAGCCTTTTTCTAATTTCTTTTACCAGTTCTCTAGCATTTGGATAGCCATTTTACTGACGATAGTTTTTATTGGCTACCTAGTTTTAGTATTGATGGTCAAATCTACAGGTTTTGAATTATCCGATGGCAACATCAAATCTTTGGGTACTTCGTTCGGCTTTGATGAGGCAGACATTGTCTTGTTTTTAGCAACACGTACAAAAGAAATGATAGAAGCATATATAAATTTCAATCAGATTTGGGATACACTTTTCGGGCTTATATATGGTTTAATGTATGTTGTTTGGGTATCAGTTTTGTTCAAACCATTTTCCAAAAAAGTAGGCGTTTTAAACCTATTTCCATTCATTCAAGTACTTTTTGATTGGCTCGAAAACTATACGCTAGCCGCCGTAGCCAATCAATATTTGGCCGATGGTGTGTTTTCTTCAGTAAACGCAAAACTGGCTTCAATCTTTTCTATTTTTAAATGGGTGTGTTCTGGATTGACGCTTACGTTGATTTTGATTGGAGCCATTCTAATGATTGCCCAAGCGATTAAAAATAAAAGACAATTTTAGTGCGTAAAATTACTTCAACAAATGCAGCTGGAAACCAACTATACGAATCCTGGATATTAATGTTCGAAACCATTTAAAAATAGGAATGAATTATGTCAGGCGAAGAACAAAAAGAAGCGCAGAAGTTTTACAAAAACCTTCGTTTAAAAGGTAGCAAGCACCAGTTTAAGAACACTCTTGGCATACAAATCAAGTGCTTTGGAATTGCTTTTCCTAACGGACACGCAGAACTGCACGAAAGGGACATAATAGTTGGACTTGTTGAGATGGTTGGACCAGCCCCTTCTTTTGAAGAATTGGTAGAGCGTATCGGCTTAGAAGCTTTCGACAAGGTGGATGCGGTTTACGGCTTCGCAGAAGCTTTTGAAGATGTTTGGGAAGATGCAATAGGTGGAGATAAATAACTTGCCATGAAGGCCTATAAATCTGACAGCTATTCCAAATCCTACTGGGCCACATCACGCAACCCAGTATAATTTAATGCCACAACCGGAGTATTTCTGTAGGCTATGTCAGCTTAGCGCACTGTTCCAAGTTCTAAAAATATTGCTTTTATAGGCTTTGGATTTGTGGGG
>LAQD01000043.1:23225-28205 GCA_000981705.1 Rhodobacteraceae bacterium ASP10-04a
TTGGGCGGAGTAAAGGGAATGGATGAATTGATAAAATTGCGATACGCAGAAGTAACAATCACAGATACATTTTAAAAATATGGATTACGTGATCAGCACCCAGCCGATAGTATCCCTTCCAGTACACGGCACCGACGCAAAATTTCCAGTTCGGCGCGTTTATTGTATTGGCAGAAACTACGCGGGCCACGCAATTGAGATGGGCCACGATCCAGATCGTGAAGATCCATTTTTCTTTCAAAAAAATCCTAATAATTTGGATTTATCGGGGGAGTTCCCTTACCCACAGAAATCTAGTGACGTCCATCACGAGGCTGAATTATTTGTTGCCCTAAAGACAGGCGGTACAAATATTCCAGTCAATAAGGCGCTAGACCATGTCTTCGGTTACGGGTTGGCGCTGGATATGACACGCCGCGACTTGCAGAGTATTCAAAAAAAGATGGGCCGGCCTTGGGAAGTGGGCAAGGCGTTCGAAAAATCCGCTCCATGCGGACCGGTCCACCCCGTATCCGCAGTTGGGCACCTGGATCAAGGCCATCTAGAATTGAAAGTGAACGGCGCGGTGCGTCAGGAAGCTGACCTAAATCAGATGATCTGGAAGGTACCCGAGATGATCTCATACTTATCTGAGTACTACGAACTGGCACCTGGTGACGTGATCTTGTCGGGCACGCCGTCTGGCGTTGCTGCCGTGGAAAAAGGTGATGTCATGGTATTAACAATTGATGGGCTAGGAAGCCTCGAAGTAAAAGTTGTCTAGAGCTTATAGCTTCCGTCTGTGAGGATCTGTCTAACTCCCCTAATATTTGGTTCTCAGCTGGTGACGCTTGGTAACCGCAGCACTCAAGGTCCGTGTAACTGCTGAAGGCATGCAAAGCAACCAAGCGGCTATTGCGTTGTTTGGCTGCAGCTATTAGCCGTATCCGTCGATTTCTAAATTGGATTTGTCAGAACCAGACCATAGCTAAATACGCTAAATTTTTTATTACTAATACTAAATGCACTAAATTTTTTATTACTAGTTATATTTATCTTTGCTACACAGCTTTTAAACCAGAGTTTATTAACTACATTACTCAATCTAAAGAATAGGGAAGCCTTTCATGCAAACCACTCTCAAAACACTTATTGCTAGTCATGCGGGCGAAAATCTGGCTATCGGCGCACCAGGGCGAGATTGGCTCAACTATGATCAGTTGCGGGCCCTGTCACTTGAGGTTGGAAAAAGCCTGAACACTATGGGCATTGATGCTTCAGACCGGGTGGCTATCGTACTTCCAAATGGCCCTGAGATGGCGACCGCTTTTGTGAGCATTGCGCAAGCAGCGACCACGGCGCCACTCAACCCAGGCTACCGAGAAGAAGAATATACTTTCTACCTAGAAGACTTAAAAGCCAAAGCCCTTCTGGTAACAGACGACTATGATGGGCCTGCTTATGCAGCAGCAATATCTCTAGGAATGAACGTTATTCGACTTTGTGTGCCCGCAGACGCGCCAGCGGGGTACTTCACATTATCATCCGAAATTTCGGCCACGCCAGCCACTAAAGCACCGACCGCTGATGACATAGCACTGATATTGCATACGTCGGGCACTACATCACGGCCCAAAATTGTGCCACTATTACAATCCAACGTAGCCGCATCGGCACTGCACATACAGACCTCCTTAAAATTATCACCGACCGATCGTTGCATGAATGTCATGCCACTTTTCCATATTCATGGGCTAATAGCAGCTGTGACCGCATCCGTGGCATCTGGAGCATCAATATGGTGCGCACCAGGTTTTGACGCATTAAAATTCTTTGGGTGGATGAGAGAAGCTCATCCCACTTGGTATACCGCGGTGCCAACCATGCACCAAGCAATTCTAACTCGGGCAGCGCGTAATTCAGACGTTATTGATACAGTCCCCCTGCGGTTCTTGCGATCATCTTCAGCTTCCTTGCCTGCTCAAGTAATGGTCACATTAAACCAAACCTTCAACGCACCTGTTGTTGAGGCCTATGGGATGACCGAAGCCGCACACCAGATGGCATGCAATCCGTTGACATCTGGCACGCAAAAGCCAGGTGCCGTTGGTATCCCTGCAGGACCAAAAATGCGGATAGCCCATGAAGCCGAGGACCAACTTATTGATGGTACAGGCGAGGTTGTCATCTCCGGGCCCAATGTCACGCCAGGGTATGAGAACAATCCAGAAGCAAATGCAAAGAACTTCTTTGAGTTTGATAGCGTAAGATGGTTTCGCACCGGTGATCAGGGTGCCTTTGATAGTGACGGCTACCTGCATTTGACCGGGCGATTGAAAGAAATTATCAACCGCGGTGGCGAAAAAATAAGCCCCCTGGAAGTCGATGGCGTTTTGCTGGATCATCCAGACGTCGCGCAAGTTGTTACTTTTGCAACACCCCATGCTAAACTAGGCGAGGAAGTTGCAGCAGCCGTAGTTTTGACTGATGGGTCGAGCGCCACCGAAAAAGACATTCGTGCCTTTGCAACTAAGCGGATGGCTGATTTCAAAGTGCCGCGAAAAATCATTATCTTGGATGAAATTCCAAAAGGTGCCACTGGAAAAATGCAGCGGATTGGTCTAGCTGAAAAGCTGGGCTTAGTGGAAAAGGCCTGAATATATGAAAATTTGTATTTTTGGGGCTGGCGCCATCGGTGGCTACATGGGCGCTAAACTAGCACAGGCCGGCGCCGACGTCAGTCTAGTAGCGCGCGGTCCACATTTGGCTGCTATTACCGATAAGGGTCTTACCCTGATCGAAGCAGACCGGGATCCCGTCACTGTAAAAGTTAACGCTAGCGAAAATCCCGCCGACCTTGGCCCCCAAGATTATGTAATAGTGACACTAAAGGCTCATTCAGTCCCTGCAGTAGTACCCAAAATGCAACCACTTATTGGGGAAAATACAACGATCGTAAGTGGCGTAAACGGCGTTCCATGGTGGTATTTTCACAAGATTGGAACCGACCTCGAAGGTACCCGTCTGGAGACGGTAGATCCCGGTCACACGCAATGGGACGGCTTCGGGCCAGATCGAGTTCTTGGCTGTGTCGTCTATCCAGCAGCCGAAGTCTCTCAGCCAGGTACAATCAAACATATCGAGGGCAATCGCTTTTCACTTGGCGAACCTGATGGTAGCAAGTCCGAACGGGCGGTAGCCTTGTCACAAGCTCTCTCAGCTGCAGGCCTTAAGGCCCCAGTTCGGCCGCGGCTGCGTGATGAGATTTGGGTAAAGCTCTGGGGCAACTTATCGTTCAACCCAATCTCGGCCCTTACCCATGCGACATTAGATGTTTTGTGTACCGACAGTGGCACACGAGCCGTGGCAAAAGGTATGATGCTAGAAGCGCAAGAAGTCGCTGAAAAGCTTGGGGTAAAATTTCCAATTGACGTGGAGCGACGTATTGACGGCGGGGCGGCTGTTGGCGCGCATCGCACCTCGATGCTGCAAGACCTAAATGCGGGACGCCCCATGGAAATTGATGCGCTGATTGGCTCGGTACAAGAACTTGGTCGCCTGACTAAAACGCCCACTCCCACGATTGATACCGTACTGGCGCTTACCAGACTACGGGCGCGTACCGCAGGATTGTAAGCCGTTTGACTAAGGGCGTATTAAAATAGCGAACGCGTCATATCGAATGGCCAGACGATTAATTTCTCAAAAAATAAGGAATCTATGTAATGAAGTGGGGCAGAGGTCATATAGCAGATGGTTCAGAGATTATTGGGGTAATAGAAAATCAGGAATTTCATCCGCGCGTAGGGCTTGGATCAGAGATCCCCGCGGGCGCGTCTGTGCCCATATCAGAGGTAACTCTACTCGCTCCGGTACGGCCAGGAAAATTCATTGGGCTCTGGAATAATTACAAAGCTGCCGCTGAAAAAGGCGGCATGGAACACCCTGCTCACCCATTATATTTCTTTAAGTCTGACAGCTCATTGGTTGGCCAAAACGCAGATGTTGAGTTACCAATTTCCGCTGGGCGTGTAATTTTCGAGGGGGAGCTTGGTATCGTGGTTGGCGAAACCTGCAAGGAGGTTACAGCCGAGGAGGCAGGGGAGGCTATCTTTGGCTATACCTGCGTCAACGACATTACTTCGCTCGACGTACTGCATGCAGACCCCTCTTTTCCACAATGGACCCGCGCCAAGAGCTTTGATGGTTTTGGTGTAGTAGGCCCCGTCATAGAAACCTCTATAAATTGGCAGGAGCTGACCGTAAAAACGTTAGTGAACGGGAGGGAGCGCCAGTCATATCTCACGTCAGATATGATCCTGTCGCCAGCTGAAATCATAAGCTGCTTGTCGCAAGACATGACGCTTAATCCTGGTGATTTGATCGCGTGCGGTACCTCCTTAGGGGCCCGTCCGATAAAGCCAGGCATGGCTGTTGAAGTGGTAATTGAGGGAATTGGTGGCGTGTCTGTGACGATGAAGGCACCCGCTGCAAACGAATGATTGGTATTCTAAGGTAAACAGCTTTCAGGTCTTATCGTTAGCAATGTCAATCAAGCCGCGGCAATTTCCTTTTTGGGATCATAGAAAGGGCGGCCAACAATGCTGGCACGGATTAAGCCAGAACCAGCCAAGACGTCGACACTTGTCCCAATGTCAGCGTGCTCCACCGAAACCATAGCCAGCGCAATATTTTGCTCAAGGCGCGGCGAATACACTGCAGAAGTGACTTTGCCTACTTTAACCCCGCCTTTCTGTATGGTCCAGAATGTGGTGTTCGGCCCTTTCAGTGGAACTCCTTCAATAATAAGGCCAACTTGCTTGCGGGTGACACCATCCTCTTGAATGCGGAGCAACGCAGCCTTACCGATAAAATTAGCGTCCATGTCCAGGTTCATAAGCCGGTCGAGCCCAAGTTCGAAAGGGTTGGTACTGATGTCGGCGTCGGCGTGATACGAAAGCATCCCCCCCTCAATTCGTCGGATAGACGATGTGTGGCCAG
>LAQD01000043.1:28272-28643 GCA_000981705.1 Rhodobacteraceae bacterium ASP10-04a
AGATAGATTTCATATCCCAACTCGCTTGACCAACCAGTACGCGAAACTACTAGGGGGATACCGTCAAGTTCCACTTCACGCAGCCAGTAATAGCGCAGGTCCATGATGCTATCACCGAACAAGGCCTGCATGATTTTTCCAGATTTTGGACCCTGCAATTGCAATGGCGATACGTCTGGCTCCACAATAGTGATATCTAGGCCAGAATTAATGGCCACACCCTGTGCCCAAAGCAAGATATCACTATCAGCTAGTGAAAGCCAAAAGTGATTTTCCGCTAGCCGCAGCAAGATTGGATCGTTTAATATTCCGCCATCAACATTTGTAATTAAAATGTATTTACACTGCCCAACAGCCATATTCGATAGATC
>LAQD01000043.1:28769-28936 GCA_000981705.1 Rhodobacteraceae bacterium ASP10-04a
TCCAAAGTCACGCGGGATGTACATATGATTATAAACCGAAAAGGACTGCGCGCCCCACTTAACTGTTGCATCAAAATAAGGTGATTTACGGATTTGTGTTCCAAACCCAAAGTCGTCTGACTGCATGACCTGTACCTTGTCTATTTTCCATTAGCCCAGCATTAGGG
>LAQD01000043.1:29016-29981 GCA_000981705.1 Rhodobacteraceae bacterium ASP10-04a
TCAATGACGTCGATATCCACGGTCTGACCAGTGTCATTATAATATGGTGTATAGGTATGCCAATGCGAGTACGGATTAGTTTCTAATCTGAAGCGGGTTTGATCGATGGTTAGCCATATAGGATGACCTAAAACCAAATATGGATACGGTTAGAAGCGAAATAATTTAGATAATTAATATCCTAAATAAAAAAATAATCTATAAAATAGTGAGAATAAAAAGCCTCCGACGCAGATAGAACTTCATAAGGGCGTGAAACCATTAGGCATGGCACAGATCTCGCTTAAGTGACCGATCCGACTATAAATATGGCAGAGATTCGCAAGGTGTACTGGCTTTTCAACTGAAAGCCACAACTCACCACTAATCCGAAGTAAATCGAAAATACTTTTGTATCATTCTAATATTGAAATTATTTTCAATTGTTACGTAGCGTAATTTTTATAGCTCTGTTGAAGAATTACCGAATAATTGTTTTACGTCTTTAAACAAGACCTTGTATCAGATTAAATTAAGGAATTTATAGTGAAAACCCTTCTGTTCCTTGGCGCAATTCTGGCGCTATTTGCACTTCCACTCAATGCTCAAGAAGCGCCCAAATCGGGAAAGTTTGCAACTTTCATAAAAAATATTGCGCAGGGCATTGAAAATAACGATGGGGAAGCCGCCGCCAAGGCAGAAGCTGTATCAGCTACGATGGGGGCCGCCAATTCTGGGCTGGATAAATTTGAAGATAAAATGCTCTCGACTTCAAATTTTACACACTTTGAATTAACGCTAGGCACTGACACTCTGGGATTAGATACCGGTACAGACACCAAGACTGAGGCTATGCTGGTTTACCGCCTAAATGAGACTGCCAACACGTTCACGTTCAATCAGACATCGATCGTAAACTTCAATGACCGCACGACACTGAATACCGGTTTTGGTATTCGTCAAATAAACGATGACGACACTGTAAT
>LAQD01000043.1:30076-30287 GCA_000981705.1 Rhodobacteraceae bacterium ASP10-04a
CGCTAACTTTTACAACGCAATATCTGGTACAATTAAATATAAAACCATCGACGAGACCGCGCTCGATGGTAGCGACATGAAGCTAACCGCAAACCTGCCCTACTTTTATTCCTCCAATGTCTATTACACACGGGGAAAATGGAAGGATGCCCTTACTCACAAATTCGATACAAGAGAATTTGGTTTCAAAGCTGAAGTATCGCCCAATTTA
>LAQD01000044.1:0-333 GCA_000981705.1 Rhodobacteraceae bacterium ASP10-04a
AAAGACATTCCTTACTCCTCACATTATCTTAGAAGGTAATGTTACCACATTTTCTTAGTGTTGGGTGAATATTATGTGTTTTTTGTAGTTGAACTGGTCTGCGTCCTATTTGACGCCTCACTAAGTGAAATTTTATATTAGGATAAATATTGAAAATAAATTTGAGTAGTTTACCCAAGACTTTGTTTTCAATAACCAACATGTACTGTGCCTACTTTGTGATTGTGGTGCATCAAAAAAGTATAAAACGTTCAGTGAGAAAACTGAGTAAGCCTTCGCTTATAGCTTTTATTGATTAGGGAAATCCCCTTAGAACTACCGTTGCACAGGAAT
>LAQD01000044.1:477-21265 GCA_000981705.1 Rhodobacteraceae bacterium ASP10-04a
AGATATTACGTTTAACTCAGACTTAGTTATCCAACCATTCTCGAAAGCGATTTCATCCGGACTGCCAACAAGTAATCCTTGGCGTTTTTGAAGCGTCCGAACTAAATTCCCAGCATCTAAAAGACTGTCGTGTGTTCCCGTGTCTAGCCATGCAAAGCCACGGCCCATTTTTTGAACATCTAACGACCCATCATTCAAATAGGTTTCCAATAAGTTGGTAATTTCTAACTCGCCTCGCTGAGAAGGTTTTATAGACTTGGCTCTCTCTGACGCAGTTGCATCCAAGAAATAGAGTCCAGTTACTGCATAGTTTGAGCGGGGGGTCTTGGGCTTTTCAACAATACTATTAGTATGGCCATGTTCATCAAAGCCAATCACTCCATAACGTTCAGGGTCAGTTACGCGGTAGCCAAATATAGATCCACCAGATGTTTTGGCATCTGCCGTTTTTAACAGGTCAGAAAAATTGTCACCGTAAAAGATATTATCGCCAAGTACGAGTGCGCTTGGCGCGCCATTAAGAAAGCCTTCTGCGAGTAGGTACGCTTGCGCAAGACCATCTGGTGATGGTTGCTCAATATAGGTGAACTCGATACCCCATTGAGATCCATCTTTTAGCAATCTTTTGAATTGGTTTATATATTCTGGATTTGTAATGATCGCGACTTGTCGAATTCCAGCGAGCATTAGTACCGATAGTGGGTAATATACCATTGGCTTATCATAAACTGGCAATAACTGCTTCGATACGCCAATAGTAATTGGGTGCAGGCGTGTTCCAGACCCACCTGCTAAAATGATGCCTTTACGTGCCGTCATGAGTTTAGTTCCTTCAAATCCTTAAGTACTAATTCGAGCTCTGCTTTCCAGTCTGGGCGCGTTATCTGAAAATCATATTCTAGCCTTGTACAATCCAGCCGTGAGTTCAAAGGGCGCTTTGCCGGTGTTGGATAATCTATAGTCAAAATCTTCTGAACAGAAATTTTATTTTGTATCTGGGCAAATATTTCTTCTGCAAACACTGCCCAACTTACGTCTGGAGCACCGGCGAAATGGTAAAATCCGTTTGCAGATACATTCGCGTTATTATTGATTAAATCAGTAGCAATTTTGAAACACGCGGCTGCTATTGAACGAGCGGATGTTGGTCCTCCAATTTGGTCAGAAACTATGGTAAGCTGAGATCTATTTTTAGCTAAGCCTAGCATAGTTTTCACAAAATTAGTGCCAGTTGAAGAAAAAACCCATGATGTTCTTAACACAATAGCTTCTGGGTTTATGGCTAAAACTGCTAGTTCCCCCTCGCACTTACTACGGCCATAAGCCCCAAGCGGGCCTGTTGCGTCGTCCGTATTCCATGCAGTGCAACCTGAGCCATTAAACACATAGTCTGTGGATATATGGACAAATGGGATACCTAAATTTTTACAGGCTAACGCCATTGTGGCTGGCGCCGCTGAGTTAACTCTTAGCGCCGTTACTTCCTCAACTTCCGCTTGATCGACAGATGTATAGCCTGCTGCATTAATCACTGCTTTTGGGCGATACTGATTGATCACATCAGCGCAGCTGTGGGGATCTTCCAAATTTAAGCTATCTCGGCCAACGCACAGGACATCGTTAAATTTCGAAAGCTCAGTTGCAACTTGACCTGATTTTCCAAACACTAAAATCATTTAAGTTTTCCCAGACGAGTTCCGACACCAACGCGTTTTTGCAGTGGCTTCCACCAATCTTCGTTATCTAGATACCACTGGACCGTTTTTTCTAACCCCTCATCCAAAGTCACTGAGGGGCTCCAACCCAATTCATTTTTGATGCGACTCGGATCAATAGCATAACGCTGGTCATGGCCAGGCCGGTCATCAACAAATTCAATTAAGTCTGCATATGGCTCTTGTGCCGGTCGTTTTTTATCTAAAATACAACAAATTTTTTGTACAATCTCGATGTTCGTAGCTTCGTTTTCTCCGCCAATATTGTAACTTCGCCCAAGCTCACCTTTTGTAAGAACGGTGAGTAGTGCGGTTGCGTGATCTTCGACATAAAGCCAATCCCGAATATTATCGCCCTTGCCATAAATTGGTAGTGGCTTTCCTGCCAATGCATTAAGAATTATTACAGGGACCAGTTTTTCTGGAAAATGATATGGGCCGTAGTTGTTTGAGCAATTGGTCATCACGATAGGTAGGCCATATGTCTCATGCCAAGCTCGTACGAGATGGTCAGAGCTTGCTTTAGATGCTGAGTAGGGAGAGCGTGGATCATAAGCGGTGTCTTCAGTGAATTTCTCATTTTTATTTAATGGTAGTGATCCAAAAACTTCATCCGTCGAGATATGATGAAAGCGAAAATACTCTGACTTATTTTTGTCTACCCAGTATTTACGGGACGCTTCCAGCATGTTGTATGTGCCGATTATATTAGTTTCTATGAACTCGCCAGGGGCATCAATTGAACGATCTACATGAGACTCCGCAGCTAAATGCATGACTGCGTCGGGTTGGTGCTTTAAAAATATAGTATCAATCATTCGTCGGTCGCAGATGTCTGCCTGCTCGAACTGATACCCTGGCGCATCGTGAACGCTTTTTAGACTATCTAGGCAGGCTGCATATGTTAATGCGTCTAAGTTCACTACCTCATGATCATCTGAAATGGCCTGACGAATAACTGCTGAGCCTATGAAGCCTGCACCGCCGGTGATGAGTAATTTCATCCCTCTTCCACCCAAGAAAATGGACTTTTTATGTCTTGAAATGAAGGTGCGTTTTGATCTTTGCTTGACAGGAGTATGCCTATATCGAGACCCCACTCAATTCCAATATCTGGGTCATCAAACCGTATAGCATTATCAAATTCGGGCGCATAATAATCCGTACACTTGTATATGATCTCAGTTTTAGCAGCGCGAGTAACGAAGCCATGCAAAAAGCCAATGGGTATTAAAAGTTGCTTACCGTTGTCCGCAGATAACTCGACACCAACCCATTGACCAAAAGTGGGAGAACCATTTCTGAAGTCTACAGCGACATCGAACAAGCACCCTTGGCCGCAGCGTACTAGTTTAGCTTGTGCATGTGGTGGCGATTGAAAGTGGAGGCCACGCACCGTCCCTGCCTGCTCGGAAATTGAATGGTTGTCCTGTACGAACTCGTAATTGAACCCTGCTTTTTCCATTAGGTCTTTATTCCAGCTTTCTGAAAAAAATCCACGTTCGTCTCCAAATCTATTTGGAGTTAAAACTTTGACTTCAAAAATTGCAGTATTCTCAATTTGCATTTTACTATTAGTTCATTTCGATTGTTGATTAAAATATGTGAAACAAAAATATACTAAATCAGCTAGCTTCTTTTAATAACCTTAGTATGGATAACTATCATCTTTTATGATTGTAAATCGAAACTTTCTACTGATCGCCAATGGTTTCTGAGCACTATTTCTCTTACGTGTTACCTTGTTTCAAATTATAAAACATTCATATCTACTTTTATATAAACCCAAATAATCGGTTTGGACCATGATATTTTATTTGGTAACCGATAATCCATACTTATAAAAGCTTAGGGCCCATTCACTTTTTATAATGTTTCATTAGTCTCCATTAAGTAGGTAATTTTATCGTAATTAAATACCAATAAAGCTTACTAATGGCTCAGGTGTCGTGAAATCTATAAGAGCACCTCTTAGTTCGACAGCGCGGATTACAGCCGCATAGCATTTCACAATGGATTAATTTATGTGTGGCTGCTAAAATTGTCTTATAGTTGATGCGCTTACTCTTAAAATTTTTATAAAATACCGTCACGCTCTGCGACGTGGATGATTGCCTCTAGATATCCTCGCACACTGCCACAGTCAAAGCGTTGGCCTCTTAAGGTGACTGCTTCGACATTGCCCATAGCCGCTTGTGTGTTGAGTGCATCTGCGAGTTGGAGTTCGCCGCCTGCATCAGCCCGCTGCTCTCGCAGAATATCAAATATATCAGGCGTCAGAACATATCGGCCAATACTCGCTAAGTTCGATGGCGCTGCCTGAAAGTTAGGTTTTTCAACAAGACCTGCAACAGACCCAAATGTGTGACTTGGTTTCACAACACCATATTTGGAAATTTCAGGTCCATCTACCTGCATTACACTTAATTGCGTTTTGCCAGACTGCGCATAGGCCTGCACTAGATCTGAGGTGATGCCTAAACCTTCATAGGTGATAAAATCATCAGCCAGCAACACCACAAAGGGATCATTGCCAACCGCGCGCTCAGCACAGAGTACTGCGTGCCCAAGGCCAAGTTGTTCGGGTTGACGCATGAAAATGCATTCCACACCTTTTGGCAGGATGTTACGCACCATCTCTGCTTGATCATGTCTACCTTTGGCGCGCAGCGCTATTTCGAGTTCTCGATTGTTGTCAAAGTGGTCCTCAATTGCACGTTTGTTGCGGCCGGTGACAAAAATTAATGTATCAATGCCAGCCGCAATCGCTTCTTCAGCTGCATATTGGATCAAGGGTTTATCTATGATGGGCAAGAGCTCTTTGGGCATGGCTTTTGTTGCAGGAAGGAAACGGGTACCAAATCCGGCCACGGGAAATACGGCTTTTCTAATTACAGTCATTTTTAATTGATATTCCCAAACATAGTTGTTTTTAGCAAATTCAATAGTCTTTACCAAGTGATTTAAAAAATGAGTTTAAAAATTTATTAGGTGGGGTTTTGGTCTTAGGTTGGATATTATAAGTTGGACTTGGGGCAGTGGCACGTAATATTTTGGATAAATTAATAGATTTTACTTTTAAGCAATTCAATTTTTTCAGCCAACGCTCCCGCATTCCCTCTACTCTCAACATTTAAGCGAACCAATGGCTCAGTGTTAGACTTTCGCAAGTTGAAGCGCCAACCAGAAAACGATAAACTAATACCGTCCATTGTATCCAGCTCGGCAATAGATTGATACTCAGTCATTACAGACGTGATTGTTTTATCCGCATCTGCAACCTTAAAGTTCATTTCACCACTGCTTGGAAATTTCTCGAACCTATCGGCTACCAAGTCTCTTAGATTTTTCCCAGTTTTTGAGATCAATTCAGCGATCAGAAGCCATGGTATCATTCCACTATCGCAATATGCAAAGTCTCTAAAATAATGGTGGGCTGACATTTCGCCTCCGTATACCGCTCCATGAGAACGCATTGTCTGCTTAATAAATGCGTGACCTGTTTTAGATTGAATAGTGATGCCGCCATTTTCAGCAACGATGTCCTGTGTATTCCAAACTACTCTTGGATCATGAACAATTTTCCCACCATCCTCTTTCTTTAGAAAAATTGAAGCTAGTAGCCCAACTACATATTCACCCGATACGAATTCGCCACGAGCATCAAATAAAAAACAACGATCAAAATCTCCGTCAAACGCTACGCCAAAGTCTGCATTCTCACTAACTACTACATCACCCGTAGCTGGATGATTTTCAGGTAAGAGAGGGTTTGGAATACCATTCGGAAATGTGTGATCTGGTTTGTGGTGAACTCGAATAAATTCAATAGGTGCAAATTTATTAATTAGCGCGTCTGCAATAGCGTCAAATGTGGGCCCGGCGGCACCATTCCCGCAATTTACAACAATCCGCAAAGGCTTAAGTGCAGCGACATCGACAAATCCTAAACATTGATCAACATATTTTGTACGGCTTTCAACACTTACATCTTCAATATTACCTCCAAACAGTCCACCATCCCAGATTGCATTCTCTGCCAATGTTTTAATTTTTTTAAAATCTTTAATGTCATCTAATGGGCGTGAGCCCGATTTTACGATTTTCATACCATTATAGTTGATAGGATTGTGTGAAGCAGTTACTTCAATGCCAGCACATGCGCCTAGCTCGGTTACGGCCCAGTACATCTCTTCGGATCCACAAAGCCCTAAGTCCAAAACATCCGCACCGCCATCATTTATACCATGCGCCACAGCTGCAGCAAGCTCTGGTGATGTCTTGCGTGCGTCTCGGCCAATTACAATTTTCTTTGCTCGAAAATGTTGCGCAACGGAACGTCCAATCCGGTAAGCAATATCGGTATCAAAATCAACACCTAGTTCACCTCGAACGTCATAGGCCTTGAAGCAAGTAAGCGGTTGCATCGACATATTGTTCAATATCTTTCAAATTAATAATTTGTCATTGTGGGCGTCAATAACAAAACTTTCTAGTCCAAGAATACCCTAAGATATTTTTACCAATGTATCTAGTCGGTAGAGGCTTGTCTGGACCAGCTGTGTTGGAGGGTACTCGTTAGATGATAGCATTAATATCGTTCCAAATATCGTTCCCAATATGACCATTAAAGTCAATCGTACGTAGTTTTATAGTATTTTTTTTAGTGGAGGCGGGTACCGGAATCGAACCGGTGTACGCGGATTTGCAATCCGCTGCATAACCACTCTACCAACCCGCCTCATCTTTTTTAAAATCAAGTATTTACTTAATTTCGATACCAGAATTTTATTCTAGGTCTTCCCCAAATCCAATCGGTAGTATGGACTAGTAGTGATGGTCTGCGAGCTTATTGCCGTTTTTAGTAGTCTTGTCCAGCGCGCATTGTATTCAATTTTGCAGCTAAACAGCTTTTGTTTATTATCGTCTATATATCAAATATTCACGACATTAATTCTAATACAGCGGTGTTCAGGCTCAGCTTCTTATCCCTGAAAACCGCACACTCCACTCTTCGCGCTGTTCATCAGTGATTTTGGAGAATAGATTTTCTGGTACGGTGAACGCGTCTCCAGCTTCGCATCTATCTAGTGCTGTTTCAACTGTGTTGGGCCATTGCAGATCAGGCCGGCCCATAGCTGCGCGCATAGTGCTGGCAGCATCTGGAATAAAAGGGGCCGAGAGCTGGCCGTAAAGTGCGATTAGGTTCAGTGAGATCCGTACAATAGCTGCAGCGCTATCTGGATCGGTCTTAAATACGGCCCAAGGTTCGGCTGCTTGAAGATATTCATTGCCGAGTGCCCAAATGGCGCGCAATTCGGCTGCAGATTTACGGACATCCACTGCTTCCATATGAGTTTGATAAGACTGCACACGGATTTGAAGATCTGCTATCAAAGTTTTTTCACGCGGCCCATAGTTCCCACCAGCTGGCACCGTTTCACCAAACTTTGAACGGCAGAATTTAGTTACACGGGACACAAAATTTCCTAAAACATCGGAAAGGTCTTTATTCACATCAGCTTGAAATTTAATCCACGTAAATTCGCTATCAGAGGTTTCTGGCGCGTGGCTTAAAAGCCACCAGCGCCAGTAATCTGGTGCCAGGATTTCTAAAGCCTGATCCATAAATATGCCACGGCCTTGGCTAGTAGAGAATTGGCCGCCATCATAATTGAGATAATTAAAGGACTTAATATAGTCGACTAGCTTCCATGGCTCACCAGAGCCTAGGATCGTGGCGGGAAAAGATAGCGTATGAAAGGGAACATTATCTTTTCCCATAAATTGGTAATAGGACACATCGTCCGCGCCCTTGTCTGTCCGCCACCATCGCTCCCAGTCGGTTCCTTTGCCCGCATCGACCCATTCACGTGCGCAGGCAATATATTCTATTGGAGCATCGAACCAGACGTAGAATACTTTGTCCTCCATTCCAGGCCAGGCTGCGCCACCTTTCCGCACAGGCACCCCCCAATCCAAGTCTCGCGTAATGCCACGGTCTTGCAAGCCATCACCGTCGTTGAGCCACTTTTTTGCAATTGAAGTAGTCAGGATGGGCCAATCGGTTTTCTCAGAAATCCAAGCATTCAATGTATCTCGCAAGGAGGATTGCTTCAGATAAAGATGCCGCGTGTTGCGAACTTCTAGGTCTGTAGATCCTGATACGGCGGAACGTGGATTGATCAAATCAATCGGATCAAGCTGTTTTGTACAGTTCTCGCATTGATCGCCACGCGCTTTGTCGTAGTTGCAATTGGGGCAGGTGCCTTCGATGTAGCGATCTGGTAAAAAGCGGCCATCTGTATGCGAATAGACTTGCTGTTCATCGACTTCACTGATCAAATTTTGTTCAGCCAAACGGCCTGCAAAATGCTGGGTAAGTTCTTTGTTTTGCTGTGAAGAGCTGCGGCCAAAATGATCAAATGATAGGCTAAAACCTTCCGCAATTTTAGCCTGAACCGCATGCATCTCTGCGCAATAGTCTGCTACTGGTTTTCCGGCTTTGGCTGCGGCCAGCTCGGCAGGTGTGCCGTGTTCATCGGTGGCGCAAAGAAATAAAACCTCATTGCCGCGTGCCCGATGATAACGAGCAAATAAATCTGCTGGTAGTTGGCTACCCACCAGATTTCCAAGGTGTTTAATTCCGTTGATATAAGGAATTGCTGATGTGATCAGGATACGTTTCATTGCACCGCCTAAATAAAGTTAGTTCCATTTAAACAGGCCCCACCGGAAAGCCCAGCCCCTAAGGCTTGGAAGAGGAGCGAGGATCACGGTTTAGCATCCCGCCACACAAAGCCCTGAAGCTACTCTCATTATGGGCCTAAGCCGTGGGATCAATTAGTAGGGTATGGCCCAGCATGCCAATAGCGCCCATAGAGGTGAAGAATGCGAACGCCCGCGAATGCCCAATGCTGCCCATTATCCGCGATGCCCACCAGCAACCGATGAAAAATCCTAGAAAGTGTGAAGAGCCCAATATTCCAATCTGGGCTTTGCTAAAGCCTTGCTTTAGCCCTGTCAGCGCATCAAGTGGAGCAACGCCTCCGGACAATAGTTGCAATAGGATGACTGAAAGAAAGAGAGCCGCAAGTGAAGGTATGGGGCGCTTGGAGTAACATTTTTTTGCGTTGGGCGCGGGCAAACAGTATTTTCTCATGATAGATTCTATTTAATTAACATAATAGATACTATTAATTAAAATTTTTGGGTGGGCTATTCTCCACTATATAATTTGCTATCTTTTCGAAGGGGTCCAAGTTCATAGCCGCTAGGATTTAGGGATAACTGCCAACTGCGTGGCGCATCCCTGCGACTGCGGATTCTCTCAAGCTGCCAGCTGTTATTTGGGCCTTGGTGAGATGCGGTAAGCTGCCAGCGGCTCTCAACCCCAGGTGCGCCGCCATCGCCAGGGGTTAGCAAAAGTCCAAGAGGCCGCGATGTACCATCAGACATGCCGGTCTCTGCCGCTAAATGTAAGCGCCGTATTGGGGTAAGTGCTGGCAGACTAGGAAGGTCCACTACCACAAGCGGCACGGCACCGCTACGCAACACTTCTTCAACGCACCAAAGGATGTCTTCCGCGCGCTTTGGGCTGAGAAATGTTAGGCGACCGGGGTTGATGAAGGAGATCATTCCATCTGCATGTAGGTGATCTGTGCCCCACTGGGGTGCAATCCAAAAGATGGGGCCTTGGGTTTTTTGAGCGATCATTATCGCCAAGCTGCGGCGACTTGGGCCACAAGCCTCATGCACGCGCCCCAAGGTTAAGTAGACATCGGGCCAAAGCTCTAACATGGAGGTAGGGGCTGCATGTTTGCGCAGTAAAAGATTCGGGGCGGATATCATCATCTCTACACGTTTAAGTCGTTCCCCATTTGTTCACAATAGATTTTTCATCTTGCAGCCGGATATTGTTCCATTACCTTACCGGTAACAAAAGGATATCAAGATGAAAATGAATGAATTAGGCCGTACTGGCATTATAATCTCTGATCTGTGCTTAGGCACAATGACCTATGGTACTCAGACGGATGAAGTGGACGCCTTTACGCAAATGGACCTAGCGCTGGATGCGGGGGTTAATATTTTTGATACCGCTGAAATGTATCCAGTTAATCCTATCACTGCTGAAACGCAGGGTGATAGTGAGGCGATTGTAGGCAATTGGTTACAGTCTAGTGGCAAGCGTAATCAGGTCGTCGTGGCTACCAAACATTCTGGCGCTGGTATTAAACATATTCGCGACCGCGCGCCCATCACGCCGAGCTCTATTCCGCATGCGATTGACGGCAGCCTAAAACGGCTAAAAACTGATATGATCGATCTCTATCAATTTCATTGGCCCAATCGGGGGTCTTACATGTTCCGCCAAAATTGGAATTATGACCCATCGAAGCAAAACAAGGCTGAGACCGTACAGGATATCCAAGATTGCTTGGGAGCGTTGACGCGGGAGGTTGAGCGAGGCCGTATTCGCGCCTTTGGTCTGTCCAACGAAAGCGCATGGGGTACGGCTCAATGGGTGCGTGCAGCCGAAGAGGGGTATGGCCCTCGGGTTGCTTCCATCCAGAATGAATATTCTTTGATGTGTAGGATGTATGATACGGATTTGGCCGAACTGAGTGCCAATGAGGATGTAGGGCTGTTGTCGTTCTCTCCGCTGGCAGCGGGGCTTTTAACAGGAAAATATGCTGCCGAGGCTGTGCCTCATGGCAGCCGTATGAGCGTTTCACCTGATCTTGGTGGCCGTAATACTGCAAGGGCGCATGAAGCTTCTGCGGCCTATGTAGCCGTGGCTAACAAGCATAATCTGGATCCTGTTCATATGGCTTTAGCTTGGTGTGTTGGCCGCCCATTCATGGCCTCTGCAATTTTTGGCGCTACTAATGTTGCACAGTTGACCCATGTATTAAGTGGCAAGGATATTATCTTGGCCAAAGAGGTTTTAGCTGATCTTAGTAAAACTCATCGTGCGTACCCTATGCCTTACTAATTTTTCAATGTTGGTGGCGTAGTGCGGTTACCGATTGGCCAAAGGCCCGCCTGAATGCCCGTGCAAAGCTGGCTTGTGAGGTGAACCCACAGGCCAGTCCGATCTCTTGGACGCTTTGGGCGCTGTCGATCGCCCGCCGGCGAGCTTCTGACAGTCGTAGATCTAAAAAGTAAGTACCCGGTGCGCGCCCGGTTGCTGCCTTAAATTCCAATTCTAACTTTCGTGTCGAGATACCATTGGCTCGTGAGAGGGCCTCGATGGTTGGTGGGCTATCGATGAGATTTTCCATCTGTTTTAAAATTCTTGCTATACGGGGATGCTTGCTTGCAATTCGTGTGGTTGCAATCATTTGCTGAGGGGCTTCACCTGCATGAATTGGATCATAGATGAAAGCGGCAGCCACTCTCTCGGACAGGGCGCGCCCGTGGCGGCTCGTGATCAGATGCAGCATGAGATCAATGCATGGAGATGCGCCTCCAGTGGTGGCGAAAGGCCCACTGATTGTATAGCGATCTGGTACAAGATTAACCGCAGAAAAACGGTGGGCAAAAGCCTCGGCATCTTCCCAATGGCAGGTTGCGCGATGGCCATTCAATAGGCCAGCCTGAGCGATTACCCAGCTGCCGCCATCAACTCCCCAGAGATTGGTGCCATTGGCTACGCTGCGGCGTAATGCTATGGTAAGGGCTGGGGTACTGTGCTGTTCAAGACTAAATCCCGCAACTAAGATCAGTAGGTCTCCGGTGAAACTGCTGATATGCTCGGCTTGTAGTGTAATGCCGGAGGTGAGGCTCACCTCTTTGCCATTCAATGCTAAAAATTGCCATGAAAATAATGTTTGATCTGCACGACGATTGCAGGCCCGCATGGGGTCCACGGCAGCAGCCAACGACAAGATATTGCTGTCATTTAAGACTAAAAGCCCAACGTGAAGGGTTTCGTCAGTATTTTGCCAAATATTTTTTGCGGATATCATCAAGAACTGTTCGTATATTGGCAAGTAAGTTTTTACAACTCTCACAGATTGTATGAGACACAAAGGAGATCATGATGCCCCTAGAAATGAACCGAGAAGTTTTCATCACCTGTGCCGTGACCGGATCTGGTGCCACTCAAGATAAAAGTCCACATGTACCACGTAGCCCTAAGCAAATTTCTGAAAGTGCAATCTTAGCAGCGCGATCTGGGGCCGCTGTTGTGCATTGCCATGTGCGGGATCCTGAGACTGGTGCACCCAGCCGAGATCTTGTGATGTTTAGGGAGGTAACTGACCGTATAAGGGATGCGGAGGTGGATGTAGTTTTGAATCTCACTGCTGGTATGGGTGGGGATATGGTGTTTGGTGATGTAGAGAACCCTTTGCCGCCAAGTGCTGGCACGGATATGGCTGGGGCTAGTGAACGAGTGGCTCATGTTGCAGAATGTCGTCCAGAGATTTGCACACTGGATTGTGGTACGATGAATTTTGCGGAAGCAGATTACGTGATGACCAACACACCGGGTATCCTAACCTCGATGGGCCGGATGATGACAGAGCTGGGCGTTAAGCCCGAGATTGAAGCTTTTGATACTGGGCATCTTTGGTACGCAAAGCAACTGGTGGCCGATGGCGTGCTTGAGCCAAATGCTTTGGTGCAATTGTGCATGGGCGTGCCTTGGGGGGCACCGGATGACCTCAACACATTGATGGCCATGGTCAACAACGTACCCAACGGCTGGACCTTTAGCGCCTTTGGTCTGGGACGGCATCAAATGCCTTTAGTTGCGGCCTCTGTTTTGGCGGGCGGTAATGTACGGGTTGGCCTCGAAGATAATTTGATGCTTGACCGCGGTGTACTGGCTGAGAACTACCAGCTGGTGGACCGTGCTGTAAGTATTGTCGAAAACCTTGGCGCCCGAGTGATTGGCCCAGCTGAGGTCCGCGAAAAACTTGGTTTGGTCAAACGCGCTCCAGTTGGCGGCTAAATACCTGCCGTGGTTTCTAGCGGCGTATACATGTGATCTAGAATAGTAGGACAAATCAAATGACACAAATAGCGGCGATTATTGGCGGTGGCGTGATTGGTGGTGGTTGGGCGGCTCGGTTTTTACTCAACGGATGGGACGTGCGGGTATTTGACCCTGATCCAGAAGCAGGGCGCAAGATTGGCGAAGTGTTGGATAATGCGCGTCGCTCTTTGCCGGGGCTTTATGAGGCGCCGTTGCCTGAGGAGGGTACCTTAAGTTTTCATGCTACTATGCCCGATGCGGTTATGGGTGCGATCTGGATTCAAGAAAGCGTACCAGAGCAATTGGCCCTCAAGCAAAAGGTCTACCAAACTCTACAGGCCCATTGCGATCCTGCAGCAGTCCTGGGTTCGTCAACTTCGGGGTTTAAACCTTCAGAACTACAAGCTGGGGCTTTGCGGGCGGAACAAATCATGGTGTGCCATCCGTTTAACCCAGTCTATCTTTTGCCTCTAATTGAGGTCGTACCCACGGATCAAAGTGACCTTGCTATTGTAGAGCGTGCGGAGGGACTGTTGCGTGATATGGGGATGTATCCCCTCAGAGTGCGTAAAGAGATTGATGCCCATATAGCAGATCGGTTTTTGGAGGCAGTATGGCGTGAGGCTCTATGGTTGATTAAAGATGGTATCGCTACTACCGAAGAAATTGATAATGCTATTCGCTTCGGTTTTGGTATTCGTTGGGCGCAGATGGGTTTGTTTGAAACCTATAGGGTGGCGGGTGGAGAAGCGGGCATGCGGCATTTTATGGCGCAGTTTGGTCCAGCTTTGCAATGGCCCTGGACGAAGCTTATGGATGTGCCCGAGTTTACAGATGAATTAGTAGATATGATTTCTGAGCAATCTGATATGCAGTCAGGCATGTATTCTATTCGTGAGTTGGAACGTATTCGCGACAATAATTTGGTAGGTATGATGCGGGCACTTAAAACCCAAGATTGGGGTGCTGGTGCGCTTTTGAGGGATCAAGATCATTTGTTGAATGCTCGTGCGGCCATGCCACGGACCGCGGAGGTGCTGGATTTGACACGTCTGACGGAAACTCTACGCAGGGCAGTGCCTTTGGATTGGACTGATTACAATGGCCACATGAATGAGGCGCGTTATTTGCAAGCTTTTGGCGATGCCACTGATCGGTTTATGGAGATTGTGGGCTGTAATGCAGAATATATAGCTTCAGGGGGCAGCTATTTTACAGCTGAAACCCATATACGCCACGTGGATGAGGTGCATGCAGGGCATATGATCCGCATTGAAACTTATTGTGCAGAGGGGGCAGGAAAAAAAATGCATTTGTTCCACCAGATGTTTGAAGGTGACAGGTTGCTGGCTACGGGTGAGCATATGTTGATCCATGTTTCGTTAAGTACGCGCAATGCAACACTACCGTCTGAGGTTGTCGCAAATACCTTACAGAGAATTGCGCAGGCGCATGCGGCTTTGGAACGTCCAGAGGGTCTTGGCCGCATGGTTGGTAAGAAATGAGCCGGGTTCTAATTACTGCAGGTGGTAACGGCATTGGCCGCGCCATGGGGGAAGCCTTTGATGTTGCTGGGTTTGACGTTTGGGTCACTGATGTAGATGCGGCTTGTTTGGCCGCCTGTCCAGTTCATTGGTGCAAAAGCCATGTGGATGCGAGCAATGAAAAGCAAGTGGCAGCGCTATTTTTTGAAATCGCTGACCAATGGGGTGGGTTAGATGCGATATGTGCCAACGCAGGCATAGCGGGGCCGACTGCGGCTGTGGAGGACATCATAATCGAAGATTGGCAGCGATGTGTTTCCGTCAACCTCGAAGGCGCATTTTTGGCCGCTAAATATGGTGGACCGATGTTGAAGGCCACGCGGGGGTCCATCGTGCTGACCTCATCGACTGCTGGCATTTATGGCTTTCCCAACCGGGCGCCCTATGCGGCAGCAAAGTGGGGCATCATTGGCCTTATGAAAACGCTGGCGATGGAATGGGGCCCTGAAGGCGTGAGGGCCAATGTGATTTGCCCAGGAGCAGTGGAGGGTGCGCGCATGCAAGGGGTAATGGAGCGCGAGGCTGCAGCTAAGGGTGCCAGCTATCAACATATCTACGATGGCTATGCTGGTGGCACCTCGATGCGCAGCTTGGTTACTGCGGAAGATGTTGCTAATATGGCGGTGTTCTTATGCAGCACTGGTGCGCGCTTGGTCTCTGGGCAAGTGATCGCTGTAGATGGTCATACTGAAAACCCTGATCCAAAAGTATGATGCCTATCTTATCGTGGCTTATGGTGGGTTGACTGTGTTAAATATATGTACTGATGCCGAGCACCGCACCCTTGAAAAATATACGTGCCCGTACTGCTGTCATCGAAGATCGCGGGTTGTTGTCCTTTTGTTTTTAAACAATAACTTCCACGCTGTGTGCCACATGCATCCTTAGATTTCTTGGTACGCCTTACCAGCACTTTATACCGAGTAAAAAGAGAAGTTTATGCGGTGCAATTACGGATATGTGTATAAAAATTATGGTCAGTTGCGCTGCTGATACATTCTACGGCGCAAAGATCTGGTGGCTCATCCTCTCTGGTCTCGGGATCGTTAATCTTCTAAGCCTACGATCATGCTATGGATTCCAATTACTCTGTTTGCAGCCTTTGCTCAAACATTTCGGTTTATGTTTCAAAAGCGCTTGCGCATTAACACCCTGTCGACTGCTGGAGCCACTTTCGCGCGGTTTTTATATGCGGCCCCTTTGATCAGTATGATTGCGATTGGTTATTCGCTTTTACGCGGATACAGTTGGCCAGTGGTGGATTGGCAGTTTTGGGCATTCGCCGCCTCTGGTGGATTTTGCCAAGTGAGTGCCACCATGTGCGTAGTGTCGTTGTTTCAGCAACGCAATTTCGCCGTTGGAATCACATTCAAAAAAATTGAAGTGCTACTGGCGGTGGGTTTTGGACTTATCTTTTTGGGTGAGGGGGTGAGCCTTCCCGCACTTGGGGCTATTTCGATAGGAGTTCTCGGCGTCTTGGTACTTTCGTATACACCCCAAGTTGTGGGATCTGGTGGTCCAAGATTTCTCAACAAAGCCACAGCGCTTGGCCTGTCCTGTGGGATCTTGTTTGGCGCCTCTGCCGTTTTTTACCGGGGCGCAACGCTGCATATCGGGGCTGGGGACATCTTTGCAAAAGCTAGTATCACTCTCATGACCGCTATTCTATTGCAGCTTGTGGGTATGGCCTTTCTTTTGCGGTGGCGCGAACCAGGGCAAATCATAGCGGTGGCGCAGGCTTGGCGTGTGGCGGCATGGGTGGGACTGTTGTCGTTGTTTGGCTCAATGGCTTGGTTCACGGCTTTCGCCCTGCAAAACGCCGCTTATGTAAAAGCGCTGGGCCAAGTAGAAATTTTGGCATCTTTTGCGATATCAGTTTTTGTATTTGGCGAGAAATTACGCTCAAGTGAGACTTTGGGAATTCTTCTTTTAAGTGTATCAGTGGTTCTTCTGATCCTATTGCTGTGAGCCATGTAGTCGTAAAAATAGGCTTTCTTCGTCCTGGTTTTTGAAAAATGGGACAGATATTGGTGCATTGATTTCGCTTAACCCTGAGAGCTCACCTAAAACTACTGAGGTGATAAAAGGCAGGTTCAACGATCTGGCCTCATTTAAAGAGACCCATTGCAGATGCGATAGCTCATCTGAGGCATTAGAAAAGTCATCCAAATCACCAGACAGCTGATCCGCGTTCACCAAAAAAAATCGGGCATCAAATCGCCGGGATGGGCCTGGTGGTGTGATTGCGCGAAAGAAGAAATACATATTTTTTGCTGTGGGACGAAACCCTGCATCGGCAAAGCCACGCCAATCCTCAGGTGCGTCATTCCAAGGTTCACGAGCTCCAAGAATTAGACCAGTTTCTTCCCAAAGCTCACGAATTGCCGCTATAGCCAATGTTTCAGGTTTGGGGCCTGTGCTGTCTTGTTGTAAGCTGGCGTGGCATTTATCGGTCAAAGGCTGTGCTAGAGGTATTGTACTGTCTGCAGTATCCACTGCACCACCTGGGAAAACAAACTTATTGGGCATGAAGGCCGCTTTCGAGCCGCGCTGGCCCATGAGTACCTGAGGCTCAGATGCCAAGTTGCGTAAAATGATAAGAGTTGAGGCTGGCCGGATTGGTATATCTGTCATTTTTCAACCTTAGTTAGTTTTAGACGCATTACCAGAGGTATCGCGGCCAAAACCATCCAAACTGCGGGCCCATTGAAAGGCCACAATAGCACCTTTGATACGTGGCAAGAAATACAGACTTAAGGCAACGCACGCGGTGCTAAAACCCACGGCCATAATCCAAGGTTGCGGTCTAAATTGAACAAACACAATGTGTAAAAGTGGTGCCAATATGTGGCCTACGATTAGGATTGTTAAGTAGGCGGGCCCATCATCTGCACGGTGATGGTAGAGGTCTTGGCCACAGGCGTTGCAGCTGTCGTGTACCTTCAGGTATTTGTATAATAACGCCCCCTTACCACAGTTGGGGCAGCAACGACGCCAGCCGCGATAAAGGGCAGGTTTGAGTGGTCGATCTGGTGACATGTTATAATCCTTTGTTGATTGATTATGTCGAGGCGTGCTGGAAATGGCACTGGGGCATACTGCCACAATATTGTTCATTTTTCTGCTTCGGAACCGTTCGTTTGGTAGTTATCTAGTGCAGAAATTAAGATCTGAAAATATGAAACAAACTAATTTTTGAGGAAACAAATAATAAATAAGATCATAATTTCTAAACTGGCCGCTACAACTATCTCGTATCGTTTTGCAGCCTTATCTGAGGTTTTAGATGAAAAGTGGTTACAGTGAGCGCTGAAAAGCAGGGATAATTTTCTTTTGTCCTACCTAGTGGCTACAACTGGAGGTACCAACAGGCCTTGCACCCGGCTTCCGGGACACTCTAAATAAGAGTGAAAGAAACTAAATTAGTGGTCCCAAAATGACACCAGAGATAGCCCAAACCCTCGCCGTACAAGCCTTGGCTTGGTTGATTGGTGAAGACGATTTGAGAGATGTATTTTTGGGTGCGAGTGGAGCCTCAGAGCAGGACCTACGTAATGGCGTTAGGGACCCAGTATTTCTTGGATCATTGCTGGACTTCATTTGTATGGACGATGCATGGGTCACGCGGTTTTGTGATGAAAATGGGATCTTAAATTACATGGATCCAATGATGGCGCGGCAGGCTTTGCCTGGTGGTGAACAGGTTAATTGGACCTAATGGACATTCGCGCCGTTATTTTCGACAAAGATGGTACCCTATTTGATTTCCAAAGTACTTGGGGTGTTTGGGCTGGACAGATGCTGGCGCGGCTTACAGGAGGGGATACTGTCTTATTAGAAAGACTGTCGTATGCACTGATGTATGATGCAGAGGCGCGTAAAGTCATGCCAGGTAGTGTGATTGTGGCTGGGACACCATTTGAAATTGCCGAAGTTATTCATGATTGCATGCCTTATTTGTCGGTCTCTGAGATTTTAAGTCAACTTAACGAAGAGGCCGAAACTGCCCCTCAGGTTTTGGTAACTGATCTGCAGGTGCTTGCCGCAGATCTACGCATGCAGGGGCTTAAGCTTTGCGTTATGACGAATGATGCACAGCGTCCCGCCCAGGCACATTTAGCCGCTGTGGATGCATTGGGTTTGTTTGATCACGTGATTGGAAGCGACAGCGGCTATGGCGCGAAGCCAGACCCCTCCCCACTCTTGGCGCTGGCGGCAAAGATGAACGTGCCTGCGGGGGCTTGTGTAATGGTGGGTGACAGTATGCATGACCTGCGCGCGGGCCATGCAGCGGGCATGCGCATGGTTGCGGTGCTGACTGGATTATCTGACATTGAAGAGCTAAGCACTCTAGCTGATGCGGTACTGCCGGATGTATCGCACCTTCCCACTTGGATTTCAGCGCAAAACCTCTAGGCTGATAACCTAATAGGAAATGTCGCAATTAGACCGCAAAATTCAGGTTTTTACGCCATTTTGAATGCCAGTGATGTGATGGAGGTTTAAATGAGCAATGGACCAAGACGCCGCAGTGGCGGACGTGCCGGCAATACTCGTGGAAACCGAGGAGCCATTGAGCAAATGCCTTGGCGTATTGTTGAGAACACAGATCGTCCCATTGAGCCGCTAACTGAAGAAGGTATTTTAGCCATCCACGAAGGTGCGATGGAAATTCTGGAAGATATTGGAATTGACTTTCTCAACAAGGAAGCACTTGCGATATTCAAAGATGCTGGCTGCAAAGTTCTCGATGAGAAAGTCTACCTGGACCGCCATTGGGTAATGGAGATGGTGGGTAAAGCTCCGTCAGAGTTTACCATTACACCGCGCAACCCGGCCCATGAGCTAATCGTGGGTGGTAATAAAATGCTGTTTGGCAATGTATCGTCGCCACCGAACTATTGGGATATAGAGCTTGGCCGTAAGGTCACGGGAACTCGTGAAAAATGCCAAGATTTTTTTAAACTTAGTCAATATTTTAACTGTATCCATTTTGTGGGTGGCTATCCAGTGGAGCCGGTGGACCTGCATGCCTCTATTCGTCATCTTGAGGCTACCTATGACAAGCTAACCCTAACGGATAAGGCTGCGCACACATATTGCCTTGGCTCTGAACGAGTTGAGGATACTATGGAAATGGTAAGAATTGCAGGTGGGCTGACACACGAAGAGTTTGAGTCCACGCCGCACATGTACACTAATATTAACTCTACCAGTCCGCTCAAACATGACTGGCCAATGATTGATGGTTGCCTTCGCCTTGCGCGCCGGGGGCAAGCGATTTTTGTGACTCCATTCACGCTAGCGGGGGCTATGGCGCCGGTGACCATGGCGGGCGCTGTGGCGCAATCGATTGCGGAAGCGCTTTGTGCAATTGCATTGTTTCAATATGTCCGTCCGGGGATACCCTGTGTGATTGGGACCTTCACGTCGAATGTGGATATGAAAACTGGGGCACCTGCTTTTGGTACGCCAGAATATATGCGCGCCACCCAAATGACTGGGCAGATGGGGCGCTTTTATAAGCTGCCAATTCGTTCCTCAGGGGTTTGTGCTGCTAACGTTCCGGATGGTCAAGCAATGTGGGAAACCTCTAATTCGCTCTGGGCTGCTGTACAGTCTGGTACAAATATTGTTTATCACGCTGCCGGTTGGCTAGAGGGTGGATTAATCGCATCTCCCGAAAAATTCATTATGGATTGTGAAGTTTTACAAATAATCCAGCGGTATTTCGAGCCTATTATTACTCGTACAGATTCTGAAGACATCGCCCTTGATGCTATCCGGGAAGTGGGCTCGTCTGGGCACTTTTTTGGTGTTCAGCATACGCAAGACCGATATGAACACGCTTTTCACCAGCCCTTTATTAGTGATTGGCGCAATTATGAGGGCTGGGAATTGGCGGGTGGTGTTTGGACCGCGGAGCGGGCGCATAAAAAATACAAAGAGATTTTGGCAGATTACCAAAAGCCCCTAATGGATGAAGCGATACATGAAGAGTTACGGTCGTTTGTTGATCGGCGCATATCTGAAGGCGGCGCTCCAACTGATTTCTAGCCTGAAAATTTAAGATCTCTTTGGTGCGTTAACCCGAGTTGCGAGGGAGCCACCGAACTTTTGTTGTATGTGGCCCATCATATTATACTGTTATTGATTTAACTCAAAGCTAGAAATTCCGCAAAAAAATCTCAATCCTTATTTAAGTTTTATTCGATTTGATGCAGAAAGCTTGCAATGATGATTACAAATCTACAAGTGGGCAACAGAGACTTTATAAAGTTTAACCATCCAGTCTTTCGACCTATTGAGATTAAAAGGGCGACCATATTTAGCCGCCCTTTTAATACTTAACCACCCATTACACGTGGCAACCATAGCACTAACTGCGGGAAGCTGAACAAGAGGATCAGTCCTATCAATTGAATAACCATAAACTGCATCATTCCAAGGTAAATGTCCTTTAAATCCCAATTGGGGACTACCCCCTTGAGGAAGTATGCAGACAGGGCCACTGGCGGGCTGAGCCATGCTGTTTGCAAATT
>LAQD01000009.1:0-1426 GCA_000981705.1 Rhodobacteraceae bacterium ASP10-04a
TAGTGGAATCGAAGATTCTATTGATGAAACGCCTTCGACTTTGGTCAATGTCCCAACCAGAAAGTGTTCAAACTCTGCCAGACCTGACACAGCAACCCGGAGCATGTAATCTCGGTTACCTGTCATCAACCAACAATCTACAACTTCTGGAAATTTTATAATTGCGGCTTCGAAAGCGGCGAGGGCTCCGTCAACCTGTTTATCGAGTTGAACCGACACGAACACTGAAACACCAAACCCCAATTTTGTCTCATCGAGTAACGCCGTGTACCCTGTAATAAAGCCTGCTTCCTCTAGATTGTGGAGCCGACGGGCAACAGGTGAAGGACTAAGTCCTACTATCTGGCTAAGCTCAATGATGGATGCGCGCCCATTATTCTGAAGTTCGCGCAGAATTGCGGTGTCAAATATATCAATCTTGGTGTTTATCATCGCCATTCTACTTCCTGCCCACTTTAATCTCTAATATCATGGTATTTACAGCAAATAAAGGTCTGAAACACTGCTGTGAAAATGATATCCATGATTAACGAATTAATTCTTCAATTGGATATCGAGATGAATAAACAGAACACGCTCCACCTTAAATCCATCGAGCAACGCCTGCTGTGGCTGTCACATTGGATGATCCATAACGCCAACCACATTCGCCCCAAAGAAGACGGGATCAAGGTTGGTGGGCATCAAGCATCATCAGCTTCAATCGTTTCGATAATGACAGCTTTGTATTTCTCCACTCTTAAGCCAGAGGATCGAGTGGCTGTGAAACCCCATGCATCACCGATTTTTCACGCAATGCAGTATCTTATGGGCAACCAGACGCGTGAAAAAATGGAGAACTTTAGAGGTTTTGGTGGTGTTCAATCCTATCCATCGCGTACAAAGGACATCGATGATGTTGATTTCTCGACTGGCTCGGTTGGGTTGGGCGTGGCTATTACGTCTTTCGCGTCTATTGTTCAGGATTATATTCAAGCCAAAACCTGGGGGGAGGATCAAAAGCTTGGCCGAATGGTCGCTTTAGTGGGTGATGCCGAACTTGATGAGGGCAACATTTATGAAGCCTTACAGGAGGGGTGGAAGAACGATCTGCGCAATTGTTGGTGGATAATAGACTATAACCGCCAATCCTTGGACGGCGTCGTTCGCGAAGGTTTGTTCAAACGGGTCGAGCAGATTTTTGATGCCTTTGGCTGGGACGTGGTGCGCGTAAAATATGGCACTTTGCAACGGAAAGCCTTCGCAGAAGAAGGTGGGAACAAACTAAAAGACTGGATCGATGATTGCCCCAATCAGCTCTATTCCGCTTTGACGTTTATGGGTGGTAAAGTTTGGCGCGAACGCTTGATGAATGACTTGGGAGGCCAAGGTGATGTCACCAAATTACTCGACACGCGTAGTGACGAAGAATTGGCGGTGTTGATGG
>LAQD01000009.1:1736-2409 GCA_000981705.1 Rhodobacteraceae bacterium ASP10-04a
CACACAAATGGGGTTTGGCAAGATTCTTGATGACCTGTCAAAGGGGGACAGTAAACTAGCCCAAAGGATTGTCACAACGTCTCCTGATGTTACAGGCACAACTAACCTTGGTCCATGGGTCAATAGACGCAAACTCTTTGCCCGCGAACATCAGGAAGATACGTTCAAAAAGGAAAACATACCCTCAACCGCAAAATGGGAATTTACGCCTGAAGGACAGCATATAGAACTCGGCATCGCCGAGATGGACTTGTTTCTACTTCTAGGTGCTGCTGGTTTATCTCATTCGATGTTTGGCAAGCGTCTTATTCCGATTGGAACGGTTTACGATCCCTTTGTTGCCCGTGGTCTGGATGCTCTCAACTACGCCTGTTATCAGGATGCGCGATTTATGATTGTCGGGACACCTTCGGGTATCACGCTAGCGCCAGAAGGTGGGGCGCATCAATCCATAGGATCACCGCTTATAGGTATAAGTCAGGATGGGATTACGGCGTTTGAGCCGGCATTCGCAGATGAGTTGGTAGTCATCATGGAGTGGGCTTTTGACTACTTGCAACGTAATGGTTCCGACGATCCTGATGAGCGCACGTGGTTGCGCGATGAAGCTGGTGGCTCCGTCTATTTGCGGCTAAGCACAAATCCGATTGAACAGCCCGGACGGCGTCGTGAT
>LAQD01000009.1:2722-8040 GCA_000981705.1 Rhodobacteraceae bacterium ASP10-04a
GCACTGTACCATTGGGAGTTGAACATTTTGGACAGACTGGAACGATCCGCGATCTGTACCGGCATTACGGCATTGACGCACAAGGTATCGTTGAAAAAGTGCAGGGCCTGACGATCGGAAAACCCCTTTTGACTAATTTCTCAGCTGCGTGATGAAGTGATGCAAGCTACAGAATGCCGTGTTTGCGACAGAACCCGAGTTGGGCAGTGAAGTGTTCGATGAAGAAATTAAATCCAATAACGGATGTTTTTAGCATATAGATAGAACTTATAATCCTGATAGGTTTATAAAATTTCTTCTTGATACCACTCGAATAATTGTTCTGCTTCAACTGTATGTGCATTGGTTAAATGCTCTGCCTCGTTTGCATCTCCACTTAAAATTGCTTCAAAAATAGACTCATGTTGCTCCCAAATGACTTGGTGGCGATTTACAGTCGTAATATAGAAGATGCGGCTCTGGTGAAGTAGGTGTGGCTCCAAAGTGGACTGAATAAATGTATTTCCGGAAAGGCTTCGGATCATTTTATGAAATTCGAGGTCATTGCGGACTAGATTAGCGTGGTTGTCGCCTTTCATTTGCAGCTGGCTGAGGGCTATTAGCTTTTTGAGGCTATCGATTTGTTCATAATCGTGATCTTCAAATTCTCTTATCTTAGCGCGTTTTGCTGCTAATCTTGCTGCAAGACAGTCTAATTCTCTTCGTACTTGCAATAGGTTTTGGAGATTTTTTTTGTTTAATTTGCTCACAGCCACACCCTTTTTGCCATGAGGACAAAGAATGCCGTTTTCAGACAAAATTCGGAGCGCTTGAATAATAGGCTGCCGCGAGACACCCATTTTTTCTGCAAGTTCATCCTGAGCGAGCTTTTCGCCAGGAAGAAATTCACCAGTTAGAATTGCGTCAAAAAGAGCGTTTTTGACGCTTTCGACGAGGTCAATTTGAGGTATAAGTTTTTCCAATATATGTCCCCATCTATAGCTACATAAAAGCTTATTTAATTAAGTCTGTATAGTTATCTATATTACAAGTAGATGTTTATAAGTCGAACTTATAGTAGCATTTTTTTGTACAGTAGTATTTTTACGATATTTTTGATATTAGTGACTGTCCTGCAATACTATAGTTAGTAACGATATGATATTAAATAGAATTCGAAAAACAAATTTTCAGTCAGAATTGCTATATATCAAGATAACATTGTAGACTGACCGTATACAGTTAGGATGCAACTATTTTTTTCAAAAAGCTATAGACTAAATATAATTAAGTGATTTAGGCCATTAGCCCTAGTTTTTGAAATTTTACCAATTTAAATGCACTGATAAGTGCTTTCTGGATCTATGCTGGTAAGACTACGAGCCCTGTAGATTATCTGAGTTAGGGTATGATTTCTTCATTTAATTTAAATTTGTTTAGGTCTGCAGTTCTAGTATCAAATTTAAGTTTCATATTTCCTTGAGATAGGCCTGATAGTCCTGTGGTGTATCAATATCATGAGATCCAGTGTGGGTGGTGGTGCTAAATTCATGCAGCGTACTACGGAATTTTTCGATCACAGGTTTTGCACCACTATCGCCCTCTATAGTAGCAAATGCCGTGAATGTGCTTCGGTGGAATACCGTGGGGTGAGCCGGCTGGCCTTTAGGTCCCAACGGCCGCCAGATAGATGCATAAGGGTGGGCTCTTACTTCTTCAAATACCGTTCTAAAGTCATTTAACTGGATGTCTGGGAGATCTGCTAACACCACGCAGAGGTGAGTGACAAAGGATGGCAGTCTGCCCACTGATGCGCGGAGCGTGCCGGACAGCCCCTCGGCACTGTCTTCGTAAGTGGCCAAAGAGAGGTCTAACCCCTGCAGAGCATGCCACCGGGGATGCGGTTTTGGGGGTAGGGCGACGTGGGTAGGGATATTCAATTGCAATACCCGCTCGGCGACGCGCCGAAGCAAGGTTTTTCCTTGGATAGGCAGCATCAGCTTATCGTTTGGCGCCATACGCCTTGAGGCTCCGGCAGCGCAGATTAAGATCATTGCTTTGATAGACGGCCGGGAACGTCTGCTGTTTGGGAGTAAAGGCTCTATAGCAACGGCTCCATTAGGCGCCTAGCTTTGCATCGCTGCCCCAATATTTCAATTTCCACAGCTAGGGTATCGGTGACGCTACTGCGGGGCACCAAAGCAAAGGCTATGGATTTTTCGGCATGATGGGAGTACCCGCCAGAAGTGCAAAAACCTTGAACTTTATCGTCGATGAAGACTGGCTCATAAGCTACTACATCTGCATCTATGGCATCCACCTCAAACACCACCAATTGCCGGTTCGGTGGCTTAACGCGTTCGGCTTCGGCTACGGCTCTACCGATGAAGTCGGTATTTTTCTTAAAACTGATAAAGCGGTCTAGTCCAGTCTCGGCAGCTGTGTAATCGGGTGAGAACTCTGACATCCAAGAGCCAAAGAACCGGTCTAGCCGCATTGACATCATTGCACGCATTCCAAAAGGGGCGATGGCGTGGGGTTGCCCTGCGCTCCATAGTGTATCCCACAAGGAGAGTTGGGCCATAGGATCGCAGTAGATTTCGAAGCCATGGTCTCCAGTGTAACTGAGTTGCTGTACCAAACAAGCGGTGCTGCCGACTATCATCTCCACCACACCTAAAAATTTGATGCTGCTGACCTGAGTGGTTGTACAGGTTTGCAAAAGTTCAGCAGCTTTAGGGCCAGCAATTTGAAAGCCAGTACGGTGATCAGAAATATTCTCAAGCTGCACTCCGTCTTGCATATTATGCAAAAACCAACGGTGATGGTAATCTTGGCTAGCATAGCTTGCGGTAAGCTGAAATGTACCCTCCTTTATACAAGAGACGGTGAAGTCACCAATAATTTTGCCTTTGTGCGATAACATAGGAGCGAGCGATAACCGCCCTGGCTGTGGGATGCGACCGGCCATCATCCTATCTAACCATGATCGGGCATTGCTGCCGGTGACCAAAAACTTAGAAAAGTTGTGAACCTCGTTAATGCCCACGCCTTGACGGACTGTTTTCACCTCACGCTTTGTCGCCCCCCAAGCGTTGGAACGTCGGAAAGAAGGTGTTTCAAAGTCTGGTTCCCCCGGATGTGAAAAGTAATTTGGAACCTCTAAACCAAATTGTGCGCCCCAAACGGCCCCCATTTCAGTGAATGTTTCATACATAGGAGTACGTCGCACACCACGGGCTGCGGGTAGCTCTTCATTTGGGTGGCTGACAGAGAAGCGCCGTTGATAGTTTTCTATAACTTTTGGTAAGGTGTAGCCTGGGGTGATCCACTTCCCAAATCGGGCGCAATCCATGGCGAAAACATCGCGCTCTGGTTCTCCCTCAATCATCCATTGTGCGAGTGTTAGCCCGACGCCGCCACCTTGGCTGAAGCCAGCCATAACAGCACAGGCTGACCAGTAGTTACGCATTCCTGGAACAGGTCCAACCAATGGGTTACCATCAGGGGCAAAGGTGAATGGGCCATGGATAACCGACTTTACTCCAGCTCGTTCCAGAGCGGGGAAGCGCTTGTATGCAAAGGCAATACTATCTTCGATCTTGTCAAAATCATCTGGCAGTAGTTCATGGCCAAAATCCCAGGGTGTTCCGTCCACGGACCATGGCCTACAGAGTTTTTCATAAAAGCCGATGCACAAGCCGCGGCCCTCTTGCCGCAAGTAGCTTTCGCCTGCGGGATCCGTCACATGTGGATGCTCACCACCAGCGTCAATAATAGCGGCAATTTCAGGAACTTCTTCTGTGACGATGTATTGATGCTCCATCGGCAGTAGGGGGAAGTAGATACCCGCCATGGCTCCCACTTCACGCGCCCAAAGTCCTGCGGCATTGACTATATGCTCGGCGTGGATAGAGCCTTTGTTGGTTATAATGTCCCAGGTTCCGTCGCTACGTTGGGTGGTTTGAAGCACTTTGCAATGGGTTTTGATTGTGGCTCCGGCCATACGCGCCGCCTTTGCGTAGGCGTGTGTTGTACCAGAGGGGTCAAGGTGGCCGTCTAGGGGGTCATAAAGTGCGCCAATTATGCCCTCAATATTAGTGACAGGAGCTATTTTGGCAATTTCTTCGGGTCCGACGATTTCTGTTTCCAGCCCCATATATCGATGCTTGGCCCGTTCTGCGACCAGCATATCAAAGCGATCTTGATTGTCCGCAAGTGTCACCCCGCCCACGTGGTGAAGACCACACGATAAACCGGTTATTGCCTCTAGCTCTTTATAGAGCTTAATTGTGTAGCCCTGCAGAGCCGCCATATTGGTGTCACCATTTAATGTATGAAACCCACCGGCTGCATGCCACGTGGATCCCGAGGTGAGTTCTGAGCGCTCCAACAACATCACATCGGACCACCCGAGCTTTGTGAGATGATACAAAACTGAACATCCGACAACACCGCCGCCGATGACAGCTACCCGAGTTGTTGTCTGCATTGCTCTTCTCCTAATATTTGATTGCAACTATGACTGAGCTTTTTTTAAATGAATAGCAATTCACGACATAAATTGGCGAAAACATTATCTCTTTCTGACTTATTATACTCCCGGAGTGTGAATATAACGATGCCTTGGGGCAGATGTACTAGATCAGACATCAAATGTCGCCTTGCGGCAACGTGCGGGTCTTGTCATGGTGAAAAGTTGAGTGAGTACTCATTATAAAGAAAGTATTAAATATGCGGACCCATGCTCAAGCGGTAGTTATCGGCGGCGGTGTCATTGGATGTTCAATCTTGTATCATCTCGCAAAGTTGGGGTGGACTGATGTTGTACTCCTTGAGCGAAATGAGCTGACCTCAGGATCTACATGGCACGCGGCAGCTAACATTCACGGGCTGCATGATAGCACCAACATCAGTCGTATTCAGCATTATACAATGAACCTCTACAATGAGTTAGAAGCTGAGACGGGGCAAAGCTGTGGTGTGTTTCAACCAGGCAGTCTCTATTTGGCTCAAACCGAGAACCGAGAGCATCAGCTGCGCTTACAAGCTGCAAAGGCAAAGTTCTATGGGATGAACTTCTATGAGGTTACTCGTGATGAGGCTGAGTGTTTGCATCCATTAGTAGATTATGACGGGGTGCGCTGTATTATGTTTGAGCCTGAAGGTGGCAATGTCGACCCTTCCGGCGTTACCAACGCCTATGCAGCAGGAGCTCGTGCGCGCGGAGCTGAAATACATCGCTTCACCCCCGTCATTGGCACAGAGCAGCAAGCAGATGGTAGTTGGATCGTACGCACTCCCAATGGTGACATACACACAAAATGGATAGTGAATGC
>LAQD01000009.1:8188-12015 GCA_000981705.1 Rhodobacteraceae bacterium ASP10-04a
CCTACGCCAAGAAGGGCAGGGCCTTTTGATAGGCGCTTATGAAAAAGACCTGCGGTTTTGGGCGGAGGAGGGCACTCCTATTGATTTTGCTCATGAACTATTTGCTGATGATCTTGACCGTATTGAAGATAATATGATGCGAGCTATGAAACGTGTCCCGGTGTTGGGTGCCGCTGGAATCAAACGGGTCATTAACGGGCCAATGATTTGGTCCCCGGATAGCAATGTGCTCTATGGCCCGCACCCAGACCTTAGAAACTATTTCTGCTGTAACGGTATCATTCCAGGTTTTAGTCAGTCTGGCGGCATGGGTCTTATGTCAGCGCAATGGATGGTGGACGGCGAAAGCCAATATGACATGTTCGCTTGGGATGTTGCACGATTTGGCGACTGGGCTGATAAAGCTTTTACTAAAGCTCGGGTAGGTGATCAATATGCTAACCGCTTTGCCATTCATTTTCCCAATGAAGAGCGCGAAGCAGGACGTCCGTTGCGCACCCGCCCCGTCCACGCGTTACAGCAGGCGCTGGGCGGCGTGTTTGGCCTTAATTATGGCTGGGAGCATGTACAATGGTTTTCTGACGCGCCTGGTGCCAAAGATACCAATGGATTTATTCGTCAAAATTGGTTTGAACCTGTTGGCCGGGAATGCCGAATGTTGCGGGAACATGCTGGCATTATAGACATCTCTAATTTTGCTAAATACCGGGTTCTCGGTGAGGCGGCCGCCGATTGGTTAAATGCGATTTTTGCGAATAATATGCCACAAACCGTTGGGCGCTCTTGTTTGACGCCCTTGATAGGTGTGCGGGGCGGTATCGCGGGTGACTTTACTGTTACTTGCATTGCAGATGATGAATTTATGATCATTGGCTCTGGCATGGCGGAGCGCTATCATCAAAGATTTTGGAATATGGTACCGATGCCTGATGGGGTGACCTTTGAAAGTCTGACGGACGCAATGTGTGGCTTCAACGTAGCGGGTCCTAAATCGAGGAATTTGTTGCAACGTTTGACCAGCACTTCATTGGCTACGGTGAATTTTCCGTTCATGCGGTCTCAACGTATTGAGCTTTCTGGGGTGGATTGTATAGCCTTACGAGTGTCTTTTACCGGTGATTTGGGCTGGGAGCTGCATTGTAAAACTGAAGATCAACTACGCCTTTATGAAGCATTGCTTGAAACAGGAAAGATTTTTGGTGCTGGGCCTGTGGGTGGGCGAGCGCTAATGAGCTTGCGGGTAGAAAAAGGCTATGGCTCTTGGTCGCGTGAATATAGTCCAGAATATTGGCCACAAGAGGTTGGGCTTGCCGGCCTAATTAAACTGGATAAAGATTTTCTGCACAAGAACGCTTACCTTGCAATTAAAGATAATGTGCCGCGAGAAACGCTTTCAATTGTCGAAATATTGGATGTTACCACTGCGGATGCAACCGGGGGCGAGCCGATCTTTGATAAAACTGGCGCTGGGGTTGGTCGGGTTACCTCAGGGACTTATGGATACGGCGTAAATAAGTCGCTTGCGCTGTGCTATTTGAAAAATGTTAAAGTCGGCGACGAGCTGGATGTCATGGTGCTTGGTAAGCCCCATCGCGCGGTTGTTTTGGCTGAGCCGCCCTTTGATCCTAGTGGCGCAAAATTGCGGGGATAGGTCGTAGTTGTGGAGGTGGAGCTCGGGACACAATATTTTTAAAACATAATTTGCAATTGAGGGTATGCATCATTGTTTGCATTTTAATTTTATTAGCTGGAGTTGCTTTATCGTGATAAAAGCTACCATAACTTCTCTCGGATCATGCTCTTAATGTGCAAAGGATGGCGAAACCTAATAAACAGTAAAGCGGATTTGATCAGGGCACTTTTGATTATTAGGTGGGGCTTGGCCTTGGGTTTTTATGTGGTTAGTCCGGTCTAACCAACGTGTTGGTGCTGCCACAGTTTAACTCTATGTAATTATTCAGTGAAATTTTTTGTGTTGTTTTTATTTAAGTCTACTTTGAATTGCTTTAAGCATATTCGGATATCCTAAAATAAAATGGGAATTTTCTTATGACTAATACTGTAATTTCTAATAGCCAATATTACATAAATTTACGGGCTGGTGGCGTTAAGCACAGCTTTACAAATGCCGTTGGTAATCTTGTAAATTGCTATGGCGTTTCGGATGAAGAAGCTAACCATTACGAACTTTTTGTTGGTAGTGAACAAGAAGGTTTGTTGGAAAACCCAGATAAATTAGGTTGGGCAGAGGTGAGCTCCTTTCTAGAAGAGCAACCTGATAACTGGAACGAAGTTTTTGGGGCCTCTAATCTGCCCGAGGAGTAATTTATGAATGATGGCGTTATTTACAATGATATGCGAGGTCCTTTGGATCAGTCTGTTTCTAGCTATGAGCAAGAGCTGTTTTATTGTGAGTTCTCTGATGAGCAGATAGAGAAAGTAAGAGTTGCCTTCGGTGGAGATCTACAACGCGCATCAAGCCTTTACCGCGACATTACTGACAAAATAATTATGGCTGTCAGCGAGGAAGACTTGGAAAAACCTCTGGCGGTTATTGGTGTTGAAGAGCTTATAAAGGCTGATAATAAAACTATTTAATCACAGTATTCAGGCTGGTTTTCAGAAGTGTTTTCCCAAACTCATATCCTTCCACGTACTCTGAAGACCGCCCCTCTGGCGTCATCACCCTTTCTAGAACAGAATCTTCCACACCGTCCTTAAAGTTCTTAATATGAAAGAACGGCCGAATTTTATTAATAGTCAAATCATTCATTTTATATTCCAGAACACACGAGTTGAAGAAAGGCCTGCCTTAACTGTTACAAAATATATATGTTTTAATCTAACTTTATACTTTTTGGCAAAATTTTAGACACGCGGGCTTAAACAAATAAGTATCACTAAACACTTCTAAACTGGAGCTTATTATATTTTTCCAAATTTAGTTAGTATTGGTTTTAAAAAATTAAGTGTTATTTTTTTTAAAAACAATAATTACCTCTCCAATCCTCAAACCATACTTCGACATATAGGCTCTGTTCAATAAGTGTTTGTCATCCATCAACCACATCCAATCATCGAAATTCACAAGGATTGTTCCATTTTTAGTTGGTAAATTAAATGAATATTTCCAGTTGAAAGTGTCACCGCGTTCCTCACCATAAGCCATACCGTCAACACCTGCTGCAGTGCCAACCCATTTATTTGTGCTCGCTTTCTTAAGTGTCCAAACCCGTTGTTCTGTGCTATTGTCTTCATAAATAAAGTCTTCAGACAGGGTTAGAATTTCTCCATCCCATGTTCCCTGAATTTCAACAGTAAAGCGTCGACTTACCTTACCAAATCTATCTTGAAATTGACCATGTGCTGTAGTTGTCCCTAAGAAAAATTCTTCTAAATTTAATTTTAATTTAGACATTGGTGCATCTTTTAAGGAAGGCGTGGATGAACAAGCTCCCATAAAAACAAGTAATAGGATACTTATGGTCTTATATAATGCAGTCATCGTATCCTCACCAATTTTATTAAAAGTAGACGGCGCCTGTTGCAGGTAGAAAGATAGTGCAACACCAAATTTTTGGTAAATACATTACTTCAAGATTAATAAGCCGATGTACAGCAGAAACGCATAAAGATAGTGTTACAGACGATATGTTTGGCACGCTGTCAGTTGGGTTTAATTATAAGCGCAAGAATGGCACTTCGTTTGTAGGCCCTATCAATGCGTCATTATCCAATAATGACCTAACAGCACATCTGCGAATCTTGGTCTTAACTGGACTTTCTAAAGGTGAAACTACGTGTATGCAAAACACAACGTTGATGTG
>LAQD01000009.1:12212-17069 GCA_000981705.1 Rhodobacteraceae bacterium ASP10-04a
GTTATCCGGGATCATTTAAATTGACAATGCGGCGTTGGCGCCAAGGAAGTTGGAAACTTGTTCTCCAGCTAGTAGCATAGCGTTAGCTGCAGTGTTAAGGTCAGGGTCATTGTTGGTGATGAGGCGCTGAATGAACGGAATTGTCAGAGCCGCGATTACTTTTCCCGAATAGTCAAAAACCGGCACAGAAATATTTTGTACCCCTGCAATGACCATCGACGGGCTAACACAGTAACCAAAATTTTGTACCTGAATGACGGCTTCCTTAAATACTTTAATTTGTTCCTGTGTAGCAGTATCGATTTGGTCACAAATATCATCGCGCTTCTGAGATGATAATTGATGTATAAGAACTGCACCTGATCCAGTTTGTGTCACGGGAATTCGCGCGCCAAGTCTGACACTCGTTACGTTATTTCCAGGTGGGTCGTTCTGTGAAATTACTAAAATATTGTTTCCATAGAGGATAGACAAGTGAATTGACTGGTTAAGGCTAATTGCCAAGTCGGCCATAACATCACTAGCAACTTTAGTTAGTCGTTTGATTGGTGGGTGTCGGTGAGATATTTCAAAAAGCTTCAATGTTAGCGAATAATGTTCACTTGCTACATCTACACTAACGTAATTTCTTTCTACTAACACGGCTAACATACGGAATATTTCACTTACTGAGCGCTTAAGTGATTTAGCTATATCTGATTTTTTCATCCCTGCACTTTGTGTAGCAAGCAGTTCTAATATGTCCAATCCTTTTGACAGTGCTGGTGCACTGTACTTTTCGCTAGTATCAAGATTGTCGGTTGGCATCTGCGTTAGCCTTTTTGCATCGAGTGTTATTAATTTACTATTCTTAAAAATAGCATCTTGGTATCGTCATTAAACTAACCAAATATTTTTTGCATTGTCTTTATAAAAACAGCGCCGCTGATCCAATGACCAATCCGCTGTCAATGCGTGGGTTGACGCGACCCAAGTTTCTAAACCACCGCCGAGATTGCAAACTGGGCTGTCACTTCCCCAGACTATCCTACTATGACCAAATGCCTCAACTGTATGATCAAAATATGGGCGTATGTCATCTAAATCCCATGTTTCTGCATCCCCATACGCGATTAAACCAGATATTTTAGCAATTACATTTGGGCGTTCTGCCAACGCACTTATAAAATTATTCCAAGGGGAAAAGTCACCATTTTTGATGTTTGGCACTCCACAATGGTTGAGGATAAAGGTTACCTGCGGACAGTAGTCTACTAGCTCTGCAGCGATCAATAATTGATGCGGTAACACACAAAGATCAAAAGTCAGGCCTGTATCTGATAAGAGTTTGATATTGTTTCGGAAAGTCTTGGACTGAGATGTCTCGTCTTTTTGAGTATGCAAAACTCTACGAAATCCTTTGATGGTTTTGCTATGTTGGGCTGCTTCAACAAACTGACTAAAGTCGGAATTTTCTGGCCGTGCTGCGGAAATGGCACCACGCAAAATGCTAGCTGGCTCCCCCATTAATTCTGCGATTAGTTCATTTTCCTGATAAATTTGCTTTGGATCAACGTCAACTTCCATGTGTAAACACTCAGAAATTCCAAGACGTTTTGCTTTGACTGAATAGGAACTAAATGTGCTGGGTGCACTCAAAGCAGGGACGGATTTCAACCAAGGATAGTCGAGGCGATCAGGGTAAATCAAATGTAAGTGTGTATCAAAAAGCATAGGAAACTCCTTTCGTCTTAGCTTAAGTAAAGGTTGACTGTATATAAAAGTCAAGTTTAGATACGAAACATGGCGGTAGTTTCTGTCAGAGTTTTAATAAAACATCCTTGGGAGGATATGATGAAAAAAAGTGTAATCCGGTCATTTCTGAGTGCAACCACCTGCCTCGCTGTGATGGCCACATCACCCGCTTCTGCTGGTGATTATGACGGAGTCACCATCGATGCAAAATTGATTGGTGGTCAGCAATGTCTGTGCAATTCCTAACGCTCCGTGGCTTGAATATATACCGCAACTCGACAGCTTAACAAAAACAGGCATGCAAATCAAAAATGGCCAAGCTTTCCCAAGTGAAAGGCCAGGTATCGGGATTGATTGGGATGTTACTGCGGTCAATAATGCAAAAATTAATGTATATTCTTCGGAGGTTGTGGTGTGAAGCGATATGGCAGTGTGATTGGGCTTAAAGCCAAAAAAATTGATGAATACAAACGTCTACACGCAGAGGTTTGGCCGACCGTCCTTGCTAAAATTTCTGAGTGTAATATTCAAAACTACTCAATTTATTTACGTGAGCCTGAAAATCTTTTGTTCAGTTACTTTGAGTATATGGGTAATGATTTTGACACTGATATGGCGCGGATGGCTGCTGACCCTGAAACACAACGATGGTGGGGTGTTTGTATTCCCTGTCAAACACCACTTGATGAGCGTTCTGAGGGTGAACATTGGGCTATAATGGAAGAAGTCTTCCACTATGATTGAACTTAACCAAAGCTGGCCACGTCCCTCAAAGCCTATGCCGATTGTTATTTTTGGGGCAGGCTCAATTGTGACAGACGCACATATCCCCGCTTATGCGGCAGCCGGATTTGAAATTTTAGGTGTATTTGATACTGACCTTAGAAAATCACAAAACTTGGCGGATCAGTGTGGGTTTGTTGCCTTTGAAACTGCTGAACAGGCTGCTAATCAATCCAGCGTAGTTTTTGATATAGCAACACCACCAGATGCTCATGCTAAAATCCTTGGTATTTTACCCGTTGGGTCAGCTGTTTTGATGCAGAAACCAATGGGTTCTAATCTGGAAGATGCAACAGAGATTTTAAAAATCTGTCGGGCTCGCAACCTCAAGGCTGCCGTCAATTTTCAACTCCGTTTTGCGCCTATGATGTTGGCGCTGAAAGATGCGGTTGATCAGGGTTTACTCGGTGATTTAGTCGATTTTGATGCTTGGCTTGCGCTTGATACCCCATGGGGCCTATGGGCGTTTTTGAAAGACCTTCCGAGGGTCGAAATTTTGCTGCATTCAATTCATTATATGGACTTTATTCGCTCACTGTTTGGCGACCCTTTGGGTGTCCATGCTAAGACCCTTGGCCATCCACATGACATGACCTCCAACACCCGAACGTCGGCAATCCTCGATTATGGTGATATGGTTCGCTGCGCGCTTTCCATTAATCACAACCACTCATTTGGGCGCAAATATCAGGCCTGTGAGTTCCGCATCGAAGGCACCAAAGGCGCTGCGTACGTGCAGCTTGGTGTTAACCTTGATTATCCAAAGGGTGAATCTGACATCTTAGAGATCAACACTGGGGATGGTTGGCAAGCCATCCCGCTGCAAGGCTCTTGGTTTACTGAAAGCTTTGGCCACCGAATGGCCCAGTTGCAGCGATTTTCTAGTGGCGAAGAAGATACCCTAATTTCATCTGTTGAGGATGCATGGAACACAATGGCTTTAGTAGAAGCAGCATATGAGAGTAGTAGTTTGCCTGCAACGCAGTTGATGCAAAAACCTTAAAAATCCAATGAAAAATACATATTATAATAATGAAAGCAATATTAGCCCTGAAGGCCATGCCTATGGGCAAGGGAGCGTTCCGTAAAGTCCACCCATCTTAAACGTATATAACGTGATAGAATTTCAAACAGCAGGTCGCCTGCTTAGTAAGTAAATAAAAGGAAAATCAGATGAAAAGATTAGCTGGTAAAACGGTTCTGGCTACTGCCTCTGGTGCGGGAATTGGGCTTTCCACAGTTTTGCGGATGCGAGATGAGGGCGCACGTGTCATTGCAACTGATATAAATACTGATCAAATTCTCGGTATAGACGGGCTAGATGTTCGCCAACTGGATGTGACCGATAGTGCTGCCATAAGTGCTGTAATTGGAGATATCGGCCAAATTGATATTTTATTTAATTGTGCGGGCTTTGTACATTCTGGCAGTATACTGGAAGCTTCCGAAGATGAATTAGATTTTGCTTTCAATCTGAACGTTAAAGCAATGTTCCACACCATCCGTGCCGTTTTGCCGGGAATGCTGGCAGTAGGCAGTGGCTCAATCGTTAATATGGCATCTGTGGCGAGTTCTATCAAAGGAGTGCCCAACCGGTTTGCGTATACTGCTACTAAAGCTGCGGTTATTGGCTTAACAAAATCAGTTGCAGCTGATTACGTTACCCGCGGTATTCGATGTAATGCAATTTGCCCAGGTACCGTTGATAGTCCCTCACTGCATGCGCGGCTTAAAGCTACAGGTGATTTTGAAAAAGCTATGAAAGAATTTGTTGACCGGCAGCCTATGGGTCGTGTCGGGGCACCTGAGGAAATTGCAGCTTTGGCTGTGTATCTTGCCAGTGATGAAGCTAAATTCACGACTGGTACAACGCATGTAATAGATGGCGGTTGGGTCAACTAAGGGAAAATATTATGAAACTTTTAAGATATGGTGCACTTGGTGCTGAAAAGCCCGGAATGATTGATGCTAATGGGTCTATTCGTGATTTGTCAGGACACGTTGATGATTTTGTGGGTCTAACCCTTTCAGATAATACTATTTCGACATTACGTAATCTTGATCCTACTTGTTTACCAGTAGTTGAGGCCTCAACACGGATTGGAGCTTGCGTTGGAAATGTTGGAAAATTCGTCTGTATAGGCCTGAATTATGCTGATCACGCTGCCGAGAGTGGAATGTCCTTGCCGGATGAACCTGTAATTTTTTTCAAGGCAACCTCCTCTATTATGGGGCCAAATGACAATGTAGAAATTCCACGCAACTCGGTTAAAACTGATTGGGAGGTTGAACTAGGTATAGTGATTGGAAAAGAGGCTAAGTACGTCACCGAAGCTGATG